>NZ_CP154468.1:600000-900000 GCF_039545455.1 Brucella sp. BE17 | reverse complement strand
ATGGAAGGCAATCGTGCTTTCCTTGGCGTGAATGATGGAAGAGATCGCAGCAGACCGGATGTATAGGGATGGCGGGGACGCGTGAGCATGTCGTCGCTCACTCCCGTTTCGACCACCTCACCCGCATACATGGTGACAATCCGGCTGCACGTCTGCGAGACGAGTCCAAGGTCGTGGCTGATGAAGAGCATGGCCATGCCGGAACGCGCGCTGAGCTCGCCCAGAACGTCCATGATCTGCGCCTGTACGGTAACGTCGAGCGCAGTCGTCGGCTCGTCGGCGATCAGCAGATCTGGTTCGCAACTGATCGCCATGGCGATCATTGCTCGTTGGCGCATTCCGCCCGACAGCTCGTGCGGATAGGCGTCATAGCGTGTGGCGGGTTCGGGAATGCCCACCTTGGTCAGCGCTTCGATAGCGCGATCACGCGCCTCGGCCCGGCCAATGCGGAAATGCGTTCGCAAGGTTTCGCTGATTTGCTCGCCGATCGTGAAGATCGGATCGAGCGCGCTCATGGGTTCCTGAAAGATCATGCCGATACGGCGGCCGCGGATGCGGCGCCACTGCCGCTCGGAAAGCGACAGCAGATCTTCGCCGGCAAAGAGGATGCGTCCGGCAAAACGGCTGGTTCGCAGTGGTAACAGACCCATCAATGCAAGGCCGGTGACCGTTTTGCCGCATCCGCTTTCCCCTACCAGTCCCACACATTCACCGGGTCGAATGGCGAATGTCACGTCGCGCACGACGGAAAGTGGATGGCGCGCGGTGTGGAAGTTGATGCCGAGACCTTGCACGTCCAGAAGAGGAGATGGCACCGTTTCTTCGGTGCGGGTCTGACTTGGCTTGTCTATGTCGGTTATCATTATATCACCAGGTTACAGGATAACGCCTCACCGCTTGCTCATCGACATCCGTGCCCCATCCCGGCCGTGTCGGTACCAGCATGTGGCCGTCTTCGATCACCGGGTAATGGGTGACGAACTCGCCTTTCCAGGGGATGTCGTCGACATCAATCTCTAGCATTCTGAGATTGGGTATCATGGCCGCGAAATGGGCGCTGATGTGATCGGCGAGATAGCCGTAGAAATTGTGCGGCGCTATGTTGACGTCATGGGCATCGGCAAGAGCAGCGATCTTTAGACCCTCCAGTACGCCGTTCCACAGGACATCCACGACGGCGATATCCATGGCCCCCGCTTCCAGAAATGGCCGATAACTGCGTCTGCCGTACAGTGACTCTCCCGTGGCGAGGGGGAATCCTGCCTCCCTGCGCATTGCCGTCACCGCCGCCGCGTCATAACAATCCAGTTCCAGCCACGTCAAACGATGCGGCCGGACGGTTCGGATGAGCTGGAGATAGCCTTCGGGGCGGAAATTGAAATTTGCATCGAGCATGATCTCGATATCGTCACCCGCCCCCTCTCGCAGCGCCTTCAGCGTCTGGTCGAGAACCTTGAAAACTTCGGGCTGTGGATTGAGTTCCGGAAAGCCAGGTGTAGAGCCGAAGCCCGGACGAAAATTGGCAAGGCTGCCGTCCTCTATCATCATCACATTGGTCTTCAGTGCCCGGAAGCCGCGCTCCCGAACCTCGGCGGCGACCGCCTGCAACTGATCGATCCGCTTGACGGGCGAGAGGTTCAGGCTGTCAGCGTAGCGCACCCGGTATGTGCCGCAATGCGACCAATAAAGTGGTAGGCGGTCACGAACCGCGCCGCCGAAAAGCGCATGCACGGGCACACCCATTTCCTTGCCCTTGATATCGAGCAACGCGTTGCAGATTGCGGCGACGGCATGCTGATTGATACCGCTCCAGGCCGGTATTATCGTGGTGTTCAGAATGGCTGTGACCAATTCGACGCGCCGTGGGTCCTCACCGATGATTTTCTCGCCAAGGGCAAGGATCGTGGCCGAAAGACCGCGCGTTCCGACATTTTCGCTGAACTCTGACCAGCCGACGATGCCGCAGGCGGTCTCTATCTTCAGAAACGACGTGACCCGCCATCCAGATGCGGCATGCAGAATTTTAAGGCGAGCAATCTTCATAGA
The DNA here is from genome assembly GCF_039545455.1 of Brucella sp. BE17. NCBI lineage: Bacteria > Pseudomonadati > Pseudomonadota > Alphaproteobacteria > Hyphomicrobiales > Brucellaceae > Brucella > Brucella sp. BE17. Next base: position 897,954 of record NZ_CP154468.1, on the reverse strand, counting down.
ACTATCTCTGGTTTGACACGAGGCGATCGCCCACCACCTGAATGCCAGGCGGCAAATGTGCATCTCCGGGACTCCGACCGGCTATGCACGGCTCCGCGAGGAAGGGTTTCAGGCTTTGAGGAACAGGCGATTGAACTTCGGCTTTCCAAGCAGATTTGGTTCGTAGCCGCCCACATTTGGTCGGTGGACCTCGATGGCGGGAACGAAAGCCACCTCACAGGAAAGAGCATGCTCGAGCATGATGCGCTCGGCCTCCGCGAAGGCTGGTTTGCGTTCTTCCTGTGTTACACCGGCCTGTGCCTTGGCGATGGCGGCGGCGAGTTCCGGGGGAGGCGGCACTTTTCCCGCATTGTTCGCGCCCTGCTCACCATAGACGAAGAGAAAGCCCTGCACCGGATCGGGGCGGCCGGTCCAGTTGACCATAATCGCGTCGCCTTCGCCGCGAACCATGAATCGTTGGAACATATCGGCATTCGAGCCCGTGACAAGCGAGCAGCGGATGCCGACCTGGCGCAATTGTTCCATGATAATTTCGGCGCGCTGCTGTGAGGATTGGTCAGCATTGCTGTAGTATTGCAGGTTCAGGCCGTCTGCATATCCCGCCTCCGCCAGCAGCGCCCGAGCCTTGTCGCGATTCAAGGTATAGAAATCGTTGAGCGAGTCGTCGTGTGCCCAGTACCCCGGCGGCAGCAATGTTTGTGCTGGAACGCCAAGCCCGAGCATAGCTGCCTCGTTGAAAGCGTTTCGATCGACAGCGAAATTGATGGCCTGACGCACACGCACATCGTTTAGAGGCGCTTTGCTATAGTTAAAGACAATATGATAGTTGGCGACAGTAGGCGAAGTCCGGACGACGACCCGCTTGCCCGCTCGGTCTGCCACCAGCTTTTGCTGCGGATTGAGCCGGTAGCAGAAATCCGTTTCGCCCGCGATCACCGAGCGCAGTCCGGTATTCAAATCCGTGATAACCCGGAACGTGATGCCATCAAGGTGCGGCAGTTCGGGGTCCCAGTAATCATCAAAACGAATGAGCTGCACCACATCACCGTCGTCCCAGCGCTCGAAGCGGAATGGCCCGGTACCCACAGGGGCACGATCAAGGGTGCCTCCGGCCTTTTCTACAGCAGCTGGCGAGACCATCATACCGGAGCGGTCTGCCAGAATGAGAGGCAGCGCAGTGTCGGGATATTTAGTATTGATGGCGATCTTGTAGGTATCGAGCACCTCGACCGATTCGATGGATGATATGTCGCCCTTCGCCGTCGATCGATTATGCGTCATGGCGCGATCGAGATTGGCTTTTACCGCCTCCGCATTGAAGTCCGTCCCGTCATGGAACGTCACTCCCTCGCGCAATGTCATGACGAGCTTCGTCGGCGTTTCGAACTCCCACGCGGTCGAAAGACCCGGAATAGGCCGCAGGGTCGCCGGCTCGAAATCCACCAGCGTATCGTAGATAGAATAAAGGATCATGTGGTCGGAGCCAGCACCACTGGTAACAGGGTCCAGACTGGAAGGATTGAAAGGAGCGGCGACCCGGAGGATTCCGCCCTTCACGGCCTTCTCGTCGGCAAAAGCGGGGCGAGCCATTCCCGGCAGCAGCGCCATAGCCGCGCCGACGCCCGCCAGCTGCAGGATTTGCCGTCGCTTGATCTGCAAGGCACCCGCCTGTCCGGTTTCATTCGCATCGGTCATCATTTTCCTCCCATTTTCATCGCGTCCACCTCGCCGCGAAATCAAGGCCTCCACCTTGCATTAGATATTATATATAATATAGAAATATCTGCAACCCTCTTTCCGTCTGGTTTGCAAATGGTGTATTCTCGGCTTACAGACGCGCTAAAGGAGCATTGATTTGAGCAGCGCCAATCCATTATCCGGGACGATTGCCGAGAGGCTTCTGGCTGCGATCCGAAGGGATATTGTTCTGGGCAATCTTTCGCCCGGCTCGAGGCTGCGTGTCGACGAGCTGAGCAAGCGCTATGGGACGAGTCACATTCCGGTCAGAGAAGCGTTGCTTCAGCTCTCGGGCGAGCGGCTGGTCACTCTCGAACCTCACAGGGGCGCCGTGCTCCGACCGGTCACGGCTAAATTCGTAGCCGATATTCACGACACGCGCGCAGCGATCGAGAGCATGCTCGTTCGCAGGGCAACACTGAACATCTCGGATGCGCAACTTGATCATTTGGCTGATCTTGCCCTTCGCCACGAACAGGCCGCCGCCGCGGGAGTGGACGAGCGTATGTCTGAAGCAAATAAACAATTTCACAGCTTTATTGCAGAAGTCGCAGATAATCCTGAGGCTTCATACATCCTCGACCAAGGATGGGATTTGGTAATCAATCTGCGTAGCCGCTTTGGGCTTAGTAAGGCGCGGATCTCAGAAATCGTCTGCCAGCATAGACGCATTGTCGAAGCCGTCAGATCACGCGATATTGACCTTGCCGGGCGCGTCGTGCAGGAGCACTGCGTGTCTGCGCGCGATGATCTTCTCGCGCGGATGTAAGAGAGCGGCTTTCTTTAGAGAAGACTGCGCCGACAAGTGGACTTTCCTTTTATAACGAATGACATTGCCCCGGTTGGCGCGGATGGCTGAGTGAGGTGAGAGTGGATGGCCGACGCTTTCAAAAGAGCCCACTTCCGCAAAGGTTCATTCTTAATGGTATTTTCTTTTATGTCCGCTATCCGATTTCCTATCGTGACCTAACGAAATCATAACTGAAAGTGGCGTGGGCATTGACCCCGCGACATTGAACCCCAGTTTGTTCGTTAGTCGCCTCCGATTGCGACTCAGGCGCAAATCCGCAAACAATCAACATCTGGAATATGGCATGTTGATAAGAGTTATATAAGGATCAAAAGAAAACGGACCTATCTCTGCCGAGCTGTTGATCGTGACGGCCAAACGCTTAAATTAATGCTATCCGAGCGGCAGAACCTGAGCGCTGCGAGACGTTTCTTTAAGAAAGCGATCGCAAGCAATGGTGTTCCGTACAAGATCGCCACCAACAACCGCTCACCATTCGAGGCCTTTGCCGAACTCGCAGCATAAGTGCAGCCAGAACTAAGGACCTCTATAAACGCCGAAAAAATTTGCAACAGAGCCCCTTTTTTCGTGTGGTGGATTAGAAGTTCCTATCATTGATATGGCATCTTCGTTCAGGAACTTCAGAACCGTTAACCACTGTTGACTCAATGTTTTACTAACGTGGCTTTGAATTTGAAATTCGATCGAAGCCTTGCTGCGAAGTGATACGATTTGGAGATTTGCTACACTAGTTTCCACTATCACTCAGATTGCTTTTGCAATTTGCGGCAAAGCGTCAAATATGTCCGCGACGAGGCCGTAATCGGCAACTTGGAAGATTTGGGCTTCCTCGTTCTTGCTTATCGCGACGATTACCTTACTGTCCTTCATGGTTCCGAACATTAAAGGTGCACAGATATAGGGTAACGGACAGAATCGGGCCCAGAGGGCGGCTATCTTAAGGTTAGGATGCGCAGCAACGGATTCGGGGCGCTCTCAACGAACTCTCTCTTGATATGCTCGAGAGTAGACCGCTGAACTGTCGCTCGGCCTATGAGAGGATGGGCTACAGGGCATCTTTTGCGGCAAATCGATCCGCACGACGACCGGCGACAAGACCGCGCCATGTCCGCTCGACCGGGTGAACCGCCAGTTCTATGCGCCCGCACCGGACATGCCGCGGCTTTTAGATCTCCGCTATGTAGCGATCTGGCAGGGCTTCGTCTACGTGGCTTCTTTGATCGTCACCTCCGCTCGCCGCATCGTCAGCTGTCGGGCAAGCGGGACTGCTCATGCGGGCTTTGTGCCCGATGCCCTCGACCAGGCACAGCATGATCGGCGGCCCCTTCACCGTGGCAGGCTGGTTCATCATTCCGGCTGCGGCTCACAATATGGGTCCGCTCGTTATTCCGAAAGGCTGGGGGAAGAAGGCATCAAGCCGTCTGTCGAAAGTGTTGGCGGTTCCTGCGACAACGCTCTCGCCGAAGCGATCAATGGTCTCTACAAGGCCTAGGTCATCCATCGACGTGGGCCGTGGCGTAACTTCGAGGCTGTGGAGTTCGCTGCGCTGGAATGGGTCGGCTGGTTCAACAACCGTCGCTCCTTTAGCTCATCAGCAATATACCCTCCAAGCTGAGGCCAAGTAACGATATTATGCCATGCTGGACGCACAGGCCGTATAAGCCGAGGCTTTGCGTAAAATCTGGTTTGCCGCTGTCGATCTCTCTCTTCTTTACTTATTAATGCAGCGTGGCAGATGAAGAGCCAATCTTCATCGCGATAGACGAAACGGTCGCCCACCCCGACAGGTGTTGTACCTCGTGATCCAACACCATACTGATGGCGCGTCGGCGGACTTCAGGTGAAAACTTGTTCGTTGTCTTGCCCAAGGCTCAAAAGGGGGCGTCGGCGCTAGCGATTAGCACTTCACGCGGTGGAACCACATGCAAAATCCGCGGAAAATCCATTGTTTGGCCGATGAATGCGGCAGACCCGACGCCGTCAGCTTAACGCCCAGCAATGTTGCGTACGTCAAAATGGCCATCCCGTTAATGAAAGTCGCGCGCCCCACAAAGCGTCTGCTGGCTGACAAAGATTATGATGCAGGCAGCTTCACTCAGTGGCTTGAAAAAAGGCAAATATCAAGGTCGTGATCCCGCCGTCTACCGCATCCAGCACACTATACCCTTTGGATCGAAAAGCCTATCTACGCAGGAATGTTATCGAGCGGCTTTTCTGCAAACTCAAGAACAGGCGGCGCATCGCAAATAGATATGATAGACTTGCTGTAAATTATCTCTCAGCTATCGTGCTCATATCAGCTGTAATCGCATGGAGTAGAATGAGTCCCTATCCTAATGATGTTTCCATGGCCCTTCCTCAATGATCTGTTGAAAGAAATCCAGAAATGAAAGGGTTGCCCGGTTGATCATATCTTTGTGCGGCATCACTGCGTAAAGGCCAACCGGCTCGATCTCTATCTCAGGCAAAATTTCAACAAGATTACCAGCGTCGATATCGTCCTGCCCGTGGAAACGATAGAGATTGGCAATTCCAGCTCCTTGGATGCAGGCCTGGCGAATGGTATCGCCGTTGTCGCTTAGCATCACTGGTCTTACCGAAAGAGTTCGCCTTTTGCCCTCGTCAATGCAGACCCATGGATCGACTTCGCCCTTCAGCAGGCTCATCAGGACACGGTGCGAGCGGATTTCCATTTGATCCGTTGGCGCACCATGCGTCTCGATATAGCCAGGAGAGGCACATAGAACACGCTTCATCGTGCCCAGATTCCGGTGACTGAGTTTCACACCGGGCCATTCACGCAAGACAATCGCGACGTCAATCCTGTCCCGGATCAGATCAGGCAAGGCACTGGTTACGAAGAAATCAATGGTAATATCGGGGTGCTCGGTCAGGAACCTGCCCATATGGGGGTTGAGGATAGAGGATGAGACGGAAGGTGCTGCTGATATGCGGATATGACCCGAGTGTTGAGATGAAGTCGCCTCGCTGACCATGCGCAAAATGGATAGGCACCTGCCATAAAATTCGCGGCCTGCTTCCGTCACCGTTACTTTGCGTGTTGTCCGCAGAAGGAGAGCTACCCCCATGCTTTCTTCAAGAAGCGATATGTGCTTGCTCACGGCAGGCACCCCAATGCGAAATTGTTTTGCAGCTTCAGAAAAGCTGGCCGCATCAACCACTGATATATAAATACGTAGTGATTTCAGAGGGATATTATCAAATGGGAAGTTTATGCGATCCATATGATTATTTCCTTATTGGAAAAAACCTTTTCTTAAAACATTATATTGTTTCGGGTGTCAACTTGTCCCTATTCTGATTGCAGGAGATCGATGGGAGGGTTAAGATGACGACGCTTGAAAGCCTGACTATGCGTGGTTTTGCCGGACGTAGTGGCTTTGGCAAATCCCCCGCGCTCGTGGTTGTGGATTTTTGCAAGGCGTTTACTGTCCCCGAACATCAGCTCGGTTCCGACTCGCTCCTTGAGATTACGGAAACAAACCATCTTACGGATAGTTTCCGAAAGCACGGTCTGCCTGTTTTTTACATGATCATTTGTTACGAAACGCAGGCAGAGGCGGAAGCGACCAACTGGCGCAGCAAGATCGATGGCGTTTCAACCCTTCATAAGGGCAGCTGGGGCGTGGAGCTGGATGACAGGCTCAATCGCCTGCCGGATGATCCGGTCATTTCCAAGAAATATGCAAGTTCTTTCTTTGCAACGGATCTCGATGCGCGTCTGACGGCGCTAGGCATTGATACAGTCGTGATCACCGGCACAAGCACGAGTGGCTGCGTCCGGGCAACGGCAGTGGATGCCTGTCAATATGGATATAAAGCTGTCGTTTGCCGTGAGGCTGTCGCCGACCGGGACCGGCAAGCTCATAATCAGGCACTGGTGGACATCGAACTTAAATATGGCGATGTCCTGTCACGTGCTGAAATTGAAAGGCTTTTGAATAGCAAAAGCTGATTTGGGAGGAAATCATGATGCAATTTTCGAGAAAATCTCTGAAGGCGAAATCATTGAAGCTCATTGCGGAGGTTTCAGTTGCAGCTTTTGCAATTACCGCCATGTCTTCTGTCGCAACTGCGCAGGAAACCGTGCGGATCGGTCTGGCCACGCAGGCATGGTGGCCAACGGTTGTTGCTGAAACGGCCCAGAGACAGAACCTGTTTGAGAAGGAAGGTATTGCCGCGGAACTGACGGTTTATCAGAGCGGTGGCGAGGCTTTCACGGCGCTTGCCGCCAATGCTGCCGATATCATCTCGATCCAGCCTTCGATCGTGGCGACTGGGCGCACGCGTGGCGTTAATGCAAAGATGATTGCGCAAGGTTCCGATGCCAATTATGGCTGGCACCTTATTGTTTCCGCTGAGAGTGATATCAAAGATGTGCAGGGGCTTGATGGCGCTAATGTCGGTATCACTTCAGCAGGCAGCCTTTCAGACTTCCTCGCCCGCTGGACCCTTCATGACAAGAAGATCAACTTCAATCCGATTCCGCTTGGCGGCGGCGGTCTCGTACCTAATCTGATCTCGAGTAATGTCTCTGCCGCAGTCATTTTCTCGCCACTGAGTTTTCAGGTGATACAGAGCGGCCAAGGACGTTCGCTAATCGACTTTGGTGCTGAAATCCCCAAGCATCTCAATGCAGGCTGGGCAGCCTCCGATGCTGTCATTGAAGGCAAGCCGGAACTTGTTCAGAAAGCTCTCAATGCCATCTATGGCGGCGTCGCATATCTTCAGGCCAATAAGGAAGAAGCAATCAATCTGCTGATGGAGCTGAACCAGATCGAGCGCGATGTGGCTGTTCAAGAATACGAGGAGCAGTTCAAGCGCTTGTCTGCGGATGGTGCAATGACTGTTGAGGGTGCGCAGGCTGCCATCGATCTGGCTGTCATCGGCGGAATGAGCGATCTTGCTCCGGCTGCCGACATCATAGAGACCCGCTTCAAGCCAGTTCCAACGAAGTAAGCCCGATGGAGCAGTCGAAAATGCCAGATTGGCTCATCAGGACAGGCTTGGTCTTTATCTTTTTTCTGGCATGGGAGGCAGCTTCCCGTTTCGGGATCGTGGATGCACGACTGCTGCCGTCAGCCAGCAAGATAATTTCGACCGCTGCTGATCTGCTGGGCAACGCCGCCTTCAGAGGGCATCTGTCAACAACGCTGATCCAGACATTGCTGGCCTTCCTGATCGCCGTGCCGGCAGGTGCAGTATTGGGTTTGCTGATTGCTGAAAGGCCTTATGCAAGCGAAGTTTTCAAGCCTTTGATTTTCTTCGTTTTCAGTATTCCCAAGTCCATCTTCCTGCCCATGTTCATCCTCGCATTCGGAATAGGGATGGGCCAGAAAGTCGCTTTTGGCGTGTTTTCGGCAATTTTCATCATGATGATGACCGCTTTTGCAGCTGTGGACTCCGTAAAGCGTGAGCATTTGATGGTGGGAAGGGCAATGGGCGCGTCTTTTAGTCAGAGCCTATGGCGGATTTACGCCCCGAGTATGGCTCCTGTTCTTCTTGAAGCCGTACGCCTGGCGATGATCTTTAACTTTACCGGAATCCTGCTCGCCGAAATGTATGCCTCGAGATCCGGCATCGGCAATCAGATCGGCTTATGGGGCCAGAATTTTATGATCGACAGACTGCTTGCCGGAATCTTGATTGTCTCCGTCCTTGCGATCGCCTTCAACGAAGCGATCAGGATGGTGGAAACTAGGCTTGAGCATTGGAGGAGATAACGATGTCCTCGACAGGTATCGACAGCGTTGCAATTACGAACCTTACCCAGATTCATACCAGTAGCGGGCGCACCACGCATGCACTGGATAATATCAACTTTACGGTTCCGTCCGGAAAATTCGTCTCGGTGGTCGGTCCCAGCGGTTGCGGTAAATCCTCGCTGCTGATGATGCTGGTTGGTCTGGCCACACCATCTTCAGGCGAGATCAGGGTCGCTGGAAAACCGGTTCATGGACCCGATCCCGAGCGCATCGGCGTGGTTTTCCAGGAAGCAAATTTGTTTCCGTGGCTTACAGCGAGGAAAAATGTCGAATTCCCGCTGGCGCTGAGAGGTGTGGCGGCAGGCGAGCGTGAACGCAAGGCAAACGAAGCGCTGGGGCTGGTTGGTCTTGGCGAATTTGCAGACCGCTATCCACATGAACTTTCGGGTGGCATGAAACAGCGCGTCTCGATTGCACGCGGTATTGTTCAGGATCCAGAAGTACTCATGATGGATGAGCCGTTCGCCGCGCTCGACGAGCAGACACGTATGGTGATGGGTGACGAACTGCTTCAGATATGGGAGCGAACAGGCAAGACCATCATGTTTGTCACTCATAGTCTCACCGAGGCGATCTACTTGTCCGACCATGTCATTGTCCTGTCGGCACGTCCCGGCAAGATCATCGACCGGATCGATATCGACTTGCCGCGGCCGCGCACGTTTGAAATGACGTCGGAGCCTGAATTCATCAAGATCCGCAACCGGATCTGGGAACAGATCAGAACGGCTTGAAATCATGACCTGTCCATCTGCCAGAACCACTCGATGGATCATTGTTGCCCTCCTGATTGCAGCATGGGAAGTGCTGCCAGGAATGGGGCTGATCCCGACATTGTTCCTGCCACCGCTTTCGCTGACCCTACAGGCGCTTTACGGGGAGCTCGGTGAATATTGGAGCCAGCTTCTCGTTACCCTTCAAGAAGTTGGCGTCGCACTGATATTTGCCTGTGGCGGCGGCATTTCCTGCGGCATATTGCTTGGCTCGTCGGTAAAATCGCGCAAGCTGTTTCTGCCAATGGTGTCGGCTGCCTATGCCGTGCCGCTCGTCGTTCTTTACCCGTTGTTCACGGCATGGTTCGGGATTGGCATGCAGTCGAAGATAGTCTTTGCCAGTGTCTATGGCTTTTTGCCAACGATGCTTGGTGCGGCTGCGGGTGTGCAGACGATCGACAAGAACTTGATGACGACAGCGCGCAGTATGGGAGCATCGAAACGTCAGCAGATTCTGCGGGTTCTGGTGCCTGCGACCATGCCGACGGTTTTATCTTCGCTGCGCATTGGTGGCGCGCTCGTCATCGTCGGTGTCGTGGTTGCCGAGATGCTGATGTCAACGGCTGGTGTCGGCTTTCTGATTTCACGCTACCGCACGATGCTCGACAGCCCACGGGTGTTTGCAGCTATCCTGTTAGTTCTTTTCCTTGCCATTCTGTTTGATCTGATCGTGCAAGCCGCCGAGAGGCAGATCGCGGGATGGAAAAACGCCTCTTCTAAAGCCGCCGCATAGGAAATATCGCGCACATGCCCAAACCAATTACTCTGACTTTTGATAACGGTCCTGACCCGGAAGTAACACCTTTGGTTCTGGACGTGCTCGCCAGGAAGAATGTAAAGGCAACCTTCTTTGTGGTTGGAGATAAGCTGCGCGATCCTGCGCGTCGCGCCGTCGTTCGCAGAGCAAAAGAGGAAGGCCACTGGATCGGCAACCACACCTTCAACCACCTTGTTCCGCTTGGACTTGGCAAGCATGAGGCAGCATCCGCATTCGAGATTGGCAAGACACAGGAGCTGATAGGTGATCTGTCAGACGAGCGCAAATTCTTTCGCCCTTTTGGCGGCGGTGGGTTTCTAAATCACGATCTTCTCGATCAGAATGCAGTCGAATATCTCAAAGACGGGAAGTTCACCTGCGTCCTGTGGAATGTCGTGCCACGTGACTGGGAAACGCCTGCAACCTGGGTCGAAAAAGCACTTCACATGTGTGAAGGCAAAGACCATCCTTTAATTGTTTTGCATGACCTCACCACAGGTGCGATGGCAAGACTTGCAGAATTCATTGATCTCGCCAGGTCAGCCGAAATGGAGTTCGTTCAGGAGTTTCCTGAAGACTGTGTTCCAATGGTCCGTGGTGAAATCGTTGCACATATGTCGGCTTACGTTGCGTCCGAGACGACAGGCGTGGCCGTTGCTTCAGAAGGGAATCAGATATGAAGTTGCTCAGATATGGTGATAATGGCGCTGAAAAGCCGGGCTTGATGGCACCGGACAACACGATCCGTGACCTTTCACAGGTGGTGAGCGATTTTTCAGGCAGCAATCTTTCTGACGAGATTATCAAAAAGATCAGCCAACTCGATCATACTTCACTTCCCGTTGTCGATCCGGGCGTGCGCATTGGTGCGTGTGTCCCCACTCCGGTAAACTTCATTGCAGTCGGCCTGAATTATGCCGACCATGCGGAGGAATCGGGAATGCCCATTCCGGTGGAGCCCATCCTGTTTTCAAAAACTCCCAATTGCATTGTCGGACCGAATGACGATGTCATTCGACCACAAGGCTCGACCAAGCTTGATTGGGAAGTCGAACTTGCAGTCATTATCGGCAAGAAAGCCTATAATGTCTCAGAAGAAAACGCCTTGTCCTATGTCGCTGGCTATACGATCTGCAACGACGTCTCGGAGAGGGCGTGGCAGCTTGAAGGCACAGGGCAGTGGCTTAAAGGTAAATGCGCGCCAACTTTCGGCCCACTTGGCCCATGGCTTGTGACCCGCGATGAGATGACTGATACCAGCGATCTCGCGATGGAACTGAGCGTTGATGGCAAGGTTATGCAGTCCGGCTCCAGTAAGACGATGATTTTTGCCGTTCCGTTCCTCGTTTCCTACATCAGCAAATTCATGGAACTACAGCCTGGCGACGTCATTACAACGGGTACGCCTCCCGGTGTAGGTATGGGCATGAAGCCTTCCGTCTATCTTCAACCGGGGCAGAAGATGGAACTTTCCATCGCCGGACTTGGCAGCCAATCGCAGATGGTACGCTCGGCATAAGCTCAATTAATTTAGAGGGAAACGCAGGCCTGCCATGGCTGGGTGCGGGCATTCTTGCGTTACCCGGACCCCCGCGGCACGGGTGAATTGAACATAGCACTTGAGCACGTTAGCGGGTAAATCCACAAACCTGAGAAGGAAACATTAGGGGTATACGCATCGATTATGAAAAGGTTGCGCCAGACGGTTTAGAAGCGTTGGTCTGGATATAGATCGCTCCACACCGGCTCCCTGGATCGGATGGGCAGCCTTTTGAATTGCGTCCTGTCATTGATAAGTTGACTGTTGATCTGAAGTAATTGAACACATTCTTCGTGGATGAGACACGTGCGTGCATTCTTGATCAGGATCATTAAAGGCCAAATCGAGTCCTTCTGGGGTTTTGCAGGTGACGATGGATCATGATCGAAAAGGATCAACTGGAAATCGAGTTCGATTTTCTGGCACGCGAAAACTGTCAGCTTTAATACGGCTTACAAAGCGACACGGACAGTTTTAACTATTTGGGTGGCGCGGTGGATTCTCGGACTATGAGAGCGTAATCCACTTCATAATGCGTAGGCACATTGTGTCCATCGAGACGGGCCAGAATGTATTCGCCAGCGCCTTTCCAGGTTAAATCCGTCGGAATGTGCAGCGTCGTCAGGGAAGGGCGGAGATGGCGGCTCCACTCAAGGTCGTCAAACCCGACAACAGAGAGGTCTCCAGGGATATTCAAGCCCCGTCGTTCTGCTTCGAGCATCACGCCGTAGGCAAGGACGTCATTGCCGCATGCAATCGCTGTTGGTACATCCTTGCCGAGCAGGATTTGTCGTGCGGCATCGCGTGCGTCATCAAGCGTATAGCGCACTTCAATATGCCAAGCCTCTGGCAGTTCCAGCCCGTGTTCGGAAAGTGCTCGTCGAAACCCTCTCATTCGCGCACTGGCACGATCATTGTTGCGCTGAAGTGCACTCACCACGCCAATACGACGGTGACCAATTTCAATAAGGTGCATCATGGCGCGATATGCGGCAGCCTCGTTGTCGACCCCTATACTAGGGTAGGGCTGTGCCGGGTTATAGATGCCGACATTGATAAAAGGTACTGCGCGCGTTGCCAGCAGATCGCGTAGCGCCTGATGGTGGCAGTCTCCACGCAAAATCAATCCATCGACACCACGTCCAATCAGATTGCGCGCCTGTTCCAGTTCGACATCAATATCATACGCGTTTGTCGAGAGAATAAGCATATAGCCGCGCGAAGACAGAAATTTCTGTAACGATTCAATCCCGCGGGCAAACATTGCATTGTCTATTGTCGGAATGATCGCGCCGATCGTGCGGGTTCTATTGCTGGATAGGGCGCGGGCCATGCCGTGAGGTACATAACCGGTTTCATCAATCACGCGCTGTATCTTTATGCGCAAATCTTCGCTTACGCTTTGTGGATTGTTAAGTGCACGCGAAACGGTCGCTGTGGAAACCCCGGAAAGCTTCGCGACGACCCTTATGCCGGTCTTTTTCTCATCACTTTTCATAAATCACTCAAAAATGTAACGTTACATACGCTTTTCGGGAATGAAATGCGATAAGTCAAACAAAAATAGCCGATTTCGGTTGAAAATTTGTTCATCTGGTCTGTTGACATTGATGTGAATTATAAATTATGTAACCGGTTACATTTAGGTGCGCTCGGGAGAAGTGCATGATCTGCCGCTGGAGGGCGGCTTTGTGGAGGAGCATATGTCTAAAAAACGTTCTATACCTGCTCTGGCCTTGTCTTTGTTGCTGGCAGGAACAGCCACTTCGGCTTTCGCCTTTGACTGGAAGGCACATGAGGGTGAAACGGTTTCATTCCTGGCCAATAATAATCCCTGGTCGCAAGCTGTTCTTTCCTACAAGGACGAGTTTACGGCTTTGACCGGCATCAAGCTGAAGGTTGATTCCTATCAGGAACAGCAGATGCGTCAGCGCCTTGTGACCGTGCTCAACTCCGGCAGCGACGAGGTTGATGTCTTCATGACGCTTGCCTCGCGCGAAGGTCAGCAGTTTGCGGCATCGGGCTGGTATGCGGATCTTTCAGATTATGTAAAAAACGCAGTTGCGCCGGAATATGATTTTGCCGGTATCAGTCCCGCTCTTGTCAAGGCTGCGACTTTCGATGACAAGTTGACCAGCGTTCCGCTTAATCTTGAAGGGCCGTTGCTCTACTATCGCACGGATATTTTTGAGAAATGCGGTGTTTCCAAGCCAGAATCGCTTGAGGATGTTCAGGCTGCTGCCGAGAAGATCAAGCAGTGCGATAGTGCTGTAACTCCTTTTGTGTCGCGGGGCCTGAAGCCTGCAATCGCTTATACTTTCAGCAATGTGCTTCACAATGTGGGTGGCAGCTATATTGTTGATGGAAAGTCGGCGCTATGCTCGCCTAAGGGGAAAGAGGCTATTGCCTATTATGGCAATCTCATGCGCGAATATGGGCCTCCCGGCGCTGCCAATTATAGTTTTTACCAGATTTCCGCGCTCTATCGCAGTGGTCGTGCCGCCATGGCCTTTGAATCCTCTAATGAATTGCGCACCATCATGGAGGGCGGGCAGCGCCTGAATGATACCGATGTTATTCCGTTGCCGGCGGGCGAGGCGGGGACGGTCCCGACAGCCATCGGCTGGGGTCTGGCTATCTCCAGCAACAGCAAAAAGAAGGATGCGGCCTGGTACTTCATGCAGTGGGCTTCAAGTCCTGAAATGCAAAAGCGTCTGGCGATTCAAGGTGTTGCCTCGCCGCGTTCGTCTGTTGCGTCGGATGAAGAGTATAAGGCCTGGATTGACGAAGCGCCTGTGCGTGCAAGCTGGCAGGCAGCGCTTGGCGTATTGGCCTCAAATGGATCATCCGAAGTGGGCTATCCCATCAACGCCAACCCGGAATCGCGCGATTATATCGGGCAGGCCGTGCAGGATGTTCTTCTCGGGCAACGATCTGTCGAGGACGCATGTGCCGCAGCCGACAATGCTCTTAATGGCCTGATTGCCCGCAAATAATCTCTTGGCCGGGGCATGCTCGTGCATGTCCCGGTATCTGACAATTGTTAGTCGAAAGACCAAATCATGACACCAGGCTCCATCAATGGCCAGGGACGGCAGCTTGCTGCCTTGTCCGCACCGGCGGTTATCTTTACCGTTGCGATGATCGCCTTTCCGGTGATTTATACGATCTGGCTTGGGTTCCATTCCTACTCGTCTACAGGAGAAGCGCATTTTGCAGGCGCTGCCAATTATGCGGCACTTGCGGTTGATGGTGAGTTCTGGAACGGTCTTTACGTCACCTTTGCGCTCTATCTGCTGTCGATGGTACTCCAGCTTATCGCGGGCATATATCTTGCCATGCTGCTGTTTCATTCCAAGCGGCTGTCCGGCTTGCTGCGCTCACTTCTCATTTCGCCCTTCATGATGCCGCCCGTGGTGGCCGGCATGATGTGGCTCGTTATTCTTGATCCGTCTCTTGGTGCCGCCAACTATATTCTGCAATCTGTCGGTTTACCGCAGTCCGAATGGCTTGCGTCCCCGACCTGGGTCATTCCGACCATTGCGCTTATCGATACGTGGCAATGGGCCCCCTATGTCGCCTTGATCGTGCTTGGTGGTCTTCAATCCCTGCCACCCAGTGTTTATGAAGCAGCGCAGATCGATGGTGCTTCTCCTTTTCGCATATTCCGTCGCATTACCCTGCCGCTGTTGTTGCCGACGATTGTCACCGCGGCAGTGCTGCGAAGCGTCGATCTGCTGCGCTTTTTCGACATTATCTACATCACCACACAGGGTGGCCCGGGCAACGCTTCAAACACACTGAATATCTATGGTTTCCGTGTGGGTTTTGAATTTTTCAATATCGGTTATGCGAGCGCGCTGATGATTACACTTTCGGCCATCGTACTGGCCGCCGTGTTGATGCTCAATCGCCTGCGCAATGCAGTTGCCTGGTAAGGAGATGATGATGAACGATCAATCAGCCCCCCGCACCTGGCTGCACTGGCTCAATACGGTTCAATTGACTGTTGCAGGCATTCTTATTCTGGCTCCAACGGTCTGGATGGTGCTTTCTTCCTTCAAGCCATCTTTTGAGGTGACAGCCTACCCGCCGACGGTGTTCTTCCAGCCTACTTTGGAGAATTACGTTACCCTTTGGGAGACGACGCCGTTCCTCTCCTATGCCGTCAACAGTTTCATCGTGACGATCGGTTCGACCCTGCTCGGTCTGGCGTTCGGCATTCCCGCGGCCTTTGCCGTGTCGTGGTCGCGGATTACTTGGCCTGCCGTTCTCACCCTTGCTGCACGTATGGCTCCGGGAACGCTCTTTTTGTTGCCCTGGTATATCATGTTCCGCGAGGTTGGCCTCATCGGGTCCTATACGGCGCTGATCCTCAGCCATGCGGTCATCACCATGCCGATCGTCATCTGGGTATTGCTGCCATTCTTCGACAATATTCCGCGCAGTGTTTTTGAAGCAGCCCAGATGGACGGTTGCTCGGTGACCAGAATTCTTTGGCGCATTGCCTTGCCTCTGGTGGGTTCGGGCGTTGCTGTCTCGTCGATCCTTGCATTTGTCTTCTCGTGGAACTTCTTCCTGTTTTCGCTGATCCTGTCGAATTCCGACACGAAGACACTGATTGCTGCTGCCTTCAATTTCGTTGGTGAGGGTTCGACCCAGTGGGGTTCGTTGATGGCGGCTGCCACCCTTATCGCGCTGCCGCCGCTTGCGCTCGCCATACTCGTTCAGCGCTGGCTCGTTGCAGGACTGACGCTTGGTGCCGTTAAAGGATAAGCAGAATGACTGATAGAAAAAATGCACGTATGCGTGCCTCCGTCTTTCACGGCGACCGCAAGATTACCATAGAAAGCCAGGATATTCCTTCTGTAGGATCAGGAGAGGTTCTGCTGAGGGTTTTGCGAACGGCGCTTTGCGGATCGGATTTCAAGCTTTGGCACAAAGGTGCGGAGTTTACCGCCGGTCATGAGATATTCGGTGTTGTCGAGCAGCCGGGCCATCCGCGTGATGGACAACGCTGTGCTGTCTATATTCCGCTTCACTGCGGTCACTGTGATGCATGTAGGGCCGGTGATACGCAGATGTGCCTCGAGGTCTCAAGCCTGATCGGCTGGAACCGACCAGGGGGCTATGCCGAATATGTACCGGTGCCGGAGAACTGTCTGCTGCCGGTGCCCGACGATATCGAGGATGACCTAGCGCCTCTGCTTCTCGACACCATCGGAACGTCGGCCCATGCCGTTCGCTTTGGGATGCCGCTCGTCCCGCCTGAGGGAGACGCGCCGGTGCTGGTCACTGGTGCGGGGCCGGTTGGGCTTGGTGTTGTGCTGGCGCTGTCAAGTCTTGGCTACAAGAATATCCATATCAGCGATCCAAATGAAGAACGGCTCGCGATAGCGGTTTCCTTTGGCGCGAAAGCGCATGCGGTTGGCGCTCGTGACAAACGTTTCAAACTGATTTTTGAATGTTCCGGCGCCCATGCGGCGCGCAATCTTGGCATAGAACTGGTACTGCCGCGCGGCGCGCTCATGCTGGTGGGAGAGAATTCGGCTCCCTGGAGCATTGAGGAAGACAAAATTTTCCGACGCAAGGATTTTTACATGATCCGTACCTTCTATTTCCCGGTCAGTGACTTCGCAGCGAATGTCGAGTTGCTACGTGCGAACAAGGATCGTTATCGCCGCCTGGTCGATGCTGCCTTCGCTCTCGATACGCTGCCGGAAAATTTCGCGCGCTTTGCCGAAGGCAAGCTCATCAAGCCTGTCCTTTCGTTTGGGTGACAACATGGCCTCGATTACTATCAAGAATATCGTCAAGAAGTTTGGTGATCTGACTATCATTCCAGGACTTGATCTGGAGATTGCCGATGAAGAATTTGTTGTTTTCGTCGGTCCTTCGGGCTGCGGAAAATCAACGCTGCTTCGAATAATCGCCGGTCTGGAGCCATCAACCTCGGGCGACCTCTTCATCGGCGATAAGAATGTCAATACAGTCCCGGCCTCCAAGCGCGATATTGCAATGGTGTTTCAGGACTACGCGCTTTATCCGCATATGACGGTCTATGACAATATGGCCTTTGCGCTCGAATTGCGCGGCATGAGCAAAACAGAGATCGACACCCGCGTGCGCCGGGCAGCAGGTCTATTACATATTGATCCTTTTCTCGAACGAAAGCCGAAAGCACTCTCAGGCGGTCAACGTCAGCGTGTCGCGATGGGACGTGCGATTGTTCGCGACCCCAAAGTTTTTCTTTTCGATGAGCCGCTTTCCAATCTGGATGCAAAGTTGCGTGGACAGGTCCGCACCGAGATCAAGGCGCTCTCGCAGGAACTGAAAACCACAATGATCTTTGTGACGCATGATCAGGTGGAAGCTATGACAATGGCTGACCGTATCGTGGTGCTCAAAGGCGGTGAGATACAACAATTTGGTCGTCCCGAAGAGGTTTATGAGACGCCTGCAAACCAGTTTGTTGCCGGTTTTATCGGCTCTCCGGCGATGAATTTTTTCAATATACGGCGCGGCGACAACGGTTTTGTTCTGGATGGTGCTCCGCAGCTTTCAGCCCCTCTATCCGATACGCTCACAACGGCTCTCAAGGATAGAAACGAGGCTGTGCTTGGCATTCGTCCGGAACATTTTATGCCGGTGGACGATCAGAACAATTCGTTGCCGGTGATTGTCGATCTGGTTGAACCGCTTGGTTCCGATACGCTTATCCATTTCGATCTGGCGGGTTCCAGAACGATTGCAAGGGTCAATCCGGAACTCAGGCCAAAAACTGGCGACCGGTTGGGCCTTATGCCGCAAGGGGGCAAAGTCCATCTTTTTGACAGCGTGGATGGAAAGGCCATCCGATGACCTTCGCCACCATCTTGCCGAAAGATGCTTCTCCATCTGTGGTTTGCCTTGGTCTCGCCGCGCTTGATCACATCTGGCGAGTTGAAACGCCCTTCGCAGGGGGGAGCGAAAAAATCAGGGCTGGCCAGCATCTGACCGAGCCTGGTGGCATGGCGGCGAATGCTGCAGTAACCGCTGCAAGGCTTGGTGGTGTGGTCGCCTTCTGGGGACGGGCAGGCAATGATGACGCTGGTCGTGTCATGGCAAAGGATTTTGCCGAAGAAGGCGTCGATATCAGTCATTTCCGACTTTTCGACGGTGGTGCCTCTTCCGTATCCGGCATTATTGTCGATGCACATGGTGAGCGCCAGATCGCCAATTTCCGCGGGGAGTATCCATCCGATCCGTCGTGGCTTCCTCTTTCCGATCTGGTTGCGGATTGTGTTCTGGCAGACCCACGCTGGCCGGAAGGCGCGGAAGCTCTCTTCAAAGCGGCAAGGCAGCGGGGCATTCCGACAGTTCTTGATGGTGATGTGGCCGATGCGGCTATCTTCGAGCGTCTGCTTCCGCTGACCGATCACGCTATTTTCTCCGAGCCTGGCCTGCGTGGTTTTGGCGGTGCCGATATTGATCATGCGCTGGCGCAGGCAGCCCGGTTCGGATGCCAGATGGTAGCGGTCACGCGTGGCAGCAGCGCAATCGTCTGGCGAGAAGCACTTGGCCAACATGAAATGCAAATACCAGCCGTACCGGCTGTCGACACCACCGCAGCCGGTGACGTTTTTCATGGTGCTTATGCTTTTGCGATGGGTGTCAAGATGGGCATTGCAGATGCCCTCGGATTTGCCAGCGCGGTCGCGGCCCTCAAATGTACACGGCACGGCGGTCGTGCCGCCATCCCCTCCCTCGAAGATTTGAAATTGTCCTGAAAGGTATCATAATGCTTACACTTGGAAAAACACGTGGCCTCGCTCGCCTTGCCAATAAAAATGGGCATTTCTGCATGGTTGCTCTGGATCAGCGTCCGCCGCTTTTTGAAGCCATTGCTGCCGCCCGTGGTATCGACAAGTCGGAAGTGACGTTCCAGGAGGTTCTTACGGCAAAGCGCCTGCTCGTCGAAAACCTCGCACCGCATTGCAGCTCCATGCTTTTTGACCCCAATTATGCCATTCCAGCAGCCATCGATGTTTTGCCGCCGGAATGCGGACTGATCGTCACATTGGAAGATCATCGCACCGAGGAAAGCGAAGGCGGACGTAAATCCAAGGTTATTGCCGATTGGAGCGTCGAAAAAATCCGTCGTCTGGGCGGTGATGCGGTCAAGGTTCTGGCATGGTATAGGCCAGATGCGTCAGCCGATGTTATCGCCCACCAAAAGGCGTTCGTGCGCAAGATCGGTGAAGATTGCCGTCGCCATGACATTGCCTACGTGCTTGAACTCCTCGTATTCCCGTTTCTTGGCTCCGCCGGTCACACGGTAGATTATGTCGAATCTCCGACAAAACTGCCGGAACTGGTTATCGATAGCGTGCGTGAATTTGCGAAACCCGAATATGGTGTCGATCTTCTGAAGCTTGAAAGCCCGCTTGCCGCAAACAGCCTGCCAGCGCGCGACGGCAGTGACGCGGCCCTTGCCGCTCAGAGGGAGTTTGATGCGATTGGCAAAATCTGTGCAGATGCTGGCATTCCATGGGTCTTGCTGTCTGGTGGTGCGGCGACGGAGAAGTTCGAGCGTGTGCTCGACTATGCTTATGCCGCTGGCGCAGGCGGTTTCCTGGCTGGCCGAACCATCTGGCTCAACGCAATCCGTTCGCATTTTCCCGATACTGCGGCTGTTGCCCAGGCTCTGTCCGGTGAGGGGGTTTCGGTGGTCAAAGCATTGAGTTCTTTGACCGAGGCAAAAGCGCCGCGCTGGTCTCCCACTATACCTGCTTTTCAGACCATCCAGAACGAAGGGGACTTCGCCAGCGGTTATGCGGCTGCATGAACTGCGGATTGAAGGAGGAATGATATTATGGATGATCGAACAATATCGCCCATCGCAGCACTGAAGGACCGGTCCCTTCTTGTCGACAAGGCCTACGTGGCTGGCCGCTGGATAAGTGCGGAAAATGGAAGCACCATTACGGTTACGGACCCTTATGATGGATCGGTAATCGCAGAAGTCCCAGACCTTGGGGTGGATGTGGTGCGTCAGGCAATCGATGCGGCGGCAGTGGCACAGACTGAATGGGCTCGTCGCTCAGCCAAAGAGCGGGCCAGCATACTTCGGCGCTGGTTTGAACTGATTGTCGAAAATGCAGATGATCTTGCACAGATCCTTACCGCTGAACAGGGAAAACCCCTTGGTGAGGCAAAGGGCGAAGTGCTCTCCAATGCGGCCTATCTTGAATGGTTCGCAGAAGAGGCAAAGCGCATCGATGGCGATATCATTCCTGCGCCCAACCAGCATCAGCGTGTCATGGTGCTCAAACAGCCCGTCGGCGTTTGTGCGGCTATTACGCCGTGGAATTTTCCCAACGGAATGATCACACGCAAGGCTGGTCCAGCCCTTGCTGCTGGCTGTTCGCTGATCCTGAAACCGGCAGCACAGACTCCGCTTTCAGCATTCGCACTGGCTGTTCTGGCCGAACGTGCCGGGGTCCCGGCAGGGGTATTTTCGGTTATAACAGGCAAGGCACAACCGATCGGCATGGAGTTCTGCCACAATCCGAAGATTGCTAAGATAACTTTCACAGGCTCCACCAGCGTCGGTCGCTGGCTGATGAAGGAAGCTGCCGATGGTATCAAGCGTCTCTCGCTTGAACTGGGCGGCAATGCCCCCTTTATTGTCTTCGATGATGCTGACATCGATGCAGCTGTTGAAGGCGCCATGATCTCGAAATTCCGCAATGCGGGCCAGACCTGCGTCTGCGCCAACCGCATCTATGTGCAGGAATCGGTCGCGGAAGAATTCACTGCGAAGCTTCTCGAAAAAGTATCGACCATCACGCTCGGTCGTGGCACCGAAAAGGGAGTGAGCCAAGGGCCGCTCATCGACGAGAAGGCGGTCGCCAAGATGGAGGAACATGTCAGCGATGCACTCGCCAAAGGCGGTAAAGTTCTTGCTGGCGGCAAGCGTAGTTCGCTCGGCGGCACTTTCTTCGAGCCAACGGTCATGAGCGGCATTACGCAGGATATGAAAGTCGCCAAGGAAGAAACCTTTGCCCCTCTTGCTCCGGTTATCACGTTCCGCAATGAGGAGGATGTGATCGCCATGGCAAATGACAGTGAATTCGGTCTCGCTTCCTATTTTTACGCGCGCGATCTGGGGCGTGTCTGGCGGGTCGCGGAGGCATTGGAAGCGGGTATGGTCGGCGTCAATACCGGTATGCTTGCCAACGAGATGGCACCCTTTGGTGGCGTCAAGCAGTCGGGTCTGGGCCGTGAAGGTTCTTCCTACGGTATCGAAGGCTTTCTTGAACTGAAATATGTCGCTTTGGCTGGGATTTGAGGATCGAAATGGACGATCCTTTTATCTTTCCACCTGACTTTCGGGTCATGGTGATTGGTGGCGCGGGTGACATAGGTTCGGCAATTGCCCAATTGTTTCTCGCTCGTGGCGCACGGGTTATGGCGACAGGTCATGACCAGTCCGCACTTGAGCGTTCGCCTTTGGCCTCGGTTTCGGGAGCCGATCTCGCGGTTCTGGATGTCACTTCGGATGATGACGTCAATGCTTTTGCCTCGCGGTTTGGTAAGGTCGATGCGCTGGTCAATTGTGCGGGTATTCTCGTTCGGGATGAAGAATTCCAGATTGAGACTTTCCAGCGTGTGCTGGACGTCAACCTGACCGGTACGTTCCGCACCTGTACGGCATTTCGGCCTCATCTTGCGGCGTCTGGCGGCTCGATCGTCAATATTGCCTCTATGAATGCATTTGCTGCACTGCCGCGCCTACCGGCTTATTGTGCGAGCAAAGGCGGTGTCGTCATGCTGACCAAGGCTTTGGCCTTGGCATGGGCGGAGGAGGGCATTCGTGTCAACGCGGTTGCGCCGGGTTATATTGAGACGGCGATTAACAGCGAAGGCCGCAAGGATACGGCCCATCGTGACCGGATTTCTGCGCGGACGGCACTGAAACGTTGGGGGCAACCGGATGAAGTCGCGGGCGCTGTCGTCTTTTTAACCATGCCAGCCTCGCGCTATGCTACTGGCACGGTCTATGCTGTCGATGGCGGTTTTTTGGCAGGGTGATGATTCATGTATAAGCCGGATTCCTTGCAAAATTGTGTTGTCCGATCAGTCGAAGCCCACGTCTTTCGTGTGCCGCTCGAAAAACCGGTCTCTACATCTTTTGGAACCATGGGGGATCGTCCGGCTTTACTGGTGCGGCTTGAAGATGATACGGGCTTGGTCGGCTGGGGGGAAATCTGGTGTAACTGGCCAGCTTGCGGAGCAGAGCATCGCGCGAGATTGATCATTTCCGACATAGCGCCTCGTATTATTGACAAGCCGTTGCCTGATCCTGCCAGTCTTTGGAAGCAATTAAACAAGCAAACCGAGATACTTGTTCTTCAGACGGGGGAGGTGGGGCCATATTCCCAGGTCATTGCCGGGTTTGATATGGCCTATTGGGATCTTACTGCCCGGCGACGTGGTGTCTCGCTGGCCAAAGCCTTGTCCCTGGACGCACAAAGTGAAGTGCGTGCTTATGCAAGCGGTATTCACATTTGCGATGCCGAGGCCATCGTCGCACGAGCTCGCAATGACGGCTATCGTGATTTCAAGGTCAAAGTGGGCTTTGATTTTAATCGTGATCTGGCTTTGATCCGCTCCCTTGGACATAGTCTTCAACCCGGTGAAACACTCTATGCAGATGCCAATCAGGGCTTTTCACATGATATGGCCCGGGATTTTCTGCTTGCAACGGTTGATCTTGATATTGGCTGGCTGGAAGAACCTGTCCGTGCCGATGCCAGTCGTGTGGTATGGAATAAACTTGCCAAACTGACTGCGACCCCATTGGCTGGTG
Source organism: Brucella sp. BE17 (assembly GCF_039545455.1). Lineage (NCBI taxonomy): Bacteria > Pseudomonadati > Pseudomonadota > Alphaproteobacteria > Hyphomicrobiales > Brucellaceae > Brucella > Brucella sp. BE17. The sequence goes on along the minus strand of NZ_CP154468.1, from coordinate 874,696 downwards.
GTGAAAATCTTGTCGGTTTATCGTCTTTCCGCTCTGCGATCCGTGCGGGGCAGCTTTCTGTCATTCAGCCCGATGCGGCGAAATGGGGCGGGCCGACGGGATGTTATGAAGTCGCGCGTGCTACACTCGCGGCTGGCCGCCGCTATTGTCCGCATTTTTTGGGAGCAGGTATCGGCCTGACAGCCTCTGCACATATTCTGGCTGCTGCGGGTGGAGACGGGCTGCTGGAAATCGACGTTAATCCAAATCCGCTGCGCGATGCTGTCGTGCCAACTTGGCCCTTGTTAAAAAACGGTGCCGTTTCACTGCCGAAAGGACCGGGTTTGGGTGTAGTGCCGGATCTTGAATGGCTGGAGCCATTTCGGGTACTGCGCCTCGGGCACGGAACCCAGACATGACCTCAATATCCGCTTATGCGGTATTTGCTGTGCTGGCGTTTGTGGCAGCTTATGTGCAAACCTTGACGGGATTTGCTTTCGGTCTCTTGCTGATGGGCGGCGTTGCGGTAACGGGGCTTGTGCCTTTGCCGGAAGCTGCAATCGTCATCAGTCTTCTGACACTTGCCAATGCCGGCATAGTTTTGGCACGCGGATGGCGTGATATCGCTTTAAAGCCGTTTCTCCTGTCACTGGCCGGCGCTCTACCGATGATTGTTCTCGGCTATGCCTTGCTTGAGCTTCTTGCTTCCTCTTCGCTATCGATTTTGCGCATTCTTCTTGGCAGCGCTATTATTTTGTCGAGTTTGCAACTGATCCGACGTTCATCTCCGCTTGCCCACCAGTCGCATGGAGCTGTATTTATCGTTTTCGGCGCACTGGGCGGTATTATGGGCGGCCTGTTTTCGACTGCGGGACCTCCATTGGTATTCCAGTTTTATAGGCAACCGTTACCACACAGCGTTATCCGGGAAACGCTTGTAGCGATTTTTTCACTCAATTCGTTCTTCCGCCTCGGTCTCGTTGCAGCAAATGGTGACTGGCATAATCACGCGTTTTTATGGGCGCTCGCCGGATTGCCAGCCGTTCTGGTATCGACCTATCTGGCCCGGCGCTGGCCGCCCCAAATTTCGCCAAAAGCCTTACGCTTCATGGTTTTTGTGTTGCTGTTGTTTTCGGGTATTGCGCTCATTGCGCCAAACATAACGTTATAAGGTCTTCCCACTGAATTCAGTTCACAGAGAACTGGGTTTTCCCGCCCTAAATCGCAAAACCCCGATTTAATTCCGGAAGATCCCGGCCACTGCCATATGATATTGCGGGTTACATAAAGGTTTAAATAAGCTGCATCGAACTTACAGGAACTATGTAATAGCCATCTCAAGAGTAGTTAACTATTTGATCTATCTGGGGTTAGAATGGTGGGCCTAACAGGGTCGCGTCATATTTCTTAGTCTTTGATCTGATTGTCCTGCCATCCAATGAGGAAAACCGCCAGTGTCTCTGGACCTGGCCGAGGGCAAAAGCCGGATGCCTGTTTGTCCAGACCGTGAGCAAGACCGGCAAGGTTCGTCTTGCAAAGATTCGTTTGCGAGTTGGTCTCGCCTTAAGGGTATTCACGAAGAGACAAGCCGTATGCGGAAAGAGCGGGCAATAACCAGTATAAAACAGTATTTTATGTGGCGCGTATCGCTCAAAGTAGAAAGTAGGCGTTTGGGGGGCAGCAGCTGGCCCGGTTCTCGAGCATATTTTAGATATAGTCGCCGGAGACGCGCAGCAAGGCATCGAAGGGGGTGGGTACGAAATTATCGATGGAGCATTGCTCCGGTTCTCCCAATCAAAAAGGGAATACCGTTAGGCTGAAGCCGGAAACGGGCGCCGCCGCCAGAAATATTCTCAAAGACAGAAGGCGGCATAAAAGAAGCGGGCATTGGCCGTTTTTTATTGCTTCATTAACCATCGCTAATGGTGCAACAGCATATTTTGCCCAATGTATGGTTGTGTTGCCTTATTGCTACAGACTTTTGTGTCAAGAGCGCTATCTTTATGTAAGTGATTAATTTTAGGGCTCTCATTGAGAGCGGGGAGATTACAAATGAACATCAAGTCAATTTTGCTCGCTTCTACAGTCGCAATCGCCGGAATCTCTGGCGCGCATGCGGCAGATGCAATTGTTTATCAAGAGCCCGCACCAATTGTAGCAGCACCAGTGTTCTCTTGGACTGGCGGCTATATTGGTGGACAGATTGGCTACGGTTGGGGCAAGTCGCGCTTTAGTGCATACGACGATGAAGACGGTTTCTCTGCTTTGAATACGAAGCCAGACGGGTTCCTGGGTGGCCTGTATGCTGGATATAACTTCGACACGGGAAGCAACCTCGTTCTGGGTGTCGATGCGGATATCACTTATAACAACTTGAAAGATAGCGCTTCAATCTTTGATGAAGATTTGGATGAAGTTGCAAGCATTGAAAGCAAGCTTCGCTGGTCTGGTGCTGTCCGCGCACGCGTAGGTTATGCCGCAGACCGTTTCATGCCCTATATCGCAGGTGGTGTCGCATTCGGAAGTGTAAAGAATTCAGCAACTGCTATTGGTTTTGACGATGGTGTCGGTACCGTCTCGCAGAGCAAAACTCTTACCGGTTGGACTGCAGGCGCTGGTGTTGATTATGCTGCCACTGACAATGTCATTCTGCGACTCGAATATCGTTATACCGATTACGGTCGTAAGTCGTTCTCTGCAGGAAACGACGATTTCGGTTTTGACGCCCGTAACAAGTTCAAGGCCAACGAAGTCCGTCTCGGTGTTGCATACAAGTTCTAATATAAGACCACTCCAGTCTAAAGATGACCGCCCGGCGAAAGCTGGGCGGTTTTCTATTGGAGCAACGATGTAACGGGATGCGAGGGCGTTTTGCCATCGGTCTTATCAAGCGCCGATCCTCGCACAGATGACATGACCGCCACCTCTGCCTTTGCACCTGATTGCGCGAGGGTACGTGGCGAATCTCTAATCACAATGGGTTAACAGCAAGCATCCGTATAATGTTGTTCACTACAACTAAGCCGATGCCGCTAATGGCTAAAGTGGAAATCAACTGGTCCATGACGCCCTCCCTGCCTAATGCGACCAGTGTACTACTTTAGTATAATATTGCAAACAACCGGCAGATTCTGCCACGCTCCGGCGTACCCCGGCGGGTGACTAATCAGAACGCCGCGCTGAAAGCAGAGGCGCAGAGAGCAGTTACGGGCAGCACTAGAACGCGATAGCGGGAGTAGCGCCCAGCCGTTCTTGATAGCTTTCACAAGTGGGGGCAGTTAGAATTCATTTGGCTACTCCGAACTGTGTGTCAGCACGTTAATGAGGCGACCAAAGGGATCACGAACATAGAAACGGCGAACGCCCCAAGGTTCACCGGAACGCGCTCGACAATTTATCCGCAGCAAAGACAGCGCTTGATGACACCCTCAATGAAAGGGCAACGTCATGCTAAACCGTCGATCTTTTCTCCGTGCCGCTCCTGCTGCTGGTGTGGCGCTTACGGTTCCGGCTGTGGCTATAGCGGAAAAGCCAGTCATGACAGCGCGTGAACGCCTTGACGCTGCAATCGCAGAATTAAAGGCCGCAGCAGCGGAAATATGGCCGACTGCTGATGATTGGGAAGTCTTAGTCGATGGCCGACCGTCAATCCCCCTATTACTAAGCGTATACGACAGTAAGCGCGGGGTAGTGAAAGCCCATTTCGATGTCGGCCCGCTTTTGGCTGAGGACGCAGGATGCCACAAGGTTCTTGCCGATCTTGAGCGGAGGGTGCCAGCGTGAAAGTTGCGACTTCTCCCTTCTCCGAAGCCCTGCGGGGTGGCGCGAACAAAGGTCAGCAAATTGGTGATCTTGTCCGTCAACTTGTCGAGCTTATGAGTGAAACGCACGGTCAGGCTTATCGTGCCGATATAAACCATGGCATCGGCTACGTGCTGATCGCGCAGAAGGGTGGTGCGCAATGAACAGCCCTGCCATATCTCGCCTGCGCCGCCTGATGCTCGCACAGTGGATTGATGAGGCTATTGCCCTTCTCGATGCGATGGACGGTGATCCCGATCTTGAAGACACTGACATGGATCATGAAAATGACTTCGAAGATTACGAGGACGAGAAAGAGCAGGATCCTGAGTATGCCAATTTTCCGTGGATAATCCGTGGAGGGCTCGCCATATGAAAGCCCTTCGCATCTTCACAAACTGCCGAACAATGGGCCTTGGCCACTGCGGAAGCGAATAAGCTTTCAGAGGCACAACAAAAGATCAAACAGAGCGCCGAAGAATGGCAGGACGCCCAGAAGGACGCTATGCGCGGTATTGTTGACGATCTCGTCAACGGTGTTTCGGCGGCTGATGCATTTGCCAATGCGCTTGGTAGGATTGCTGACAAATTATTGGATATGGCGTTTGACGACTTGTTCACGGGGATTTTCAAAGGGTCTGGCGGTGGTGGCGGGTTTTTCTCTGGCTTAATTCCAGGTTTTGCAAGAGGCACAAATTCAGCGCCGCGGGGCGTCGCTCTAGTTGGTGAAAAAGGCCCAGAGCTAGTCCGTTTCCGTGGCGGTGAACAGGTTATCCCAAATCATAGGTTGACCGCCCCCACGATGCCGATCCTGTCTTCACCGGTAACATCGCAGCAAGCCCAGAACGGTGTGATTGCAGACGTACGCGTTTATGTAGACCAGGACGGCAACTGGAAAGCGGAGGTCGAGCGCATTTCGCAGCGGAACGTCAAGCAAGGCTTTGCTGCGCGTGATAAGGGCAGCGCTGTCAGAACCGCCAACGACCTGAGACAGGTAGCAGCCAGAGGATATACACGCTAATGGCGGAACTTCTCCCCACTGGATTGCGCTATGAAGCGACATTTCCGATTTTAAACCGCTCGGTGTCAGTTTCGAAATACGGCGAGCGGGCAATTTCAGCGATCGAGAATGGCGATCCGTTCTGGTCGTGGACGGCAAAGGTTATCCAAATGACCAATGCTCACCGCCAGAAGCTTGAGGCGTTCATTGATCGCTGCCGGGGCGGGCAGGTGACGGTTCACTATACGCCGAAACACGTCTGCATCCCGCAAGCCTATTGGGGCGATGCCAATAATCCGCGTATCGCGGGTACGGCGACGCTTTCTGTGATCAACGGCAATACTCTGACATTCAACAATGTCGCCACGGGGCTGCGGCTTATGGAAGGTGACCTGATCGGGCTGAGCTATGCCGATTACAACTTTATAGCTCGTGCGGTTTCGGATGCTACGGCGGCAAGCACAACGGTGCAGATCAAGGTCGAGCCGTTCTTGCCGTCCTATATTCCGGTTGGTTCGACCGTTCGTTTCAAAAATCCTGTCATGAACATGCGGCTGGTGCCGAACAGTTTTCAGGTGGGTGAAGGAAAGTCCCCCGATGCTTCATTCCAGCTTGTGGAGGTGCCAAAATAATGGAGAAGAAAATGGAAAAGAAAGAAAAGGCGGAGATGACCCCGCCAGTTGTGACCGTATATGGTGCCGCGATAGAAGCCGATATTACTGTCTACGATCCGCGAAAAGATCATTCTCAAAATTTCGGCACAATTAGATCAGAGGCTCTTTTTATTGCTGATGTTGATAGTTCTCGACAAAAGTTTGCCTTTTCTAAACAGTGTTACAAAATTGAAGACGAAATGATACCTGGCTATTTTACTATTGTGCTGAAATAGCTCAGCCAAAATCATAGCGGAATTGTTCGCGAGTAGCGCAACCGAAAATAATGCTGCGTAGTCTTTCCTTGGATTTTACATATAGACTTTGGGTGGCATCTGCCTGCTGGTCGACGCGATATCCTTTCCAGCGCTCTGCGTTTAACGGTGATTCAGGTATTTCTGTGCCTATCCACATTGGCGGATTGAAATGAGGTTGGCCTTTTGCCCAAACCCAAGGAAATTGAATACTATCGTATTGGTCGGCTAAGACAGCTGCGACAGAGGGCTGCCAAACTCCGTCTCGCGGTCTCATTTCGTAGATGTAATGTTCACCAATTCTATGCTCTTTAATGAAAAATGGCTGCACTTCCGCATGTTGATGTCCAACCTCGTTAGATAGTGCGGCGGAGACCCGGTCGGCCCATTTTTCGTCCTTCAATGATACATACAAGCGCGTTGCGATCGAACTTGGTATGAGTTCACGCTCGATTGGTGTTGGGAATATGCCTATCAAAGGAAAACTACCACCTTTTTCCCGAAGCACACGATCGAGGGCAATCGCTAGCTCTTCTTGACAGGGCTCACTGACTAGGCTTTCGCGGGTTGAATAGATCGCAAATCCATCTAAGTCTGCGGAGAGAATGTTTTTATCGATCTGATGCCAGAGACGCTGCCCTGCAACAATTCTTGTGCGGTCCAGCCTTACATCGATCCCTACAGACTGAAGTTTTTGAACAACAAAATCCACATCATCTTCTTCGTTATCCACCCACGCATAAGTTAACCACAGCGTTTTAACCATCATCGCCCCCTATTGTTGATACGTGCATCAAAGCCGAGTCTCAACCAATAGTCGATTACACTTTCTTATAATTCGGAGGCTTCATGGCTTTCCCAACTCGTCTACAGCAGCTGCTCAATGAAGGCCGGGGCAAGATCGCCTCTGCCGTCAAATGTGAGTTCGGAACCGGTGTCTATGGCTTCTTCTCCGGCAAGGGCAGCATCGAATATTCCGGTCTCGTCTATCATGGCAATACGCTGATCGACATTGACGAGCCGGAATATGCCTTGGGAACCGCTGCCCAGCCGATCACTATGAAGCTGCCCGCAGCGTCTGATTTCGGTTTGACGCCCGATAAGCTCCGGCTGATCGAGCAGGAGGATTACAAAAACCGTCCTGTCACCTTTTACGACTTCTATTTCGATCCCGACAATAACGCTTTCCTTCATGCCGAGCCGACCTGGTACGGATATATCGACGTGATTGATCATCGCAGGGAAGGTGGCGAAGTCTGGCTTGAAGCCCAGATCGAAACCGGTGCCGTTGATAATTTTCGCGAGGGATACCGCTACGCCTCCCATGAGGATCAGCAATTGGTTTCACCCGGCGACATGTTTTTCGAATATGCTGCGAGGATCAAAAATGAGTTCTTCAAAATCAAGTTCGGCTAGGGTCGCTGGCTGGGATCGGGCGCTGGAAGACCTTGCGTCGGCACATATATCGATCCTCCCAGAATGGGGTATCTCCGACTGCTTGATGACCGCAGCCGACGCAATCAAAGCCGTAACCGGAGATGATCCACTATCGCAGTTCCGCGGCAAGTACAAAACGGAGACCGGGGCGGCTCGCAAAATGCGCGCCAATGGCTGTGAGAACGTCAAGGATGTGTTTGAGACCTATCTTCGGCTTGAGCCAGTCAATCGCCTTGCTGCGCGCCGTGGCGATGTTGGCGTGACGATAATCAATGACGAATATGTGGCCGGGTTCATTTGTGGATCCGGCTTTGCGGTCAAACAGCCCGATGGGCTTGCGTTCTTGCCTGTGACCGATATCGAGCAGGCCTACAGGATTGGAGAATAGGGCTATGGACATTCTTAAATCTGGAATGATGATTTTGGTCGGTGAGGGTGTGGACGCTCGACTTCTCATCTTCGAAACGGCAGAGGCATGCGACAAGGAATATAGATTTCTGATCGCGAAGCGCAGATATCATAACGGCTAAGGCCAGATAACCTTCCCCATTTTTTGCAGCATTCCGGGTCCGAAATCACGGGCCCTTTTTTGTTGCGCCTATTCCAAGGTGTTAATCCATGGCGTTTCTTGCTCCGGTATTTGCCTGGGTTGGCGGGTTTGTGTCCAGCGTGGCCGCATGGGCTGCTGCTAGCCCAATCCTTGCAGGCATTGCCCAGACGGCCTTCGGCATCGCGGCAAAGTTTGCACTTAACGCGCTGTTTCCTCCGAAGACACAAAGCCGCGCCTCGGAGCTTGACACGCAATACGGCGCCAATATTCCACGCTCTGTCATTCTTGGCACATGCGCAATCGAAGGCCATCACGTCTATCGCAACAGCTACGGCAGCGGTGGGCGGCAAGTTCAGGACGTGTTCAAGCTATCGGACTTCCGCATCACGGCTGTGCCGCGTGTGCGCTATAATGGTGCATGGCGGATATTGAGCCAGCAAGACGCGGACGGCTACTGGCTGGTGCCTAATGAAGGCACAAGTGGCGACGATCACGATAACGTCCGGGTAAAATTCTATTATGGCACCATGGGCCAACAGGCCGACCCGGCGCTGATCACATATGCGCGTCCGTCTGGCCGCTGGACTGCTGCGCATCGTGGCGCAGGCGTGGCCTATGCCATTGTCTATTCTGAGCTGCGCAAGAACGGTGATGGTCTCACGTCGCCCGCAAAGCTTCTATTCGAGGTGAGAGGCGCGCCTGAATACGACTGGCGCAAGGATAGCACAGTTGGCGGCAATGGACCGCATCGGTGGAATGACCAGAACACTTGGGAATATTCAGATAACCCGGCTGTGCATGCTTATAATCTGGAGCGCGGTTTCTTTAATGGTGGACAGCGCATGGTCGGGAAAGCCGTGCGCGCAAGCCGTATACCGCTAGCCGAATATACCCAGGCTGCCAATATCTGCGATGAGATTATGCCGGACGGCTCAAAGCGCTATCGTGCTCACGCCATCGCCAAGGATGGCCCCGGTGCCAATCATGATGCGAACCTGACGCCGATCCTCGAGGCTATGTGCGGGTCTTGGGTCCAGCGGGTTGATGGTGATTTCCCGATCGCGGGTGCACCGCAGGCGATTGTCGCCACCTTGACGGATGCAGATTTCAAGATTGGAGCGCCGTTTCGCTATTCCGTCAAGCGTAAGCGTACCGATCTGATCAATACCGTTGCTGCCTCTTATGTTTCTCCAGACGATTTTTACGAGACGAAAGACGCAGCCACCCGTATTGATGCAGGCGCTTTGGCCGAGGATCGTGAAACGCTTGCCAGTGCCATTCCTTTTGGTGCGGTTACGGATCCGCGACAGGTGGACCGTCTTGCCGATATCGCCATTCGCGGCGCACGCTATCAGGCGTCGTGTGACGGCACGATCCATCCAAAGTTTCTCGATATCGTCAAGGAAGGCCGATGGGTCCGCTTCAACAGCAAGGAGTTCGGCGACCGGACGTTCCAGGTTCTCACGCGCCAGCTAGGCGGTATCAATACCGATGGCGCGCGCGATGTCAGCATTTCCATGCAGCAGATCAGTAATGGCGTCTTTGATCCGACTGCTTACGAGACCAATCCACCGAACATCATCGTGGTGCCACCGCCGCAATATCTGGCGGAAGTGCAGAACTTCAGCGTCATGCCGATTGTTGTGGTTGCAGATGGCGGCGGTTCGCTTCCGGGTGCTCAGCTGCGGTGGGATGAGATTGAGGATATTTCTGTCGTCGGTGTCGATATTGAATATTGGCCGGCCAACGATCCGACACAGGTGTTCAAGAAGTTCGTCACCTGGGACGTGACAGTGGTCACGCTCACCGAAGGCTTGACCTCGCTCACTGACTGGTTTGTCCGCACTCGCCTTCGTGTCGACAACGGGCGCTCTGTTGCTTGGTCACATGCGCAAGCCTTTACTACCATGAAAGCCGGTGATGATAGCGAGGTCGACTATGCTCGCTTCGACCGGGCAACGCGCGACATGATCAACTACATGAATGACGATCTGCGCGAATTGAAACGGCAGGCTGAAGAAAACGCAACCTCTGGCGCGAAAAACGCCATGAAGAATTACGCCAACATCCAGAGGCTGAACCGCCAGCTTGCAAGCACCTATGGAACTGCCAAGGCCTCGTGGGAGGAAGATATCCTTGTTGCGACTGGTCCAAATAGTGCCATTGGACAGCAACTGACCAAGATCGATACCCAGCTTTGGGACGAAACCGGTGCGAGTGTCATCAACCTGATGCGCGCTCGTGTCGATGGTGTTGTCGGTGATGTGAATGCTGTTGCAGATGCGCTTACCGAAGTGAACGCTTCTATCGACGGCACTCTTGCATCGGCTGCGTGGCGTATGACGTCAGCAGTTGGAAGCGGCGGCAACTCGGTGAAGATTTCAGCCATGGCCCGACTGGGAAGGAATGGCGTATGGGTAGAAGGCGGCTGGTTCGTCAATGTCACCTCGGCAGGAGCTGAATTTGTCGTTCTTGCCAACATGTTTGCCATCGCCAGCCCGACTGGGAACGGGACATATACTTATCCCTTTGCCGTCATCAACAATGAAGTGGTCATGCAGAATGTTCGCCTTGGGACGCTTCGCTTTAATCGCTTGATTGCCGACAACGGAAAGCTTGAGTTGCGCGGTGACGGTAACAATGCCTTTATCAGGATGCTCACATGACACAGACTGTTTTGGGGCATAAACCCGGTGTTGGTCCAGTCTTGAAGTGCCTGAAACACGATGCCGACAACGCAATGACACTCCCGAACAATGCGTTCGATCGGTATCTATTCAATTCTGAAAATACCAATCTGACCTATACCTATGCGTCGGAAGCGTTTGCTTTTACAGCGGCATTTACTTCCACTCTGCCGTCGCAGTTTTCTCTTTATGGTGGAACAATCGTTGGAACTATGACTGACGCTTCATTTTGGCGAACTACCAGAATGGCGGTCAGATACAATGTACTCTACCCAGAGATAAGCTATCCACCGATTTCAGAATTGCGGGAGGTCCGCAATGGAAGGATCAGGGCTGGGACAAGACTTCTGACCCTTGATGTTGGTGAAGTCGGCAGAGAGGAAGGATACGTCACACAATACCAGTTCAACACAGTTACCAGCAGGGTCACGGGATTTGGAACTGCGAACTTATATAACGGCGTTCTACCTAATGAATTATCGGGCCTATTAGGAATAGGCGAGAGAGTCGTTCACAAAGCAGAGCTGGTTTATAAAGATGGCGTAAGCGACTACACGCTTTACCCGAACATCTACAATCTGCCGGCTGACGCCACTCCGATGCCGACATATTCTTATGTGCCTAACCTCGTAGGTTTCGAAGCTAGCCCGACGCGGTTCAAGCTTATGCGTCCCGGATTTTCCATCAACGAAACCGGGATGAACAAGACCATCATCGACAGCAACTTTTCGCCTGCGCTGTGCGTCATGTCGGGTGAGCGAAGAATTCCGAAGAATGAATCGATGTTCATGGCTGCACCTACGGGGGTTATCCTCTCTGATACAGCCGTTCTTGATTTCATGTACAAGCTCACAGATCAGGAATGGTATGTTCCCGGCTATATAAGAAGCGGCTTTGTCAAGGATCAGCGGTTTGATTTAAGTTATCGCGTGGCCTCCAATGGTATCACCGTCTACAACGAAGGAACTGCCGCAGTCGATATCCGCTATTTCGTGTCGAATGTTGATCGGGCAGGAACGTCATCTGGTGGAAATCAGGTCATGTTCAAGGGCAATGATGGGACACAGGATTATATCCAGTTCAAAAAACCGGGTACAAGCGATCCTGCATCACGGCCGAACGACATCCTTTTCGACAGCCGTTATCCCACGCTGCATATCCTGCGGGAGGGGTATGTGCCTTTAGGGTCTTTCGCAACGGTCACAGATGCGAATGAAGCTCGCTATTATGGGAAACGCCGGGTTGATCTTCCATTCGAGAACAATGGGCTTCTGCCTTACCTGAAATTCTCGATTTGCTATCCGAATGCCTGGACGCCGCCTTACATGAAAATCAAATATAATTCAGGCACGGGGTGGGGCTATCCTTCCAATCGGTCGATGCTTGGGCGCGTCAACAATAATAGCGTGTCTATATGGGCGAACCCCGACGAATGGACTGATACGAAATTGGATGGCGGCAAGGTCAGCTACGTTCATCAAAACCCCGACCCGATAGGCGTCCGCTATTACATCTTCGGCATTCCGCAGGACTAATTGCAAGCCTTTCAAAATCCTTCAGGAGAAAATCATGGCTGTATTGTCCGACTATACGTCGGGAACGATCACTGTTGTCCGGGGTAATGCGAATTTTACCGGCACGGATACTTTGTGGCGGGTGGCGCGCTTTTCCTCTCCCTTATTCCCAACTGGCTGAAACTCACACTTGCTGCCGTTCTGGCGGCATTTTTGTTTCTGGGGGCTGGATACACCTACGGCGCGATCAAAGAGCGACAGCGGGCCGCGTTGGCTGCGGCAGCGGCTACAGCAAAGGCATTAGAGAAAAGGGCGGGTATCGATGAAACGATTATTGGCATGGATGCTCATAGGCTCTGCCTTGAGCTTGGCGGGCTGCGCGACGAGTGCGCCCAATTGCGCAGGCTGGAAGCGGATCGGCGTTAAACCGGATACAGCCGTCTATCTGGCTGGAAACGATCTTGGCGCAGGGCAGGGCATTGCTGCGCATAATGCATATGGAAAAAGGGCGGGTTGCTGGAAATGATGGAGGAACCCATGGGCGACAGACAAATGATGGGGATGAACATCGACATGAAAATGAGCCTCGGCAACATTATAACCATTCTCACAGTCGTTGTCGGGATATCAGTTTCTTATGCAGTCATTCGGGAGGGTGTTGATCGAACCAAGATCGATGTCACAAAACTGGAAACACGCATCGACCGGCTGGAAACCCAGAATGGCGATGTGCGCGACAGGATGACAAGAATGGAGGTCACGCTTCAAAACATGGCGATCAATATAGATCGGGTTGCTAGGTTCGTTGATACAACCGAACAGCGCGACATTGAACGAAAAAATGCGCGCTGATTGCGGGGTGACACTCCGGTGAAACCACGGAGATTGCAAGCCTTTGATATCGCTCAATCCGGCCTCAGCAAACGCCAAGTTTTTGCCATAGCAAATGCCGTTTCTGTAACGCTGCCGTAACGTTTCAGCGTCTTAAAGCGTCTTATTCAGACGTGAGTAAAACGGGCAAAGCGCGACTCGGTGAGTAGCGAACGCAATCCTGTGAGTACGCATTCGCGTTTGTGAGTATTTGGTGAGTAGAGATTGCCGTAAGCGTAGCTTCTGTGGCTAAGTCATTGATTTTATGGTGCCGCTTAGGTGACTCGAACACCTGACCCCATCATTACGAATGATGTGCTCTACCAACTGAGCTAAAGCGGCATGGAGCCATCGCTCCAAAATTAGAAAGGCGTATCTCGATTTCCTTCCGAACGCTGCGCTGATACCGAAATCGCGAACGGAAAGCAAGGCTGAAATCGCATAATAAGAAGGTTTGTTGGAAAGTCGCGCAAGCAGTCCGTTGCCGAATATGGCACGTGCAGGATTGCGCAATGGGCCATTTTATGCGCAGGCGCATAGTCTTCTACGCGACTCTCTATATTGCTGTTCAAATTTGTCGATGAGTTTCGCAACAGGAAGCACTTGCTTGATGGTGCCGATGCCCTGTCCACAGCCCCATATGTCCTTCCATGCCTTTGCGTCCTCCTTGTGGGCGGCATCGAAATTCATTTTGGATGGATCGGCCGACGGCAGGTTATTCGCATCAAGCCCTGCAAGTTCAATAGAAGGCTTGAGATAATTACCGGCAACACCAGTGAAATAATTAGAATAGACGATGTCCGATGCGTTGCTGTCGACAACCATCTGCTTATAGGCGTCAGAAGCCCGTGCCTCCTCTGTAGCAATGAAAGGTGAGCCTATATAGGCCAGGTCTGCTCCCATCGCCTGTGCGCCCAGGATCGAACCACCATTGGCGATGGCACCGGAAAGAAGCAAAGGACCGTCGAACCATTCGCGGATTTCCTGTATCAGCGCAAATGGCGACAATGCGCCTGCATGACCGCCTGCTCCCGCTGCCACGGCAATCAGCCCGTCTGCGCCTTTTCTGATCGCTGAATTGGCATGGCGATTATTTATGACGTCATGCAGAACGATACCGCCATAGGAATGAATTGCTGCGTTGACTTCGGGTACGGCACCAAGCGACGAAATTACGATCGGTACCTTATACTTAACGCAGAGGCCAAGGTCATGCTCAAGCCGCTTGTTGGATTGATGCACAATCTGGTTGACGGCGAAGGGGGCCGCTTTACGGTCTGGATTGGCTTTATCATGTGCAGCAAGCTGCTCGGTGATTTCAGACAGCCATTCGTCCAGTTGCGTTTCAGGCCGTGCATTGAGCGCGGGGAAGGAGCCGACAATTCCAGCTTTACACTGCGCCAGCACGAGATTGGGATTGGAAATGATGAATAGGGGAGCACCGATGACAGGAATACGCAATTTTCCCTGTAATGATTCTGGCAATGCCATCTGCGTTCTCCTCCACAATTGACGTTTTCGTAAACGTAATTACTATCACGCTTGGCATGATCGGCAACAGCAAAGATAGCGGGTGGGGACTAGTGTGGTGAGTTTGACGTTCCTATCATTAATGTGGCATCCACACTCAGGAACTTAAAATCCCTAAACTACTTTAGATTTAATGATTTACGGGTGTGGCTTTGAAGCTGACATGCGATCAAAGCTCTGCTCCAAAGTGATTTGAATTTCGGAGTAGCCACACTGGCTGGTAGGCGTAACTTGCTGAAAGCCGTGGAAAATGCCACAGGAAAACAGCATTTACTGCTTAGTTTAGTCATATGACTGGTCAAAACTGTCAGGATAAAGCTAAATATGTTGAATTATTCGAAAAATTTGCAAGGTTTTGCAAATACTGCGTTGCAGCCATCAGTTTGACCATGTTGGAATGCGAAGCGATGAGAGCAAGTACGGAAAGAACACCTTTTGGATAATATCGAACGCGCCATCAGAAATGCATTAGCGAAGGTTGATGTACACAATGTGTCGAGCCGTCAACGCATTTACGAATCGGCGTGGAGCGCACATGAGCGTGCGCTTGTGGGCAATGCAGCGCTGGATGATGCTCAAAAAGAGCAGCGTCGACAAAAGCTGAAGGATGCGATTTCCAAAGTCGAACAGGAAATGCGTGCTGTCGGATCAGACTTTGTTGAACCAGCATTGGATGCACCACAAAAGGATGATGTTTTTCTCGAGGATGCACTGGCTGACGATATTGCCACCCTCGATACCGGTGCGCTTCGGTCGCAACAGGCGCAGTGGGACTTGGAAGACAAAAAACGCGCAGGCGCCGATCTCGGCTACCAAAGCGGCGTTTCGCGCAAGGAAATGCGCAAACGAAATAGCGAGAAAAAAAAGAACCGTTCGCCCTTGTTTCGTTATGGCGTCCCTGTATTGCTGCTCCTTGCCGCACTGGTTATCGGCTATTCGCTTTACAGTAGTTTCACCGATCTGAGCCGTCGGCCGTCAAACTCTGTGGCGGCGGGGGGAGCGGATATGGCGCCGTTGAAAGAAGGTCAGGAGCCGGGCGATGAGACCTGGATTACCATTTACCAACCTTCGGAGGCGACACGCATTACCGCTCAGGGGCGTGCAACGGCAGAAATCCTGCGCGACGGCGCACGTAGTTTCGCGCGCATAACATCGCCCGATGCCGATACCACCATCACATTTGACGTAGGCGAAGGTATTCTGGATCAGTTGGCCGGAAGAAAAGCCACCTTCGATATTATTGCCAAGGCTGAAGACGGCGAGCTCACCCAAATGTCGATCTCCTGCAACTTTGCGGGCCTCGGTGATTGTGGACGCCGGCGCTACGACGTCAACCAGACCATGAGCGATTTCCTGTTCGATGTGGATTTTGCAAGTGGCACGAAAGCGGGTGGGGCTGGCACGATCGCCATCACATCGGACGTGGCGGGAACTGGAAAACCGGTTGATATCTACGAGATAAGGGTTTCACCAAACGCGCAATGATAGGTGGCTCCATCGTCAGCGCAGCATCTTCTCCAGCGTTTCAAGCCGGTCGGCTTCGCGTGGTGGTTTGTCCCAGCGCAGCCTTGAAAAACGCGGGAAACGCATGGCAACACCCGATTTATGGCGACTGGAGCGGTTAAGACCTTCGAAGGCGACTTCCACCACAAGCCCATGATCGGGTTCTGCGCGCACGGAGCGTACCGGGCCAAAGCGCTCAAGCGTATTGTCGCGGACAAACTTGTCCAGAAGTTTGAGTTCCTCGTCGGTAAACCCAAAATAGGCCTTGCCAACAGGCACTAGAACCGGTTCGTCCTCTGGTCCGGTCCACACAGCAAAAGTGAAATCAGAATAATAACTTGAGCGTTTTCCATGACCGCGCTGGGCATAAACGACTACGGCATCGATGGTGAAAGGATCGCGCTTCCATTTGAACCATGGTCCTTTCGGACGCCCCGGCAGATAGAGGCTGTCATGGCGTTTGAGCATAAGCCCTTCAATCACCGGGTGCGGTGGGTTCAGGCGGAGATTTGCGAGTTCGTCGAAATCGGCAAACTGCAGGACTGGCGACAGATCGAACCGGCGCTTGTCGAGTTTTGCGATAAAGTGGGCGAGGCTTGCGCGCCGCTCAGAAAAGGGCAGGGCGCGCAAATTCTCGCCACTTTGCTGATTGCCGTCCTGCAACAAGTCATAGGCACGTATAAATGCGGGGTATTCGCGCAACTGCTTGGCGGTCACGGTCTTGCGGTTCAGGCGCTGCTGTAAATCGGAGAACGTCGCGGTTTCAATGCCGGTTTCTCCGTGATGTCCGACGAGCAATTCACCATCAATAGCCCCTTCAAAATCCATTGCTTCCAGCACATCGGGAAAAGCACTGGAAATATCGTCGCCGGTGCGTGAATAGAGCCGTCGGACACCATTTTCCGACACAGCCTGCACGCGAATGCCATCCCATTTCCATTCTGCGCTATAGGCTGAAGGATCAAGTGAAGGGATATCCCCTTCATCCAGTGCTGTTGCCAGCATGACAGGACGAAATGGGGCGTCCGCGGTTGCAGATGGTTTTGGGTCATTGCCTTCAAGCCACGCAAACAAGTCTCCGAAAGGCGAGGCTTGTCCATGCCAGAGTTCTTCAATCTCAATGACATCGACCTCGCCGAAATCAGCCAAGGCCTGTTTGGCAAGCCGGGCCGACACACCGATGCGCAAGCCCCCTGTGACAAGTTTCAACAGCGCGTAGCGTTCTGAAATACCCAGCAGGTCAAGCCACCCCGCGACCAGCAATGGCCCCTCACGGCGCGAGGCGTTCTGTAGTTCATGCACCACGACATCAAGCGGCAGATTGGCACCCATGGGCGTTTCGTTGGGACCGGGCCAGATCAGCGAAATCGTTTCAGCAAGATCGCCGACGTAATCATATGAATAGGCGAAAAGCGTGGGATCGCTGCGCTCGGCGATGAGCGCACGCAGCATGGCTGGCTTGACGCTCTGCAATTCCAGATCGCGGGTGATTGCAGCCAGCGCAAGACCGCGATCCGGGTCTGGCGTTGCGCGGAAATAATCGACCAGCAGCCGCAATTTGCCATTGCGTTGCGGCGTCAGCACAAGACGATCCAGAAGTTCGGCAAAGTTCCGCATCAGTCGCCCTCATCTTCGTAGCCGACCAGATGCAGCGGTTGCGCCGGAATGTTCTGTAATTCGCACCAGCGCACCAATGCTTCTTCGCGGCCATGCGTGACCCAGACTTCGGCCGGTTTTATCTCGCTGATGGTGGCAATCAGCTCGTCCCAGTCGCAATGATCGGAAATGATCAGCGGCAGCTCGACCCCGCGCTGTTTGGCACGCTGGCGAATACGCATCCAGCCCGAGGCAAAAGCAGGCAGCGGATCGGGAAAGCGTCGCGCCCAGCGATCGGAAAAGGCAGAAGGCGGCCCAACCACGATCTTGCCTGCAAAATCGGGCATGGCATCACCACGCTCCAGTGTGGCAGGCAGGAGATGTCCGAGTTCAATGCCTTGCGTTTGATAATAATCGCACAGTTTCTGCAAACCGCCATGAATATAGATCGGTTCGTCATAACCTGCCTGACGGATCAGCCGGATCACCCGCTGCGCCTTGCCGAGCGAATAGGCACCCACCAGATGCGAGCGCTCCGGGAACTGCGACAGTGATTTTAAAAGTGTTGCAATTTCGCGTGCAGCCTCTGGATGGCGAAACACCGGCAAAGCGAATGTTGCCTCGGTGATGAAGACATCGCAGGCAATCGGCTCAAAAGGCGCGCAGGTGGGATCGGATGCGCGTTTGTAATCGCCGGACGCAACAATGCGTGTGCCGTCTTTTTCAACCGCGATCTGTGCCGAACCCAATACGTGTCCGGCATTGCGAAAGCTGACAGCGACACCGTTGATCGTCAGTTTCTTGCCGATATCGGCGGCTTGCGTGCTGCCTGCAAAATCTGCACCGTAACGGATGGCCATGATTTGCAATGTTTCCCGCGTTGCCAGCACATGGCCGTGACCGGCACGGGCATGGTCGGAATGACCATGGGTGATCAGCGCGCGATCAACTGCGCGTACCGGATCGATATAGAAATCGCCGGGCGGGCAATAGAGGCCTTTGGGTGTGGGACGCAGGAGTTTGTTGAAACGCATGCCATGTTAGATAGGTCAGCAGCGTGACGTCGAAAAGAGGAGCGAAGATTACGCCAGCGAAAATGAGAACAAAAGTGAACAAACATCTTGGCGTAGAGCTTCGGCAGCATTAGATTGGTGGCGTGACGCTGAACCAGAGCCAGACCCTTGAGACTGCCGCCATTCATCTGCCTGACCGTTTTATAAAATGGTTCGGGGACAAGGGATGGTCGCTGCGCGCGCATCAGCTAGAGTTGGTCGCACGCGCCGAACAAGGGCAATCCACGTTGCTGATCGCGCCCACGGGAGCCGGCAAGACGCTGGCCGGTTTTCTGCCTGCCCTGGTGGATATTGAAAAACTTGGAAGCAAAAATCCCGGCATGACGAACCGTGGCGTGCATACGCTCTATATCTCGCCGCTCAAGGCGCTTGCCGTCGATATTCATCGCAATCTCACCGTACCCGTCGAGGAGATGGGGCTCGATATCAGCATCGAAACCCGAACCGGCGACACGCCTGCGCACAAGCGGCAACGCCAGAAACTGGCACCGCCCGATATTCTGCTGACCACACCGGAACAGCTTGCACTGCTGATTGCTTCCAAAGGGGCTGCGCAGTTTTTCAAGAGCCTGCGTTATGTGGTGCTGGATGAATTACACTCGCTGGTGATCTCCAAGCGCGGACATTTGCTGGCATTGGGACTGGCGCGATTGCGCCGTCTGCAACCGAAATTGCAGACCATTGGATTGTCCGCGACGGTCGCAGAGCCGGATGAGCTGCGCCGCTGGCTGGTCGAGCAGGATGATGCAGATTGTAAAGCGGGTCTTGTGACTGTCGATGGCGGTGCGAAGCCCGAAATCACCATTCTCGATTCGGAAGAACGGGTGCCATGGGCCGGTCACTCGTCACGCTATGCCATCGCCGATATTTACAAGGCTGTGCAGGCCCATCGCACGACATTGCTGTTCGTCAATACGCGCAGTCAGGCGGAAATGCTGTTTCAGGAATTATGGCGCATCAACGAAGACACATTGCCGATTGCGCTGCATCACGGCTCGCTTGATGCCAGTCAGCGCCGTAAGGTCGAGCAGGCCATGGCTGCCAACACTTTGCGCGCGGTTGTTGCCACCTCCACACTTGATCTTGGTATTGACTGGGGCGATGTCGATCTGGTTATTCATGTCGGCGCACCCAAGGGCGCAAGCCGTCTGGCCCAGCGCATCGGTCGTGCCAATCACCGCATGGATGAGCCAAGCCGCGCTATTCTGGTGCCTGCCAATCGTTTCGAGGTGATGGAATGTCGCGCAGCGCTTGATGCCAATTATCTCGGCGCCCAGGATACACCACCCTTGATCGAGGGGGCGCTGGATGTGCTGGCGCAGCACGTGCTCGGCATGGCTTGCGCCGAACCGTTTCAGTCCGATCGGCTTTACGGTGAAGTGCGGAGTGCTGCTCCCTATGCACATCTTTCGCGTGAAACATTTGATCGTATTCTCGATTTTGTGGCAACAGGCGGCTATGCGCTCAAAACCTATGAGCGCTTTGCCAAAATCCGTAAAACGGTTGACGGCATATGGCGGGTTTCCAATCCGCGTATCGCCCAGCAATATCGCCTCAATATCGGCACCATCGTCGAAGCGCCTGAGCTCAATGTTCGTCTTACACGTGGTGGCAAGGGAGCGAATGCCAGAGGCGGGCGCGTGCTGGGGCGGATCGAGGAATATTTCCTCGAAACCCTGACGCCGGGCGACACGTTCCTGTTTGCCGGAAAGGTGCTACGGTTCGAGGGTATTCGCGAAAACGAATGCATGGCCTCCAATGCCGCCGGACAGGACGCCAAAATCCCGGTCTATGCGGGTGGAAAATTCCCGCTCTCTACTTATCTGGCTTCCGAGGTGCGCGCCATGCTGGCCGATCGCAGCCGCTGGCAATTCTTGCCCGAACAGGTGCGTGAATGGCTGGAGATACAGCAATTCAAATCCATATTGCCGCGTAAGGACGAATTGCTCATCGAAACCTTTCCCAAAGGCGGGCGCTTTTACATGGTTGCCTATCCTTTTGAGGGACGGCTTGCACACCAGACGCTCGGCATGTTGCTGACGCGAAGGCTAGAACGCATGGGTGCGCATCCGCTGGGCTTTGTCGCAACGGATTATTCCATTGGGCTCTGGGGCCTCAAGGATATGGGCGCGATGATCGCTGCCCAAAAACTTAGCCCGACGCGCCTGTTCGACGAGGACATGCTGGGCGATGATCTCGAAGCATGGCTCGATGAAAGCTACCTTTTGAAGCGTACCTTTCGCAATTGCGCGGTGATTTCCGGCCTGATCGAGCGCAGGCATCCCGGACAGGAGAAAACCGGGCGGCAGGTGACAATCTCGACCGACCTTATTTATGACGTGCTGCGCAGCCATGAACCAGACCATATATTGTTGCAGGCGACACGCGCTGATGCGGCGACTGGACTTCTGGATATCAAACGTCTTGGAGAGATGCTGGCCCGTGTGAAAGGGCATCTTCTGCATAAACCGCTGGAGCGTATTTCTCCGCTGGCACTCCCTGTCATGCTTGAAATCGGACGCGAACGCGTGGCAGGAGACGGTGACGAAATGCTGCTTGAAGAAGCAGCCGACGATCTGATCAGAGAAGCGATGCAATGAATATCAACTTGGGAAACAGTGGTGTCTATAGTCTCGCGCAGGCGGAACTGCGTGGAATAGCCGTCATTTATGACCCGTCCGGTGCTTTGTTTGTGCCGGATATGCAGATGCTGGTCGTCTCTGACTTGCACCTTGAAAAAGGCTCGTCCTTTGCCCGGCGTGGCCAATTGATCCCGCCTTATGATACGGGCGCAACACTCGATATGCTGGCTGAGGTCGTTGCGCGCTACGAGCCGAAAAGTATCATCAGTCTTGGCGACAGTTTTCATGACGCCAAGGCCAGCCAACGCTTGCCAGTGCCTTATGCGCTGCGCCTGCGCTCTTTGATGCAGCACCGCGACTGGTATTGGATTACTGGCAATCATGACCCTGAGCGCCCTCAAGGTTTGCCCGGCGACTGTGTGAAGGAATTGGTCATGGGACCGCTCATCTTTCGTCATGAGCCTTCGCGAGGGCAGACACCGGGCGAGGTTGCGGGACATCTCCATCCCGCAGCACGCATCGTGCGGCGGGGGCGTTCGGTCCGGCGTCCTTGTTTTGCAAGCGATGGCGAGCGGCTCATCATGCCTGCCTTCGGCGCTTATACCGGCGCACTTAATGTGCTCGACCGCGCTTTTCGTGGCCTGTTCATCAATGAAATGTTGTGCGCCTATATGTTGGGGCAAGGGAGGGTTTATCCGATTGCACATAAGGCACTGGTCGGCGGTTAGTCTCTTTTGAAAAGAAGACGTCCCGCCCAGCCGGTAAAGACCGCCAAAAACACCGCGAACAGGCCATAATAGAAGCTGTATTTATGGGCGGCATCATAGATATTTTGTTCAACACTTGCCTTGACGATTTCAAGGCTGGCATTGGCTTCACGCAGGAAGACGCCATTGCGGAACAGCAATGCGCGTGCGCGATGACGTCCGACCGGAACATTTGTCGACAGGCTGAGCGTAGCGCGAAACAAGGTGCGTGAGATAAACTCGACCCCGCCGATGCGCTGGCTGTAAAGGCCTTGCTGGATTTTCATTTCGCGTAATTGATTGCCGAAGGCCGGAATATTACCCGAAAGGCTCGCCGGGTCTTCGGGACGAAGATAGAAATTGCGCACGCCGACCGAAAGCTGGCGGAAAATCTTGTCGTCGGCAATGTCCTGTAAATTACGCGTGGAAGCAAGCGAATAGGACAGCGGTACGCCCATAAAAGTTTCCGACGCAGCATTGAGCCATATGCCGAGATAACGTTCTTTCTTGCGCACCACCAGATCGCGTGAAGGACCCTGCAGCACTACAATAATGTCATAATGGCCCTGACGCTGGATCGCCGGATCGGCATTGTCCAGTGCGCCGAAGATTGTCAGTTCCGTGCCGCCGAAATTCGACGCGATGGCAATCATCTCGGTCGAAAGGCCGATCTCTATGGTTTCTTCTGCCGGGTTCTGCAATTGTGGTACTGCATTGCCTTCGCCAGTGGAATTGAGCTGCGCCATTGCGGGCGCGCCAGAAAGTCCGAAGAGAAATGCGGATATGAGACTGAGCTTTCTCATATTACATATCCGCTATCGTGATCGAGAACAGATTGTCAGGCCGCACGAACAGGCCAAAGGCAAGACGTAAGCCCACTGCAAGCACAAGAAGTGCGAGCAGCAGACGCAATTGTTCGCCGCGCAGTTTCTGTCCCGCGCGTGCGCCATATTGTGCGCCGATCACGCCGCCCACCATCAGCAGAAACGCCAGAACAATATCGATGGACTGGTTCGTCGTTGCCTGCATCACGGTAGTGAAAGCGGTGACAAATGTGATCTGGAACAGTGATGTGCCCACAACCACATTGGTTGGCACATGCAGCAGATAGATGAGTGCGGGCACCATGATGAAGCCGCCGCCAACACCCATCACCGATGACAGAAGGCCGATAAAAAACCCGATGCCGAGCACCGGAATGATGCTCACATAAATGGTCGAGGCGCGAAACCGCATCTTGAAAGGCAGCTTGTGGATCCACGTATGCTGGCCAGGACGGCGGATAGCTCCAGCCTGACCTTTTTTGACGCGGCGAAGCGCGCGTACGCTTTCAACAAGCATCAGTCCGCCAACTGTGCCGAGAAAAAAGACATAGAGGATGGAAACAATCAGATCGAGTTGGCCGAGCTCGCGGAGCCACGAAAACAGGAAAATTCCGAGCAACGAGCCGACAAGGCCGCCTGCGACGAGAAAGAGTCCAAGCTTTATATCGAGCGTCCGTCGTTTGAAATGCGCTAACGCCCCCGACACAGATGAAGCGATGACCTGATTGGCGCCTGTCGCAACAGCAATGGCTGGCGGGATATTATAGAAGATCAGAAGCGGCGTGATCAGAAAGCCGCCGCCGACGCCAAAAAGGCCGGATAAAAAGCCCACAGCAGCACCCATGCCGAGCAGAGCCAGCATGTTGACCGACAACTCCGCAATGGGAAGATAAATGCCCACTTCCGAACCCGGCTTTCAAGAACGTACACCTATTGGCCGCCTCGGTTGCGCAGGGGGCCATCACTTATGGTCTTGCGTTGCTATCGCCATGATGTCAAACGAGAAATGGCTTGTGGACAAACTTGTGTGGATAGTGTCGCTTTCCTGCAATGGTTGCCTTCAAAATCCGGCGCAGCCATACGATTTCAGTCTTTCTTCTGAAACAGCATGATTGTCAGATTGTGGTCGATCACGCCGGTTGGGTTCAGCCCGTTAGCCTTCTGATAAACCGTGATCGCTTCACGCGTCTTGTCATTGATGGTTCCGTCGATTGCTCCTACAGCATAGCCTTCATTTCGCAGGATGATCTGGATCGCCTGAATGGTCTTTTTTGTGTCGATTGAACCGGTAAGGATCGTATCTTTTTCCCAGGCATCCGGCACAGTTATAGAATTGGTCGCCGTATCCATCGGCTTGGTCTGAAACGATAGGACCGAGGCCTTCGCCTGTTCAAGCTTTTCAGGGTCAAGCGAAGCGGCAATCTGATCGCGCTTGTCGGCGGCTTCCCTGTCGCCTGCATTGGCAGCCAAGGCGAACCACTTATAGCTCTCTTCCAGATTGGCAGGCATGCCGACGCCCTTCGCGGCAAGGATGCCCATATTAAATTGGCTGTCCTTTATGCCGAGCTCTGCCGCCCTGGCAAACCAGTGTGCGGCGGCAACATTATCAGAGGGGCCATCTTTGCCGGAGGCAATAAGTACCGCGAGATTATGCATGGCGCTGGCATTGCCCTGATGAGCTGCCTTTTCATACCATGCGCGCGCTTTTTTCAGATCGAGCGGAACACCACGTCCCTTTTCGTTGAAGCTTGCGATCCTGTATTGTGCAGGCGCAAATCCTTTTCCTGCGGCTTTTTCATACCATGACGCGGCTTTGCTCATATCAGCCGGCACGCCACGTCCATCCATGTAACGGTTGCCGATTTCAAACAGCGCCAGTCTGTCACCTTGCGCGGCCGCTTCGCGCAGGGCAATTGGCCCGACCTCTACCGGCACCGAAATATGTAACGCTTTAGTGGATTGTAAAGCAGTCGCGGCTGGCATTGGGCTGCCTTTTACCGGTTCCACCTGCTGTTTTGCAGGCTGCGATGCGGGGTCTTTCAGCGTCTCTATGGCTTGATCGGCTACCACTTCGACCGGCTCCCTGTCGCTGAAATAGGCGCTGCCGATCTGAAGGCCGGTTATCGCGAAAAGAACCGCACCTATAGCCAGAAGAATGAACTTGCGATTATTGCGCCGGTCTTGCGCCTCTTCACTCTCCTGCGATTGCGTAACGGCTATCTCCGCCGCGCGACGGGCCGCAGTGATCAGCTCCCGCTTACCGAAGGCGGCAGATGCTTCCTCAGTGGGATCCTCCTGCCGACGTCGTTCTTCTCGAACGCGTTTCAAGATCGTATTGAGATCAGGCAGTTGTTCGCCGGAAAAATGCTCATCCTTTTGCGCTAGCAACCGGGAAACGGGTTCAATGGTCGGTGGCGTTTTTTCAGTCTCGTCGTTTGAGGGCGGCTTTTGATCGCCGCGTTCAAATACGGCCTTTGCCTTTGTATCGAAGACGGCAGACTTATCGAGGGCATCCTGTGCTGTTATGCCGAGAGGAGGCGCAACCGTTGGCTTGCCGTTCACTTCGTTCTCAAGTCTCGTCAGACGCTCTGCAATGGTGCTGAGTGTACCGGTGACGGTCTCAAACGTCCGGCTGTTGCGATCATCAGCATTGCGGGCCAGCGTTTCGAGCGATTTTATGTCAGCGGCAAGCTGTTGCGCAATTGTGCTCTCTCCGTGTGAGCTTTTTTGCATCGCGCGTTCGATCGCAGTTTCGGTAGCTACACGTGCGGCTTCCAGCACATTCTCATTCGCGTTTACAATCGAGCGCTCGATGGAGGCAAGGCGCGGTGTTATTTCAGCGAGCTCGATGGCAGGCTTTGCCAGATGGCGGGCAATATCACCAATCTGCGCTTCCAGATTGGCAATGGCATCGCTGTGCAGATAGCGCATGGAATAATCATGATCGAGGCGCTCCGTCAGTTCGGTAAAGCGGCGCTCGATCGTATCAAGAAGGACGGGTTGGGTCTCAAGAGCGCGCTTTTCTGCAACCTCCAGCTTCTCGCCAATAATATCAAGCTGTGTTTCAAGATTGCGGTAATCATTATGGCTCAAGCCGTCCACCACCTTGGCAACCTGATGGGCGAGCAGGTTCATGTGATGGGCGAGCTGGTCCGTCACGCGACCGGGCAGGGCTTGACGATCGGAGAGATCTTCGATGCGCCGGGAAAGCTCTTCCAACTTCTGGAAAAGGGCAACGTAATCGTGGTGTTGTGTGGGAGCCAAAGCAATCTGCCGTTCCATATCTGACAGACGGTTTTCAATGTGATCTAGCCGTAGCGGTGTTTTGCTTTCCCCGAATGGTGTCGATTGGGCGCGGCGCGCAGATGCCTTCGTGCTGCCCTGCTTAAATTCCATCAATCTGTGCTCAAGGCCAGCAAGCGTCCGGTCAAGTTCCTGCATGGCATCAGAGGCGGGGAGACGTTCACGCTGTGCATTCAATGCCTCCAGTCTGGAGCGGGACCCGGAAACCAAATCTGAATCAGCCATGAGAAATTCGCTTTTTTAAAATGATAGAATGTCACCGGTTGGCTTGTATGGGCGAAACAGGAGAATCTTTGCGCGGTAATATTTGTACATTCATAGTAAACACGCCGTTAACACACCGGGTTAAGACTTGGTTTTTGCAAGAATTTTTACGCTCTCGCTCATATTGTGCCAAAGAGTAGAGGCCGCATATAAGAAAAGCCCGGCTGATGACAGCCGGGCTTTCAAAAAAACTGTAACTGTTGGAGGTGAGGAAGTCAGGCTACATCTTCAACCTGATCGAGATAGTCTCCGTAACCCTCGGCTTTCATCTCGGTTTTTGGAATAAAGCGCAAGGCAGCAGAATTGATGCAATAGCGAAGCCCACCGCGATCTGCAGGGCCATCGGGGAAAACGTGGCCCAAATGGCTGTCGCCATATGCTGATCGTACTTCGGTACGCACCATACCGTGCGATGCGTCGGTCAATTCGCTTATATGGGCGGGTTCGATCGGCTTGGTGAAGCTCGGCCAGCCGCAGTGGGATTCGTATTTGTCGCTCGATGCGAAAAGCGGCTCGCCAGAGACGACATCGACATAAATTCCGGGCTGCTTATTATACAGATACTCGCCGGTTCCAGGCCGTTCGGTGCCGCTTTCCTGCGTGACGCGGTATTGCTCAGGTGTCAGTTGCGCGATCTTCTCGGAAGATTTGCTGTATTTCATGGCGACACTCCTTTTCGTGTCTCTGATTTAGGCGGTTTGTCCGCGATATTCCAGAGGAATGAGCGCAAACAATTCATGACAGCCTTACAAAATATTTTTAAGCACGAATAAAGCTTTACGTACCTCAAAACGAAAGTTAAGCTCCCAAGAACGAGGCTTTGGGAGGAGTTCACGTGCAATCAGATGGTTCGGAAAAAATGCGGCGAGGCATATGCCGCGCACTGGGTCCGGTGGCCGGGGCGTGCGCATGACTGCATTCAGGAACGCGTCCGTGAATCCGACCACAGCGACTGAAAAATCTCCTGTTATCGAGACGGTTTCGCTTTCGAAATCCTTCGGTCCGGTGCAGGTTCTCAAAGGCATCAGCCTTAAGGTTTACCCCGGCGAGGTTCATGCCATTATCGGCGAGAACGGAGCGGGTAAATCCACGCTGATGAAGCTGCTGGCGGGAAACGAGCGTCCAAGCGGCGGGGAAATCCGCATTGACGGCAAGCCGGTCAGTTTCAGTGATCCGGTCGCGGCGGAAGCGCAGGGCATCGTGCTGGTGCATCAGGAAATATTACTGGCACCCGATCTTACCGTAGCGCAGAATATCTATCTCGGACGCGAACGGACAAAGGGCATCAGTGTCGATGACCGCGCCATGCGCGAGGGTGCGCGAAAGGCCATCCACGATCTTGGCGCCGAAATCGATCCCGATGCGGTGGTGGCAAGCCTGTCGATTGCCCAGCGGCAACTGGTGCAGATCGCGCGCGTGCTTCTGGTCCCTCATCGCGTGGTGATTTTCGATGAGCCGACGGCATCCTTGACACCATTCGAGACGGAGGCGCTTCTAAAGCTCATCAAGGATATCCGCGCCAAGGGTGTTGCGGTGCTTTATATCTCGCATCGCCTGCCAGAGGTGAAGGAAATCTCCGACCGCGTGACGGTGCTGCGCGATGGATCGCTCGTTGCAGACCATAATACCCAGGATTTGCAACCATCCGACATGGCCCGACTAATGGTCGGACGCGATATAGCAAAGCTTTATCCTGACCGCGCTGCAGTTCACGCAGGGGAGAGCGTTCTTGAGGTGCGTGGCTTCGATGTTCCAGGCTATGTGCGAAACGCATCTTTCCTGTTGAGCAAAGGCGAGATTTTGGGGTTCGCCGGCCTGGTCGGGGCGGGGCGTACCGAATTGATGGAAGCTGTCGTCGGTCTGCGACCCGGCAGGGGTGAGGTGCGCCATAATGGCAAACCGGTCGTTTTCTACAATGCGCATCAAAGCCTGACGGCGGGCATCGCCTATCTCAGCGAAGATCGCAAGGGGCGGGGTCTGCTGCTTGGAAAGGACCTGCGCGTCAATCTCACGCTGGCCTCATTGTCGAAATTCATCAGTCGTTTGCAGATCGACCGCAAGCGCGAGAGTGCGGCCCTTGACGATGCCATTCGTGATTTCGATATCCGCACCGGGCGCAAGGATATCCTGGCCGGACAGCTTTCTGGAGGTAATCAGCAAAAGCTGCTTCTGGCCAAGATGATGCTGCTCGATCCGTCAATCATCATTATAGACGAGCCGACACGTGGCATCGATGTCGGCACCAAACAGCAGATCTATCAGTTCATTGCGGGACTGGCCGATGAGGGTCGGTCAATCATCGTGGTTTCGTCGGAAATGCCGGAACTGATCGGCATCTGCGACCGTATTATGGTGATGCGCGAGGGGCATATTGCAGGCGAAGTGAGTGGTGAGCGGATGACCGAGCAAGTAATCGTCGCGCTCGCGACCGGCGTTGGCACAGAAGAAGCAGCATAAATGACAAGCAGGGGACAGATGACACAGGTCGAATCCGATAAAAGCCGTGTGCCGAAAACGTCAAAAGACTGGGATTTGCGGGCGGTCGCCCCCTTTATAGCACTGGCATTGCTGCTGGTTTTAGGCGCGATCACCAATCCCAACTTCATCAGCATCGATAATCTGCTCAATGTGATGACTCGCGCTGCCTTCATCGCGGTCATTGCCGTGGGTGCAACCTATGTAATTTCCTCCGGCTGTCTCGATCTATCGGTCGGTTCTATGGTGGCTTTCGTTGCCAGCATGATGATTTTGTTCATCAATTCAGGCGTGATAGCCGA
This sequence comes from Brucella sp. BE17, assembly GCF_039545455.1. Classification (NCBI taxonomy): domain Bacteria; kingdom Pseudomonadati; phylum Pseudomonadota; class Alphaproteobacteria; order Hyphomicrobiales; family Brucellaceae; genus Brucella; species Brucella sp. BE17. The sequence goes on along the minus strand of NZ_CP154468.1, from coordinate 845,753 downwards.
TCCTGTCCTCATGTTGATTGCCGCCATCATGCTCGCTTTGGTGCTGGGCGCGGCCTGCGGTCTTCTCAATGGCCTGATTACGACGGTCGGGCGCATAGAGCCGTTTATCGCGACCCTCGGCACCATGGGCATCTATCGCGGCCTGACCACATGGCTGTCGCAAGGGGGGGCGATTACGCTGCGCAATCCCGACATCCAGTCCATGTATCGCCCGGCCTATTTCGGCAATATTTTGGGCGTGCCGGTGCCGGTGATCGTCATTTTCGTGACCGCAGCCCTTGCCGCCTTCGTTCTTTATCGCACGCGCTATGGTCGGCACCTTCTGGCTGTTGGCTCTAGCGAAGACGTGGCGCGCTATTCGGGCATATCGGTCAGGCGGGTGCGCACGATTGCGTATGTTGTACAGGGACTTTGCGTTGCAGTCGCAGTGCTTCTTTACGTGCCGCGTCTGGGTTCGACCTCGGCGCAGACCGGCATGATGTGGGAACTCAATGCAATCACCGCGGTCGTTGTCGGTGGCACTGTGATGCGTGGTGGTGTCGGACGCATCTGGGGCACGATCTGCGGCGCCTTCATTCTGGAATTCGTCAGCAACATCATGCTGCTGTCGAATTTCATCAGTGAGTATCTGATCGGGGCCATTCAGGGTTCGATCATCATCATTGCCATGTTGGTGCAACGTTCATTGTCGCGGCGATGAAAAGCATATCTCCTAAAACGGATACCGGTTTTCGGAGAGCGGCATGTAGTGAAAAGCAGAATTGGCGGGATTGTAGGGGCGGTTCCGGCATTATCATGGGCGAAAAGGCCCCGTTTTTGGGAGGAAGATATGCGAAGGAAATTATTGGGCGTTGCTTTCGCCGCTCTGGCCGCAGGGGGCATGGCTTTCACAGGGGCTGCCAGTGCGCAGGATAAGAAGGTCACCATTGGCGTGTCCATTCCGGCGGCTGATCATGGCTGGACCTCTGGTGTCGTCTACCATGCGGAGCGCGTGGCAAAACTCCTGATGGAAGAGCATCCGGGTCTTAATGTCATCGTCAAGACGTCGCCGGATGCTGCGAGCCAGGCCAACGCCTTGCAGGATCTGGCGGTGCAGGGGCTTGACGGTCTCGTTGTCCTGCCGACCGATCCAGATCCGCTCGTCAATGCCATCAAGGAGGTCAAGGACAAGGGTACTTTCGTCGCTCTTGTCGACCGTGCCCCCAGCACCAACGACAATGCAATCCGCGATCTCTATGTCGCTGGCAACAACACGGCCCTTGGTCAGGTTGCCGGCGAATATATCAAGGAAACCACGCCGGATGCGCAAGTCGTGGTCATTCGCGGTTTGCCGATCCCCATTGATCAGCAGCGTCAGGATGGTTTCGACAAGGGTATTGAAGGTTCCAACGTCAAAATTCTCGACCGTCAATATGGCAACTGGAGCCGCGACGATGCTTTCCGCGTGATGCAGGATTTCTTGACCAAGCATCAGAAGATCGATGTGGTCTGGTGTCAGGATGACGACATGGCCGTTGGCGTGCTCGAAGCCATCAAGCAGGCCAATCGTGAGGACATTCAGTATATCATTGGTGGTGCAGGCTCCAAGGACATGATCAAGAAAGTCATGGACGGCGACAAGCTGGTGCCGGTTGATGTGCTTTATCCGCCGGCAATGGTGGCGACCGCCATGCAGATCACTGCCGGTCATTTCTATGACCAGATTCCGGTCAGCGGCGAATATATTCTCGATGCAACGCTCGTCACAAAAGACAATGCCGAGCAGTTCTATTTCCCGGATTCGCCGTTCTAATGCCAATATGCGCCCGCTGTTCTGGCGGGCGCATCCGTTTCATGATGTGGAGGAGTTTTCAATGAAGACGATCAAGGGGCCGGGAATATTTCTTGGCCAGTTTGCAGGCGATGCGGCACCCTTCAATAGCTGGGACAGCATCACCAAATGGGCGGCGGAAAAGGGTTATGCCGGGGTTCAGGTGCCGACATGGGCAAGCCAGTTGATCGATTTGAAAAAGGCTTCTGAATCAAAAGATTATTGTGATGAGTTCGCAGGCGTGGCTAAAGAAAACGGCGTCGAGGTGACCGAGCTTTCCACCCACCTGCAAGGCCAGCTCGTTGCCGTTCATCCGGCCTATGACGAGGCTTTTGACGGTTTTGCTGTACCTGAAGTGCGCGGCAACCCGAAAGCCCGGCAGGAATGGGCGGTCGAGCAGGTCAAAATGGCCATCCGTGCCTCACGCCATCTTGGCATCACGGCGCATGCAACCTTTTCAGGCGCGCTTGCATGGCCGTTCATATATCCTTGGCCGCAGCGCCCGGCCGGTCTCGTCGAGACGGCTTTCGAGGAGCTGGCGCGGCGCTGGACACCGATCCTTGATCATGCCGACGAACACGGCGTCGATATCTGTTATGAAATTCATCCGGGCGAAGATCTGCATGACGGCATAAGCTTCGAGATGTTTCTGGAACGCGTGAACAACCATAGCCGCGCCAACATGCTCTACGACCCCTCTCATTATGTGCTGCAATGTCTTGATTATATTGATAATATCGATATTTATAAAGACCGTATCAAGATGTTCCACGTCAAGGATGCGGAGTTTAACCCGACCGGGCGGCAGGGCGTCTATGGTGGCTATCAGGGCTGGGTCGAGCGGGCCGGGCGCTTTCGTTCGCTGGGCGACGGACAAGTTGATTTCGGTGCAGTTTTCTCCAAAATGGCGGCAAATGATTTCGATGGCTGGGCCGTGGTCGAATGGGAATGCGCCTTGAAACACCCCGAGGACGGCGCGCGCGAAGGTGCGGAATTCGTGAAGGCACATATCATCCGCGTGACTGAAAAAGCCTTTGACGACTTTGCCGCGGGCGGCACTGATGAAGCGGCCAATCGCCGTATGCTCGGACTTGAGACGAAGTGAGACAGCCATGACGATTGAAGCCAAAACGAAAGAAACAGCAAGCCCGCGCATCCGGCTTGGTATGGTCGGTGGTGGTTCAGGCGCCTTCATCGGCGGCGTGCATCGCATGGCCGCACGGCTCGATAACCGCTTTGATCTGGTGGCGGGAGCGTTATCCTCGTCGCCGGAAAAAGCGAGAGACTCTGGGCGTGAACTGGGCCTTGGGGAGGACCGCATCTATTCAAGTTACAAGGACATGGCGATCCGTGAAGCGCGGCTGAAAAACGGCATTCAGGCCGTTTCCATCGTCACACCCAATCATGTGCATTACGATGCCGCGAAAGAGTTTTTGAAGCGCGGCATTCATGTGATCTGCGATAAGCCGCTGACCTCGACGCTGGCCGACGCGAAGAAACTGAAAAAGCTTGCCGATGAAAGCAACGCACTTTTCGTTCTTACCCATAATTATACCGGCTATCCGATGGTGCGCCAGGCGCGCGCCATGATCGCCAATGGCGAATTGGGCGATCTGCGGGTCGTGCAGGTCGAATATGCACAGGACTGGCTGACCGAAGCTGTTGAGGCGACCGGGGCCAAGGGTGCCGTCTGGCGCACCGACCCGGCGCAGTCGGGGCTTGGCGGGGCGACGGGGGATATTGGAACGCACGCCTTTAATCTTGCTTCTTTTGTGACCGGCCTGACACTTGAAAGCCTTGCCGCTGATCTCGATTGTTTCGTAGAAGGTCGTCGCCTCGACGACAATGCGCATGTGATGCTGCGTTTTGAAGGGGGCGCCAAGGGCATGCTCTGGTGCAGCCAGGTAGCACCCGGTAATGAAAACGGGTTGCGGCTCAGGGTCTATGGCACGAAGGGCGGAATCGAATGGGCACAAGAAGATCCGAACCGGCTGTGGTTTACACCGTTTGGCGAAGAAAAGCGGCTGATCACTCGTGGTGGTGCGGGTGCGGGAGTAGAAGCAGCACGGGTGACGCGTGTGCCATCAGGCCACCCGGAAGGCTATCTCGAGGCCTTTGCCACGATCTATAGCGAGGCGGCCAATGCGATTGACGCGCATGCGCAAGGCAGCAAGCCTGATAATGCAGTGATCTACCCGACAGTTGATGACGGGTTGCAAGGGGTCGCCTTCATCGATGCCTGTGTGCGCTCATCGGCGAAGAATGGCGGCTGGGTGAAGTTGTAGGAAAGGAATCCCGGCATGGACCGGTTCACGGGCGGCTGCCTCTGCGGCAATGTGCGGATTGTTGCAACTGGCCGTCCCTATCGGGTCGGTCTTTGCCATTGCCTTGATTGCCGCAAACATCATGGCGCACTTTTTCACGCTTCGGCCATTTTCCCAGAGAATGCCGTGACGATTGAAGGCGAAACGCGCGACTATGCCGGGCGTTTCTTCTGTCCGAAATGTGGTTCGCCGGTGTTTTCGCGCACCGGCGATGAAACCGAAGTGAACCTTGGCTCATTGGATGATGCCGCTGACCTGATCCCGACCTATGAGCTCTGGACAATCCGCCGCGCATCGTGGCTGCCGTCATTTTCGCTTAAACACCATTATGCGCGCAATCGCACAGCACCGGGCCGCCACGAGGATTAGGCGGCCCGTAATGTGTCACATCAAACGTAGCGGTTGACCACGTTTTCCAGATATTCCTGGCGGCCCGATTTCGGGTGCGGATTGATATTGTTTGTCTCGACTTCAGCAGCAATGGCATCGAGTGAAAGATCGCTCAGAAGTTTTTTGCCAAAATTGCCGCCCCAGCCTGAATAACGCTCGTCGAGCGGTTTTGAAAGGGCTCCGTCTTCGACCATGCGTGCTGCGGCTTTAAGGCCGCGTGCGCAACAATCCATGCCGCCAATATGGCCGATCAGGATGTCCTGCGGGTCGAGCGACTGGCGGCGCAACTTGGCATCAAAATTGGTGCCACCATTCTTGAATCCGCCGTCGAGCAACACCTGATAATAGGCGAGCGCCATTTCGGGTACGTTGTTGGGGAACTGGTCGGTGTCCCAACCGGACTGGTAATCGTTGCGGTTCATGTCGATGGAACCGAGAACGCCCAGCGTGCGCGCCAGTGCCAGTTCATGCTCAAAAGAATGACCGGCAAGGATGGCATGGCCCTGTTCGATATTGAGCTTCACCTCGTTCTCAAGTCCATATCGCTTGAGGAAACCATAAACCGTCGCCACATCGTAATCATATTGATGCTTGGTCGGTTCCTGTGGCTTTGGCTCGATGAGGATCGTACCCTTAAAACCGATCTTGTGCTTGTATTCGACCACCAGGTTGAGGAAGCGCCCCATCTGGTCTAGCTCACGTGAAAGGTCGGTATTGAGCAAGGTCTCATAGCCCTCGCGACCGCCCCAGAGCACGTAATTATCGCCGCCAAGCCGTTTTGTGGCGTCAAGGCAAGTCTTTACGGTCGCCGCCGCAAAAGCAAAAACATCCGGGTCGGGATTTGTAGCGGCACCCGACATATAGCGGCGATGGGAGAACAGATTGGCCGTTCCCCAGAGCAGTTTTATCCCAGTCTCACTCTGCTTTTTTTCAAAAATATCAACTATTTCATTAAGGTTCTTTGTGTTTTCAGCGAAGCTGTCGCCTTCGGGACGAACATCGGCGTCGTGAAAGCAATAGAAGGGCGCTCCAAGCAGCGAGAAAAACTCGAAAGCGACATCGGCTTTCAGTTTTGCCGCTGCCATACCGTCCTTGTACCAGGGGCGGTCAAAGGTGCGTCCACCGAACGGGTCGCCGCCCTCCCAGGCAAAGCTGTGCCAATAGGCAACAGCAAAACGCAGATGTTCTTCCATGCGTTTGCCGAGCAAGATTTCGTCCGGGTTATAATGGCGGAAAGCCAGCGGATTGTCGCTGTCTTCACCCTCATAGCCAACCTTTTCGATATCGCCGAAAAATCCCGTCGTCATATTTATCCTCCCGATTGATGATTAGATTTGGCTTAGCGCCGGGTAGAGCGCGCGATAGCGCTGATAGGCCTCGTCATAGGCGGAAAGTTGAGCCGCGTTCGGCTCGATGTTGCGCGCCACTGGTGGCGGGGTGCAGATTGAAAACGGATCAGCCCCGGTGGCCGCGACAAGGCCTAGCCGTGCCGCACCATAGGCTGCGCCGAAGTCACCCTCAGCGGGCAGTGCCACAGTCGTATTGAGTGCGGTGGCAATTGCTTCCAGCCAATAGGTGGAGCGCGAGCCGCCGCCGATCGCCGTTAGTGCGGTGATTTCGGTTCCAGCCGATTGCAGCGCGGCGAGACTGTCACGAATGGCGAAAGCTACGCCTTCAAGGACCGATTGCGTCATGGCATTGCGGTCACTCTCGTGGTCCAGTCCCGTGAAGGAACCGCGAATTTTCGCATCGTTATAAGGTGTGCGCTCGCCGGAAAGATAGGGCAGGAACGTTACGCCGGTTGGTGCTCTCAAAGTGGTGCCCAATGACTGATCGAGCGCCTGCGGACTGGTGCCGGTGATGCGTGAAAACCAGTCGAGCGCGCTTGCTGCTGACAGGATGACGCCCATCTGATGCCATGTGTCGGGCAGCGCGTGGCAGAAGGCATGCACGGCGCTTTCAGGCTTTGGCTGGTAAGCGCTGTTGGCGGCAAAAAGTACACCCGATGTGCCAAGCGAAACGAAAGCATGACCTGCTTTTACCGTTCCCATGCCACAGGCAGAAGCCGCATTATCACCGGCACCGCCCGCCACGACCGGTGAACCATCAATGCCCCAGCGCGAGGCCAGTTCAGCTTTTAAGTTTCCCGTCGCGTCCGTGCCCTCGGCCAGACGCGGCATCTGCTCTATGGTGAGGCCGGTTTTGGCGAGCAGTTCGGGTGACCAGTGGCGCTGGCCGGTATCGAGCCAGCTCGTCCCTGCCGCATCAGACATATCCGAGGCGTAATCGCCCGTCAGCCAGAGCCTGAGATAATCCTTTGGCAACAATACCTTATGGATGCAAGCAAAGATTTCAGGTTCATTGCGAGAGACCCATACGAGCTTCGGCGCGGTAAAACCCGGAAAGACGATATTTCCGGTAATGGCGCGAAAAGCCGGGTCGGCATCAAGTTCGGCTGCCTCCTTGTAGGCGCGGGTATCGTTCCACAACATGCAGGGGCGCAAAACCTTGTCTTGCGCGTCGATCAGCGTTGCGCCATGCATCTGCCCGGATAGCCCGATGCCTTTGATAGCCGAAAACTCCTTCGGATGCGCGCGCCGCAGGCCGTCAATGGCTACTTCGCAGGCGTTGATCCAGTCTGCCGGGTCCTGTTCGCTCCAGCCATGATGCGGGCGAGAGACATCAAGCTCGCCATGGGCCGAACCTATTGAACGCTGATCGTCATCGATCAAAAGGGCCTTCACGCCGGATGTGCCGAGATCGAGACCGAGATACATGCTTGCTCCTGTGAATTTTCTGCTGCCGTTCAGGCGAATTGCGGTAGGTTGTCTTTGAGAAAAATTTCGATACGGATATGTTCCTGCCCCGGCACAATGGGCTGTCGGTCAACGGAGGCCTTGAGGATACGGATGGCGCTGCGAATTTCATGGCCGGGATCCTGCGCCAGAACGCCGTGGATCAGGTCCTGAGCCAATCCTTTTGCAGTTGCCTCGTCGTGCTCGTGCGCAATCACCAGCGGCTTTCTCGCCGGATGCGACGCCAGTGCGCGCAGAAGTCCACCATTGCCAGCGCCGAGACTGTAAAGACCGGCAATGTCGCTGCGGCAGTGAAGAAGTTCTCGCACCAGTCTTTCGACGCGCATATCCTCATCAAGCCCTTCGAACGGTGCCAGAATTGTACGATCCGGGAAATCGCCGCGCATCGCTTCGACAAAGCCTTCATAGCGCTCACGATGATCACGAACCTTAAGCGATCCAGCAAGAACAGCAATCACCCCATTGGTTTTATTAGAAAAAAATCCAAGAAGTCGCCCAGCGGTGCGCCCCGCGGCAGTGTTGTCGACACCGACATAATGTTCGCGCGCACCATGGTCGAGGTCGGATACCAATGTAACGACGGGAATACCGCTTTCCCTCAACAGGTCGCAGCTTTGGCGCACCATATCCGTGTCGATTGCCACGAAGGCGACGCCATCGGGCTTGCGCGCAGCACAGGCTTCAAGGGCCACGGCAAGAGCCGTTTCATCGAAGGCTGGTACCAGAACGAGGTTGATCTGCATCCGCTCACTCGGCGCACGTTCAATGGCGGCTGCAAGTTCGCTACGCAGGTTCAACATGAAGGTATTGTCATTGTCGGGCAAGATGAAATCGAATCGATAATGTCGCCCGCGCGCTAAATTGGCAGCCCCCATATCGCGGACATATCCAAGTACGCGCATTGCCTCCACGACACGCTCACGCGTGCGACTTCGAACACCGGGCCGGTCGTTGAGGACGCGGTCCACTGTGGCAAGGCTGACGCCCGCAGTGCGCGCAATATCGTGGACGGTCGGTTTCATTCCTGCTCCCAGTGGATTGAACAATTCCTACATCTGCTCTCCGGGCTGGAGGAACGGGATGCAATACTGGAATCAAACCACACGGGCGAACCATAAGCACAAAAATGAGGTACGTAAATCAAAAATCTTCCCAAGATTTAAAAACTTGCGAGTGGTTCGCCGGGAAGTCCGGCTCGGGTCCGCATGCGTTCATAGAGCGCTGCGGCAATAGGCTCGTAATTTTCATCAAAATGATGCCCACCGGGCAATTTCATGACCTCCATACCTTTGAGCCTATCGGCCGTGCAGGCGGTGTCGTCTTCTTCCTCGCCGTAAACGCAGACGACACGATCAAGTGGTATGGTCGCAATGGCTGACACCACATCCTTATCGCCGTCCATGCCGAGCCAGCCTTGAATGGAAATCTGGAAGGTCGTCGTTGTTTCAGCACTGAGCAGCCCCACCATGCGGATGCGATCCTGCATGGATACATCAAGATATTGCCATGCGAAGGGGAATGTATCTGCGCCGAATGAATAACCAAGCACCGTCACCGGCAGTTTGCCGGTCGGATCAGCTTTCCTGATCATCGCCGCCGTATCGCGAGCGATTTCTTGTGGCGTGTGCTCGGCCCAGAAATAGCGCAGCGAATCGACGCCAATGACATGCACGCCCTTCGCCTGCAACCATTCGCCGATGGATTTGTCGATATCACGCCAGCCGCCATCGCCGGAGTAAAAGATTGCCACCATATTGGTCTTGCCGCCTTTGCCGGGCAAATCTATGATGGGCAGTGCTTCGTTCTTGGCATCTTCGGCTGCCATTTCTGCTGCCGCATCGGCGGCAATTTTCATACGAACCGGGAGTGCGTCAGCGCCTAGGAGCATGGCAACGTTTTTCTTTCGTGCTTCGGGCGCATCATTTTGTGGCGCGCCCGTTGGCGCGATAACCAGAGCCGGAGCGGGAAGTTCCTCATCAAAGGCATAGGTAAATCCGCCACCCTGCGCTTTGATTGCTTCGGCCTGTTCGGTACAGGAAGGAAGGCGGGTCTTTGCGGCAACCGGATCAAGCGCCACTGCACCTGCAATGGTGGCAGCCGGAGAATCGGAGGCTGCCGCATAGGCGATAGTGCCCCCTTGTCCGACCCCCATCACGACAGGATGAAAATAAACGCTGAGATCAAGTCCACGCAGGGCTTCCTTGGCAATGGCCTCGAAATCGGAATCGAGATAATTGCATTCGCCGTCTTCCTTGTCGAGGGCCGCTCGCCATGGGCCGAGTTCGACCATCAAGACGATCAGCTTACGTGAAAGCAGGGCGTCGCGAAGCGCGCGTTCCTTGTCACCTATACCTGTTTCGTCGCTGATAATGAGTGCAAGCCCGTTCGGATTGCCGTTTGGCATATAGACGGGGATATTTGCGAGACGCTCGGCGCTGACATGGATTACGGCCTCACTGGAGCCGGTCCATTTGCTCCATAGGCGTGCCGTTGCGCCTGGATGCATCAGAGCATAGGCGGCAATACTTAAAATCAGGGCGGTACCTGCCAGCGTGTTGACTAGGTGTCGTTTCGTCATGTGCGGATGAACTCCAGCGGACTGCCGTTAATGAGGGTGGTGACATCTAGAAGGACGCGCGGTGTCTCAAGTCCGCCGGGGCAAATCAAGTAATGCGGCGCCCAGACCGGATCGAACTTTTCCTTAAAAGTTTTCAGCCCATCGAAATGATAAAGATCAGCGCCGCTTTTATAGATGAAGGCACCAAGCCGATTCCAGCGCGAGGCGAGCCTGCTGCCGCTTAACCCCGACAGGGGGGCGGCACCGAGATTAAACCATTGATAGCCTTCCGCCTTGCTCGCCATCAAAAGCTTGGCGAAAAGCGCATCCATAAGCAGCTTGTGCACATTGGGCATGTAGCGCATGAGATCGACGGTAATTTCGTACTTATTCGCGCCGCGCCACAGATTGGCAAAAGCGACGATTTCGCCATCGCGTTTGAGAACTGCCATATCGAAGCGCCTAAGATAGGTTTCGTCGAAATACCCCAACGAAAACCGCTTTTCACTGCCCGACTTGAATTTGAGCCATGCATCGGAAATTTCACGCAGGCGCGGCATGAGCGGCGGAACGTTGACTGCGGGAATAATTTCAAATGTCAGCCCATCCTTGTCCACCTTCCGGTCTGCGTACCGGAAAGCCTGGCGGCGTGGGCCGTCGAGCGAAAACCGCGTGAGGTCCACGCGGGCCACTTCGCCGAGCTTCAGCGCGATCAACCCCATGTCGAGAAAGAGCGGTAGACTTTGTGGGCCGACGCCATAAAAAACCGTCCGCAGTGCCAGCCTATCGGCAAGACCATGAAAAGACCAGGCCAGCTCCATTCCGCTTGCGGGAGCGCCGACCGGTTCGCCAAATGAAATCAGGCTACCACCCGACTGGGCATACATGATGAAGGCACTTTCATCGGGTGCCAGCAAAAACTGCTTGTCGCCAAGCAATGCTAACGCCGCGTCTGTATGCGGGCATTGCGTCACAAGGTACGGCACGGCATCCGGTATCGAATAGTCAATCCTGCGTCTTCGATGGCCGTTTCTATTGATAATCGAGTGCAGGCCGACGGCGGCCACAACAGCAAAAACCAGTACGGTCGCGCGCAAAAAGCGCGGCGCATTGCCGTTCCATGCAAAATCCCACCACAGGTCATTGGAATATTCGACATGGCGGTAGACGAAAAAGCCGAGCCATGTTGAGACGATCACCGTGGTGCCTACGGTGGCGATCCAGTTCCAGCTCAAAATGAAGGGGACGGAAACCGGTCGGCGGTAGAACGAGGCACGGAACGCCCATAAAATACCGGCGAAGAGACATAGAATTGTCGCTTCTTCCCAATCAAGTCCTTTGGCCATTGAAAATATCGCGCCGCTCAAAAGGAGCACCGTTGCGGCAATCCAGGCGCGTTCAAGCCTTTTGAATAGGCCTCGTGCTACAATGAGCAGCGCAACGCCAACGAGGCTCGCCGCCAGATGCGACATTTCCATCAAAAACTCAGGCACCACGCCTGAAAGGATATGGACGCGGTAGCGCATGTCTGGTGTGGCACCCGAAATCAAAAGCACAATACCGCCGAGAAAAATGATGCTGGCGGCAAGACCGGGGATCAACGGTTCCACCAGACGTTTGGCAAAAAGCGCCTTCTTGCCCAAGTTTTTCCTTCGGCGTTTGATCTCCCAGATAACGATGCCGAGCGTGGACGCAACGAGCGGCAAAACGGTATAGATCACACGATAGGCGATAAGGGCTGCGATTGCCTCAGGCTTGTCGCCGATGCCAAGGCCTGCAATGATGGTCGCCTCGAAAGCGCCAATCCCGCCCGGTGCGTGGCTGGCGATACCGAGCACGATGGCGATGACATAAACGAGCGCAAAGACGGCAAAGCTCGGCGCCGCCGTCTGCGGCATCAGCACATAGAGCGTTGCAGCCGCCGCTCCCACGTCGACGAGTCCCGCGCATATCTGGATCAGTGCGCCTTTTGAATTGGGCAGACGCAGGATCATTGCACCGATGCGCAAACTGCGCTCACCTCTCGAAAGCCAGTAAATCAGCCAGCCGACACCACCAAGCAAGATGATGCCGGCCGCCACATCGATGCGTGCATCGATGGCTGCAATCCATGGTACGTCCTGCGGATCGATAAGCAGCGCCATGCCCACCAAGATGATAAGAGCAAACCAGATTGCAAACCACGATGTGCCGACGATCTTTCCAATATCGGCAAGGCTGATACCTTCAGCCGCATAGATACGGTAGCGAAGCGCTCCGCCGGTTAAAAGCGAAAAGCCGAGCGCATTGGAGATGGCATATCCGGCAGCCCCGGCCACCGCTGCGATGTGCCGGGGTATCTGGCTGGGGGCAATGGTCTCTACTGCTACCACATCGTAGAGGGCAACGGCCGCATAGCTGAGACCGGTGAAGAAGATTGCAAGACCCACAGTTGCCCATGGAATACCATGGAAAGCGGCGAGCGTTTCCGCCCGCGACGTGTTCCGGAGCAAATCCTCAAGCACAATGATTGCCAGCAGCGCGATAGTGATGCCCGCGGCAGGAAACAGGATATGCTGATAGCGTTTCAGCCGGGCATATTTTTTCGAAAATGTTTCCGGCTGTGCGGCAATTACTTCATCGTCAATAGGGCTCATCGGAGCGGCGTCCAGTTGGAGCGATAAAAATATCAGAACACGCAATTGATCCTGATTTAGGGCAAACTTGTGGTGCTACAGCATGCGACACTGAAAATATTCAAACATAAGCAAACTTGGTCTATAAGGCACGCAATCGGCGCGTGCCGCAGGCTTAAAGTAACAAAGAAAGAGATTCTGGTGCTAAGCGTTTCCTATCTGACCGCTGCTGGCGCAGGCGCGCTGTCCTTTCTTTCGCCTTGCGTCCTGCCGCTTGTGCCGCCCTATCTGTGTTACATGGCGGGGGTCAGCGTCGAGGATTTCCGCGCTGAAAAGCAAGCGCATGTCATGGCAGCCCCTTTGCATCGTCGCTCGCTTGCCCTCGCTGCGCTTTCCTTCGTGCTCGGTTTCACCACAGTTTTCGTGGCACTTGGCGCAGGCGCATCATCCATCGGCGCATTTCTGCGCGCATGGCAACAGGAGATTGCGATTGTCGCAGGCGTCGTCATTATCCTGATGGGGCTGAATTTTTTAGGCGTGCTGCGTCTATCGTTCCTGTCGCGAGAAGCACGGTTCCAGGCACGTGACGCGCCCGCATCCCCGCTTGGCGCTTATGTGATGGGGCTTGCCTTCGCTTTCGGCTGGACACCCTGCATCGGGCCGGTTCTGGGGCCTATCCTGACGCTCGCCGGTGGCAGCAGCACGGTCATCGAAGGTGCGGCACTCCTCGCCGTCTATTCGCTTGGGCTTGGCGTTCCTTTCATGATAGCTGCCCTTTTCTCAGGTGCTTTCATGCGCTTTCTGGCGCGTTTTCGCGTGCATCTGGGCAAAGTGGAAAAAGCCATGGGCGTGCTTCTCATTATTGCAGGTCTGTTGTTCCTGACCGGCGGCATGCAATCCTTTTCCTTCTGGCTACTCGAAAATTTTCCTGCCCTTGGGCGGCTTGGATAAGACAGCGCTGATAGAGGGTAAGTTTCCATATACGCTTTGATGCTAAAGCATATTTCAGATTACATATTTGCGGATGATAACATGACCGATCGTAGCTGCCTTTCCATCATACTCGCCGCAGGCGAGGGCACGCGCATGAAATCGAGCCTGCCGAAGGTTCTGCACAAGGTGGCGGGCCTTCCGCTGGTCTGTCATGTGGTCAAGGCCGTGCAGGGTACGGGCGAAAGCGATGTGGCGCTGGTGGTTGGACGTGGTGCGGAAAATGTGCAGGCGGCCGTTGAAAAGATTGCTGGTCCTGTTTCCGCTTTCGAGCAGAAGCAGCGCCTTGGCACAGCCCACGCCGTGCTGGCGGCACGCGAGGCCATCGCGCGTGGTTATGATGATCTCCTGATTGTTTTTGGCGACACACCGCTCATTGAAGCGCAATCGCTTCAGGCGGCACGCGCGCGTCTTGATGAAGGCGCGGATATCGTGGTGATCGGTTTTCGCCCGGAAAACCCGCATGGCTATGGCCGTCTGATTGAAGAAGGCGGAAAACTCGTAGCGATCGTCGAGGAAAAAGAAACAACGGATGAGCAAAAGAAAATCGGCTTCTGCAATGGTGGGCTTATGGCCGTGCGCGGCAATTATGCTCTTTCGCTTATTGATGCGGTCAAGAACGACAATGCCAAGGGCGAGTACTACCTGACCGATATTGTCGCCATCGGCCACGCGAAGGGCCTTAATGTGCTGGCTCTTGAAGTGCCGGTCGACAATGTCATCGGTATCAACAACCGTGCGGAACTGGCCGAGGCCGAAAGGATCTGGCAGGCGCGCAAGCGCCGCGAGATGATGCTTGCAGGCGTGACGCTGATTGCCCCTGAAACCGTATTCTTCAGCCATGATACCCAGATTGATGCCGATGTTATCATTGAGCCGAATGTGTTTTTTGGCCCCGCTGTGCGTGTGGATACCGGTGCTGTCGTTCACGCTTTCTCGCATATAGAAGGCGCGCATGTGGGTGCCAATGCCGAGATCGGACCATTTGCACGCCTGCGTCCCGGCGCAAATCTTGCCGAAAAATCCAAGGTTGGCAATTTCTGCGAGGTGAAAAATGCGCAAGTCGGCAAAGGCGCCAAGATCAACCACCTGACTTATATCGGTGACGCCGACATTGGCGCTGGAAGCAATATCGGGGCTGGCACCATCACCTGCAATTATGACGGCTACAACAAATATAGAACCGTCGTGGGCGAGGGCGCTTTCGTCGGCTCCAACAGTTCGCTGGTGGCACCTGTCAACATCGGCGACAATGCTTATGTTGCGTCCGGCAGTGTGATTACGAGGGATGTTCCAGTCGAGGCACTGGCATTGGGTCGTGCGCGGCAGGAAAATAAAGAAGGACGCGCAACGCTCTTGCGTAAAAAATATGCTGCCATCAAAGCGGCAAAGGCCGCAGGCAAATAATCAATCAACGGGTGAGACGAGCGGTCACAGCTTGTGATTTCCGCTTGTCGCCGGAAGCTTTAAACCACTGACAGGTAATCGGCAGATCAATCGGAGTTTTTCATGTGCGGAATCATTGGCATTATCGGTGAGAGCGAAGTTGCGCCGCGTCTCGTGGATGCGTTGAAGCGACTTGAGTACCGCGGGTATGATTCCGCTGGTATCGCCACGCTGCAAAACGGCCATATCGACCGCCGCCGCGCCGAAGGCAAACTGGTTAACCTTGAAAAAAGTCTGGCAGGCGATCCGCTGCCTGGCTTGATCGGCATCGGCCATACACGCTGGGCAACCCATGGCAGACCTGTGGAGCGCAATGCGCATCCGCATATCACCGACCGTTTGGCAGTGGTTCATAACGGTATCATCGAAAATTTTGCCGAATTGCGCGATCTGCTGCAAGGTGAAGGTTTTACCTTCCAAAGCGAAACCGACACCGAGGCTGTCGCCCATCTCGTAACACGCGAGCTGATGCGTGGTAAGTCGCCGGTCGATGCGGTACGCGACAGTCTGCCGATGCTCAAAGGTGCTTTTGCGCTCGCCTTCCTGTTCGAGGGCGAGGAAGAACTGCTGATCGGGGCGCGGCAGGGACCGCCACTGGCTGTCGGCTATGGGGAAGGCGAAATGTTCCTCGGATCGGACGCCATCGCGCTTTCACCTTTTACCGATACGATTTCTTATCTCGAAGATGGTGATTGGGCCGTGCTGACGCGCAAGGGCGTCGCCATCTATGACGAGAACAACAAATCCGTCGAACGCCCGGTCCAGAAATCGCAAAATACCAATATGTTGGTGTCGAAGGGCAATCACCGCCATTTCATGCAAAAAGAGATGTTCGAGCAGCCGGAAGTCATTTCGCATACGCTCGCCAACTATCTCGATTTCACCACCGGCAAGGTGCGCGACGAGGCCATCGGGCTTGATTTTAGCAAGATCGACCGCCTGACGATTTCGTCTTGTGGCACGGCATTCTACGCAGCTTCGGTTGGAAAATACTGGTTCGAGCAGATTGCACGTCTACCGGTCGACTGCGATATCGCGTCGGAATTCCGTTATCGCGAAATGCCCTTGTCGAAAGATTCGCTCGCTATGTTTGTTTCCCAATCGGGCGAGACGGCGGACACACTGGCCTCATTGCGTTATTGCAAGCAGCAGGGCTTGAAGATTGCATCGGTGGTCAATGTCACCGGATCGACCATTGCGCGAGAATCCGATTCGGTTTTCCCGACCTTGGCAGGACCGGAGATTGGTGTCGCCTCCACCAAGGCTTTCACCTGCCAGCTTTCGGCCTTGGCATCGTTGGCGATTGCCGCTGCAAAGCAGCGCGGCGTGATTGATGAAAAGCGCGAAAAGGAACTGGTGCACGATCTTTCCGAAGCACCGCGTTTCATCAATCAGGTCTTGAAGCTTGAAAGCCAGATTGCCGATGTGTGCGCCGATCTCGCCAAGGTCAATCATGTGCTTTATCTTGGACGCGGCACGTCCTTCCCGCTGGCGCTGGAAGGCGCGCTGAAACTCAAGGAAATCTCCTATATTCACGCCGAAGGCTATGCGGCGGGTGAGTTGAAGCACGGGCCGATCGCACTGATCGATGAAACCATGCCGGTGATCGTAATCGCGCCATCTGATCGTCTTTATGAGAAGACCGTTTCAAACATGCAGGAGGTGGCCGCGCGCGGCGGGCGCATCATCTTGATCACCGATAAAAAGGGTGCTGCGAGCGCCAGCATCAATACGTTGACAACCATCGTTCTGCCAGACGTGCCGGAGTTCATTACGCCGCTGGTCTATGCGCTGCCGATCCAGATGCTGGCCTATCACACTGCCGTTTTAATGGGTACAGACGTCGATCAGCCGCGCAATCTGGCCAAATCCGTGACGGTAGAATAATAGATAAATCAGATAATTGTGAGATAATCCTGATATTTTAATAGAGGTGGCCGCAGCGATGCGGCCATTTTTGTTTATCCAGCCCTTAAAAGCCGGATCGCCTCGTCGCGTCCAAATAGATAAAGCAGCACGCGTAAGGCTTGCCCGCGCTCGCCTTCCAGATCGGGATCATTTGCCAGCACATAGAGCGCATCCTTGCGGGCGATTTCGAGTAGATCGCCATGCGCTTCGATGGAAGCCAGACGAAAGCCCGGCGTGCCGGACTGGCGCGTACCCAGCAGTTCGCCTTCGCCGCGCAGTTTCAGGTCTTCCTCGGCGATGCGGAAACCGTCTTCCGTCTCGCGCATGACCTTTAGCCGTGCCTGGGCAATTTCGCCGAGCGGACCCTTGTAGAGCAGCAGACAGGTCGAGGGCTTGTCACCGCGCCCGACGCGTCCGCGCAACTGATGTAACTGCGCAAGGCCAAAACGCTCGGCATGCTCAATCACAATGATTGTCGCGTCCGGTACATCGACGCCGACTTCGATCACCGTTGTCGCAATCAGCAGCCGCGTCTCTCCCTGTTTGAAGGCGCGCATGGCCTCGTCTTTTTCCACGCCGTTCATGCGGCCATGGATAAGCCCGATCTGCTTGCCAAAAGCGGGTTTCAGGCTTTCAAAACGTTCTTCAGCAGACGTCAGTTCGACCAGTTCCGATTCTTCCACCAGCGGGCAGATCCAGTAGATTTTCTGACCTTCACTGACCGCCTTGCGGATACGCTCGACCAGTTCATTCATGCGCTCCATGGGAAGGATGGCCGTAGTGATCGGTTGACGTCCGGCGGGTTTTTCGGTGAGTTTGGAAACATCCATGTCACCAAAAGCGGTCAGGACCAGCGTGCGCGGAATAGGGGTTGCCGTCATCACCAGCATATCGGGGGCTGCACCCTTGGCTGTCAGCATCAGGCGTTGATGCACGCCGAAACGATGCTGCTCGTCGATGATGATGAAGACCAGATCGTGATATTCGACCTTGTTCTGAAACAGCGCATGCGTACCAATGATGATATTGATTTCGCCGCTTTTCAAGCCTTCGAGAACCGCGTTGCGCTCGCGGCCTTTTTCTCGGCCGGTGAGAAGGGCTGCTCTCAGTCCGGCTTTTTCAGCCAATGGCGCGATTGTTGCAAAATGCTGGCGAGCAAGGACTTCCGTAGGTGCCATCAGTGCCGATTGTCCGCCAGATTCGGCTGCATGCGCCATGGCGAGCAACCCCACCACGGTCTTGCCCGATCCGACATCGCCCTGCAAAAGTCGCAACATGCGCTGTGGCGACTTGAGATCGGTGATGATTTCGCGTGAGGCCTGTTCCTGACTTTTGGTCAGTCGATAGGGCAGGTAAGCCATGATGTCGCCAACGATGCGGCCGGTGCTGTCGAGCGGACGCCCGGACAATCGCCGTGTCTTGGCGCGCACCAGGGCCAGCGCCAGTTGTCCGGCTAGAAATTCATCATAAGCGAGCCTGCGTCGCGTAATACCTGCCAGTGCGATATCCGATGGATCTTGCGGCATATGCAGGGTTTCAAGTGCGGGCTTGAAAGCTGAAAAACGCTCGCGTTCAAGCAAAGGCGGATCGATCCATTCTGGTAATTCCGGCACGCGCGTCAGCGCCTCGCGGATGCCGCGCGCCAATGTTTTTGGCGAAAGACCGGCAGTCAGTGGATAGACAGGTTCAACCATCGGCAGACTGGACGCATCCTCAAGGCTTGCGATATAATCGGGATGCACCATGGAAGCGCGCCCGTTGAACCATTCAACCTTGCCCGACACGATCACGGTTTCGCCCTCAGGCAGCATCTTTTGCAGCCAAGGCACCTGGGCACGAAAGAAGGTCAGCGCGATCTCACCGGTATCGTCATGGGCGAAAACCCTATGCGGAACATTACCGCGGCCCGGCGGGGCTGGCTGGTGCTGGTCGACCATGACTTCAAGTGTAACGATTGCGCCTTCCTGTGCCAGCGCGATGCCGGGGCGGTCGCGCCGGTCAATAATGCTGTGCGGCGGCAGGAACAAAAGCTGTGAAATCTTGGGGTCTGCGCCAGGCGCATCGGTTCCCAGCAATTTACCGAGCAGCACCGCCACTTTCGGGCCAATGCCTGAAAGTGAACGGACGGAGGCGAAAAACGGATCGAGCATGGACGGACGCATACACTGAGCATTAAACGCTTCGCTGCGACAAGCAAGGGCAGGCGGTAAAGTTTCTGTGCTCTTTTTGTTCTGATGGTAAAACGGGTTCCCGTTTGCGTCTTTGATGCTATATAGCGGCGGAAATATTTATCAATGGAGCGACAGGCAATGACAGGCAGCACGATTGTGACGGAAAATCTCGATGTGCGACGCCGCAAATTGCTGTTTCGCTCCTGGCATCGCGGCATGCGCGAGATGGACCTGATTCTGGGCCAATATGCCGATGCGCATATTGCCGGTTTCAGTGATCAACAGCTTGATGAATTTGAACTGATCCTTGAAGTGCTGGACCGTGATCTGCTCAAATGGGTAACAGGAGAAGCTGTAACGCCGCCCGAATTTGATACGCCGCTTTTCCGTGACATTATCGCTTTCCGTGACCGAATAGAATTCTGAGATAACAGCATGCCCGTATTCAGCAAGTTCGGTATCAAACCTGGTTCCGCTTCCCATATCATCATTGATGGCGTGGCCGATGGCTTTGAAGCTTTTGCTCTCGCACGCCTTGCGGATGAGGTCGGGGCAGGCGGGCCTATCCTCTATATCGTGCGCGACGGGCAGCGTATCGCCGATCTTGAACAGGTATTGAGCTTTGCGGCACCCGATCTGCCGGTTCTGCATCTGCCTGCATGGGACTGTCTTCCTTATGACCGCGTGTCACCGGGCGCAGATGCTTCGGCACGCAGATTAGCTGCGCTCGGCGCATTGGCCGCGTTGAAAAAACAGCCGCATCCAGCGATTATTCTCACGACCGCCAATGCGGTTCTGCAAAAACTCCCCCCCAAAAAGGCAATCGCCGAACAGGTCATTTCGGCGCGTCCCGGCAATCAGCTCAAGATGGACGAGTTGGCGCAACGGCTTGAACGCAATGGTTTTGAGCGCGTCTCGACCGTGCGCGATGTCGGCGAATATGCGGTGCGCGGCGGCATTCTCGATCTCTATGCACCGGGTTCTGAAGAACCGCTCAGGCTCGATTTCTTGGGCGATACGCTGGAGACGATCCGCGCCTTCGATCCCGCGTCACAGCGCACGACCGGCACGCGCAAGGAATTCGTGTTGCAGCCGATGAGCGAAATCACACTTTCGCCGGAGATGATCAGCCGCTTCCGCAAGAATTATATTGCCATGTTCGGAGCACCCCAGCGCGACGATGCGCTTTATCAGGCAATCAGCGAGGGTCGCCGCTTTGCAGGCATGGAACATTGGCTGCCGCTTTTTTATGACGAGCTGGAAACTGTTTTTGATCATGCGGGCAGCATGCCTGTGGTGTTTGATCATCTGGTGCATGAGGCCCTGAGCGAACGCCATACGCTGGTGCTTGATCACTACGAGGCAAGGGCGAGACAGGCCGAAGGTAAGGAACCGGGTAGTGAGGCGATCCCGTATAAGCCGGTGAAGCCTGAAACGCTGTATTTGACACCAAAACGCGTGGAAGAGGCGGCGGCGGCGTCCGGCATGCGTATTGACCTGACACCTTTTGGCACGCCGGAGGTGACGGGCCGCAAACTCGTTCAAGCTGAAGTGCATAAGGGCCGCAGCTTTGCCGAAGAACGCGCTGCCACCGACGTCAACCTGTTTGAAGCCGTGGTCAATCATATCGCAAGCTTGCGTGCTTCGGGCAAAAAAGTGCTTGTTGCGGCATGGTCGGAAGGTTCACTCGACCGTCTTCTGCAAGTGCTCGACGAACATGGGCTTGAAAAAATCGAGACGGTGGATCGTCTTTCAACGGTAAAGGCTTTATCGCGCGACAAGGTGACGGCGGCAGTACTCGCCATTGAAAGCGGTTTTGATGCAGGCGACCTGGTTGTGGTCGCGGAACAGGATATTCTGGGCGATCGGCTCATCCGCCGCTCCAAACGACGCAAGCGCGATCAGGATTTCATTTCTGAAGTCGCTTCCTTGAGTGCAGGCGATGTGGTCGTTCATGTTGATCATGGTATCGGTCGTTTCATTGGTCTTAAGACGATTACAGCGGCAGGTGCTCCGCACGACTGTCTTGAAATCCATTATGCAGGCGATGACCGGCTTTTCCTGCCGGTCGAAAATATCGAACTTCTTTCGCGTTATGGCTCGGAGGGGTCGGACGCAACGCTTGACCGGCTTGGCGGTGGCGCATGGCAGATGCGCAAGGCGCGGCTCAAGAAGCAACTGCTGGAAATCGCAGGGCACCTCATCCAGATTGCTGCCGAACGCCAGATGCGAGGCGCACCGTCGATGACGCCGCCGGAAGGGCTTTATGCGGAGTTTGCCGCGCGTTTTCCCTATGACGAGACGGAAGACCAGCTTCGCGCCATCGATGCGATTACTGATGATCTGGGTGCTGGCAAACCAATGGATCGACTTATCTGCGGCGATGTTGGTTTTGGGAAGACCGAAGTTGCGCTGCGCGCAGCCTTTGTTGCTGCCTTAAGTGGCTTTCAGGTTGCGGTCGTAGTGCCGACGACATTACTGTCACGTCAGCATTTCAAGACCTTTTCGCAACGTTTTCATGGCCTGCCGGTTAATGTGGCACACGCTTCGCGGCTTGTCGGTGCCAAGGAGCTTGCTTCAACAAAGAAGGGTATAGAAGACGGCAGCGTCGATATCGTGGTCGGCACCCATGCACTGCTGGGCAATTCGATCAAATTCAAAAATCTCGGCCTTCTTATCATCGATGAGGAGCAACATTTTGGCGTCAAGCACAAAGAACGACTGAAAGAACTCAAATCGGATATTCATGTGCTGACTTTGTCCGCAACGCCGATACCGCGCACCTTGCAGCTGGCATTGACCGGCGTGCGCGAACTGTCACTGATCACAACGCCACCCGTTGACCGCATGGCTGTGCGCACTTTCGTGTCGCCTTTTGATCCGTTGGTCATCCGCGAGACATTGTTGCGCGAGCGCTATCGCGGGGGACAAAGTTTTTATGTCGTGCCCCGCATTGCTGATCTTTCGGAAATCGAGGATTTTCTGAAACAACAGGTGCCGGAACTCAAGGTCGGCGTTGCTCATGGGCAGATGGCACCGGGCATTCTCGACGATATCATGAATGCCTTTTATGACGGGCAATATGACGTGTTGTTGTCAACGACCATCGTGGAATCGGGTCTTGATATTCCGACTGCAAACACAATGATCGTGCATCGTGCCGATATGTTTGGCCTCTCGCAGCTTTACCAGTTACGCGGGCGCGTCGGGCGTTCCAAGCAGCGGGCTTTTGCGCTGTTCACGCTGCCTGCAAACCGCACGCTGACGCCGACTGCCGAACGCCGCCTGAAAGTGCTGCAATCGCTCGACACGCTTGGCGCGGGTTTCCAGCTCGCAAGCCACGACATGGATATTCGTGGTGCGGGCAATCTGCTGGGCTCGGAACAATCCGGTCATATCAAGGAAGTCGGTTTCGAGCTTTACCAGCAGATGCTGGAAGAGGCGGTAGCGACGCTCCAAGGAACGATTGAAGTCGAGGACAGCCAGTGGTCGCCACAGATTGCGATCGGCACCGCTGTTATGATCCCGGAACAATACGTGCCCGACCTGCAATTGCGGCTTGGGCTGTACCGCCGTCTTGCCGATCTGGAAGATCCGCAGGAAATCGATGGTTTTGGTGCGGAGCTGATCGACCGCTTCGGACCACTGCCGGAAGAAGTGCAACATCTGCTTAAAATCGTCTATATCAAGGCGCTGTGCCGCAAGGCCAATGTAGAGAAGCTCGATGCCGGGCCAAAGGGCGTGGTGATTCAGTTCCGCAATGGCACGTTCAACAATCCGGTGGCATTGGTAAAAATGATCGGCGAGCAGGGTTCGATGGCCAAAATCAGACCAGATCAGAGCATTGTCTTTATCCGTGACTGGCCGACCCCAGAAAAACGCCTCAACGGTTCCGCTGTCATCATGACGCAACTCGCAAAGATTGCGACGGAGAACTGACCCGTCGCTCTATTTTTGAATTGATACGCATTTTATCCGAAAACCGTTTCACACTTTTTTGGAATGCGCACTTTACATTTTATGCGATTCAAGATGAAGCAGAGGTCTATCGATCCTCGGTAATTCCCGGCTCGAAACCTTCCGCGGTCTGGCGGATGGCATCGGCGAGAACGCTTGCCGTCTGCGCACCCATCACCGCATATTTCTGGTCGATGATGAAGCACGGAACACCCTGCACGCCGATACGGCTGGCGGTGTCGATCTCCTCGCGGATTGTTGCCTTGTCCGCATCGCTTTGCAAAAGACGCGCCACCACGGCACCATCCATCCCGACGCTTGCCGCGGCATCGACCAGCACTTCATGGTCTCCGATATCCTGCCCTTGCTCGAAATAGAGCGAGAACAGCATGCCGACCAGCCGATCCTGCGTTCCTGCACCGGCCTGACTGCCCCAATGGATCAGCCGATGCGCGTCGAGCGTATTGGGCGCACGGGTGATCGCCTCGAAATCGAAGACGACGTCATTTTCCTCGCCAAGTTCTGTCAACTGCCGATGGATGTCGTCGATCTTGGAGCTATTGCCAAATTTCTCACGCATATAGGTGTGACGATCCTTGCCTTGAGGCGGCAGGGTCGGATCAAGCTGGAAAGGACGCCAGCGCACTTCCGTTTCCACATCCGGCAGGAGCGCCAGCGCGTTTTCAAGCCGCTTGCGGCCAAGAAAACACCACGGGCAGACGACATCCGATACGACATCGATGTTGATTTTTCTGGCGCTCATCGGCGTTGGCTCCAACTGGAAAAGTTCCCGCAAAAGTGCAAAACGGTTTTGCATTAAGCAAATTCCGTAAGGTTGCGACACGATCGTTTATGCATGTAGGGCGGATTATGCGGCGATCAAAACAAAAATCATTGATCAGTTCGCCACCATGTCGGCAGCTGATAGCCATAAAGCGATGTGTTTTTCGGATGGCCGATCCGCTCCCAGCGTGCAACCCAAAGATTGGGCAAGTGGTAGAGTGGAATATAATAATTGCCGGAAATCAGCACACGGTCGAGTGCGCGTACAGCACTGACAAATTCCGCGCGCGTGCGTGCGGCAAGCAATGCCTCAATCATCGCATCAACGGCCGGATCGGCAACACCGGGGTAATTGAAGCTTCCCTGGGCATCACGGGAGGCGGACCCCCAACGCATCCATTGCTCGTTGCCCGGCGAAAGCGAGCCGGTCAGAGCGCCTAAAATCATATCGTAATCAAACGTCTGCAGCCGCTGCTGGTACTGTGCATCGTCGGCTGTGCGGATATTGGCGCTGATGCCCAACCGGGCGAGATTGCGTTTATAGGCGAGCGCAATCTTTTCCTCATCGGGCGAACGCGTCATGATCTCAAATTGAAGTGCCTTACCAGATGAATCCACCGCACGCCCGCCCTGCATATGGAAGCCTGCTTCGCGCAACAAATCATAGGCTTTTTTGGCAGGCGCACGATCATGGCCACTGCCATCGGTTATGGGCGTGTGCCACGTGCCGTCCATCACGTTTTCACGCACCGCATCGGGAAAGGGGGCCAGAAGCGCTTTTTCGCGTGCATCGGCAGGTTTTCCGACGGAGGAGAGTTCCGAGCCCTCCCAGAAACTCTGTGTGCGACGATACTGGTCGGCAAAAAGATTGCGATTGGCCCATTCAAAATCGAACACGAGTCCCAACGCCTGACGCACCCTTCGGTCCTGAAAGATTGCGCGACGTGTGTTGAACACGAACCCCAGCATATTGGCAGGCGTACCTTTCGCAAAACTCTCCTTGATCACCTTTCCTTGCCTGACCGCTGGAAAATCATAGGATGTTTCCCATCGTGTGGGGTTGGCCTCGATGAAAATATCAAGAAGTCCTTTCTTGAAGGATTCAAACATTGAGGTTTCGTTGCGATAATACTCAACGGTCAGCCTGTCGAAATTATCGAAACCATGGCGCACGGGCAGATCCTTGCCCCAGTAATCGGGGTTGCGCTTATACACGATACGTTGTCCTGGCTGCACGCTTGCCACCAGATAGGGACCGCTGCCGACGGGCGCTTTCAGTGTCGAATTGCCGAATGTCTTTGGGTCTATCACATGTTTTGGCAACACTGGCATGGTTGAGGCGACGAGCAGAGGAAACTCGCGGTCGGATTTGTCATTAAAGACAAAACGAAACGAGCGTTCACCCGTGCGCTCAATCTTTTCCACGCGGCTCATGCGATTGTTGTAAGGAGGGCGCCCCTTCTCGGTCAGTATATCATAAGTGAAAAGCACATCGTCTACCGTCACCGGCTCACCATCCGACCATCTGGCTTTTGGGTTCAGGGTGAATTCCACCCAATTGCGGTCCGGGTCGGTCATTACCCTCTCGGCGAGGCGCGGATAAAGGGTGAACGGCTCGTCTCGCGAGCGTTGCATCAGCGATTCATAAACCAGATCACCCAGATCCGTATCCAGAAACAGGCCGCGCGCGGTTGTACGCATGCTTTTAAGAACGAAAGGGTTGAGGCTGTCGAACGTGCCAATGACACCCATTGTCAGCGAACCGCCCTTGGGCGCATCCGGGTCGGCATAGGCAAAATGGCTGAAGTCGGCAGGTAGATCCACATCATCATGCATCGACAAGGCATAGTCGCTTATCGCATCCGTGTTGCTCTGCGCGAACTGCTCCGCGTCTGCGGTGAAAATGAACAGGGCAAGAACAAAGGGAGATAACAGTGCGATTCTACACAAAGGGGCGATAAATCCGTTCAACTTCACTCGTCCATCGTAAGTAAGTGTGATGCTGCAAAGGCATGAAAAATACCAAAAAGGCGCCGATTCGGCAGCTGAAATTACCATGATCGGAGAATGTGTGCGCAGTATGAGTGTTCTACATGTGCCATAATGCGGATGAAAACGCAGATTTTGACATAATCCGACGGTCATGCATCAAAACTTGTCTGGATTCATGCTCGCAGTCGTTGTAACACCGCGCTTGGATAGGATGGAAACTCCTAGAGGTCACGCTGTTGCCGCATTTTCAAACCAGTGACGGTCTATCGCTGACTAACCAGAGAATGGGAACTACAGATCAGAGCGTTGAAAGGAATCTGTTGATCATGTCCAGCACGAAGACAATCGCTGCCGCATCCGCTATGGCTGGCGCCTTCGCCTTGCTCGCCTCCGCGATGGTGCCTGCATCCGCACAGCAACAGCCGCAGCCTCCTCAGGGCTGGTTCAAGGTGTGCTCCAAGCAGGAAGACAATGATATCTGCAACACGCAGAACATCATTACCGCGGATTCGGGACAACTGCTGACCGCCGTCAACCTCATCGAGATCAAGGGCAAGGTCAACCGCAAGCTGTTTCAGGTCACTGTTCCGATCGGCCGCCTGATTCCCCCCGGCGTTGGTCTGCAGATCGACAACAACAAGCCCGTGAAGCTGCAATACGGCATCTGCTTCCCGGATCGCTGCATTGCCGAAGCACCGCTGAGCGACGACCTCGTAAAATCGCTCCAGAAGGGCGGCAAGCTGACGTTGACCTCGATCAACTACCAAAACAAGCCGAACCCGATTCCGGTCGCTCTCACCGGCTTTACGCAGGCTCTGACAGGTCCCGCGCTCAAGCAGTCCGAGCTCGAAGATCGCCAGAAAGAACTTCAGGACGCCGTCCAGAAGCGCCAGAAGGAATTCGAGGCCAAGATGAAGGCCGAACAGGACAAGGCAAAGGGCGCTGCCAATTGATCGGCGCGTGACTTAAAAGAATAAAAAGAGCGCCCATGGCGCTCTTTTTTTAACGTGATTTGTCTAGCAGAGCGCCGCGCGTCCTCTCGGATGCATAGTAGAAGCTCTAACCGTTTGATCCTACACATAATGAGTTACAAAAATCGATTCCGATTTTTGCGACGACACGCTTTAGGTGCCAAGGATTGATGAAAAAGATCGCTGCTACACGTTTGCTCGGCTGCTGGTTGAAAAGCTGTAACGAAAAAATGCCCCTGAATACCAAGGGCACTTTTCCTAATTCTGCCTGGAGGGCAAGTTAACAAGTTTAAGCGCAATTATTCACCCAGTGATATCACTATGCTTAGCGCAGGAAATCCAGTCCCATAAGGCCGATTGCAAGGGCGGTATTCAGCGAAATGATCATCATGCCGTAGATGATGGCTGTTCTCGTAATGTCGTTCATTTCCTACCTCCTGGTGCCAGGGCCGTCCCCACCTGGTTCGAAGTTCTATGAATCTGTAACAAAATGTAACAGCCTGTTACGCCCGATGCAACCTTTTTTACACAAATGTGAACGACTGAAATTCTGCGTGAGTTTGAATTCATCTTTTTGATGCGCAAAGCACCATTGCGAGACGGACATAAAACGTACAACTTTTAACGCCAGAAACGCTTTTGGAAAAAATCGACTAGCAATCATTCATTAAGCGGGCCATAGGTTAGGCACGTCCTGGTGACCGTCTGTCCGGAAATTTATCGTGAATCGCATTGTTCCACTCGTACTGGCAGTTGCTCTTTTCATGGAGCAGATGGACTCGAACGTCATTTCGACCTCTCTGCCGGCAATTGCCACCGATATCGGCTCCAGTCCCATTGCTCTTAAACTCGCGCTGACTTCTTATCTGGTGGCATTAGCGGTTTTCATTCCGGTCAGTGGCTGGATGGCTGATCGCTTTGGCGCCAAGAATGTGTTCCGTGCAGCCATCGCCGTTTTTGTAATCGGATCGATTGCCTGTGCAGCTTCCAATTCGCTGTCGGCTTTCGTGATCGCCCGGTTTTTGCAGGGGATGGGCGGCGCGATGATGACGCCGGTGGCACGCCTCGTTCTGGTGCGTTCGATACCCCGCAGTGAACTTGTGTCTGCCATGGCCTGGCTTACGATCCCCGCCATGGTCGGCCCTTTGATGGGACCACCGGTCGGCGGTTTCATCACAACCTTTCTGAGTTGGCACTGGATCTTCCTTATCAATGTGCCGATCGGTCTGGCAGGGATTGTGTTTGCAACACGCTATCTTCCAGATAGCGGTGAGCGCATTGTCAAACGCCTGGATTGGGCAGGTTTCATCCTTTCGGGGCTTGCCATGTCCGGGGTGGTATTCGGCCTCTCCGTAATAAGCCTGCCAGCGCTACCACCGATGATCGGAGTAGGGGTGGTGACGACCGGTATCATTTGCTCGCTACTCTATATCCGGCATGCCCGTCGTATCGACGATCCGCTTCTAGACCTGAAACTGTTCGATAACGCAGTTTTTCGCTCGTCAGTAATGGGTGGCAGCGTCTTTCGTTTCGGCATCGGCGCAATTCCGTTCCTGCTGCCCTTGATGTTTCAGCTTGGTTTCGGGATGACGCCGTTTCAGTCGGGTATGATGACGTTCGTTTCGGCAATCGGCGCATTGACCATGAAATTCGGCGCAAAGCGCATTTTCATGCGCGTCGGCTTTCGCCGCGCCTTGATGTTCGGCTCGCTGGTTTCGGCCTGTTTTATTGCCGTGAACAGCCTATTTACACCGGCAACGCCGATATGGGTCATTCTTGCTTTCCTGCTGGTGGGAGGATTTGTGCGCTCGCTGTTCTTCACCGGCGTCAATGCGCTGGCTTACGCCGAAATACCTGATGATAAAACCAGTCAGGCGACGCCTATCACCGCGGTTGCACAACAGGTTTCACTGGCCATCGGCGTGGCGCTGGCAGGCGGCATTCTGGAGTTGAGTAGCGTGCTGCGCGGCGCGCAGCTGGCGCTCGTCGATTTTCACATTGGATTTATGGTAATCGCAGCCGTATCGGCATTGGCCTTCCTTTGGTTCGTACGTCTTGCGCCCGATGCAGGACACGAACTGGCCGAACCTTCCGTTATCAAAACCAAGACAGTTGAGCGTACCGCTGTAGAAGCCACCGATGGGACAGCATCACAATAAAGGGAATTACCCTTTGAAGTCGCGGGCGAGGAGATAAAGCTCGACAGATTCTGCGCGGGAGGCTGGCGGCTTGACGTGGTGCACGGAGCGGAATTTCTGTTTGAGCATGGCGAGAAGCTCATTTTCCGTGCCGCCCTGAAAGGTCTTGGTCAAAAAGTGCCCGCCGGGTTTCAATACCGAGATTGCAAAATCTGCGGCCACTTCACAAAGATGCACGGTACGTAAGTGGTCGGTACGCCGGTGACCGGTTGTGGGAGCCGCCATGTCCGAAAGAACGAGATCAGGCTTGTCGCCCAATGCCTCCATCAGTTTCTGCGGCGCATCGTCGTCGAGGAAATCCATTTCCAGCAGGATAACGCCGGGCAGGGGATCGACCGGCAGATAGTCGATGCCAACCACCTGCGGCTTCTCATCGTTTGAGCCAACGATTTTAGCCGCAATCTGTGACCAGCCGCCGGGTGCTGCCCCAAGATCGATGATCTTCTGGCCTTTTTTCAAGAGGTCATAGCGCTCGTTGATCTCAATCAGCTTATAGGCCGCGCGCGAACGATAGCCGTCGGCGCGGGACTTGTGCACGTAGGGGTCGTTCAGGTGCCGCTCCAGCCAGCGCCGCGAAGATTCCTTGATCGTCCCTGCCTTTTTCTTGACGCGCACATGCAGATTGCTGGATCCGGCACCGCCGCGTCCACCTGTCCTGCTTTTGTTTCCGCCTGCTTTGCTCATTCCTAGTGCCTGTTCCTGGCGCCTGAAGCGCGATTGTGCCGCCATGCGCCGTCGCGCGACATCAGTTCCGTCAAAATGCCTTCGCGCAAGCCGCGATCGGCAACGAGTAGTTTTTCGCTGGGCCAGACCTGCCGGATGGCATCGAGAATGGCGCAGCCCGCCAGCACCAGATCAGCCCTGTCAGCACCGATGCACGGATTGGCTACCCGTGCGTCGAAATCCCATGAGAGAAGGCGGCTGGTCATCCGCGTCACTTCGCCGTCGTCCATCCACATGCCGTCGACGCGGCGGCGATCATAGCGCTCAAGCCCCAAATGAATGCCGGCAAGCGTGGTCACGGTGCCGGATGTTCCGAGCAGATGAAAGCGCGGGCTTGTGGCCAGATGTCCAAGAGAGTAGCGTTCGGAAAACCCGGACAATAATTCCGTCACATGGCCGACCATGGCGCCAAAACTATCCTGCGTGACGTCGCGCCCGCCAAACCGCTCTGCAAGAGTAACGACGCCCACAGGCAGCGATGTCCAGGCGGTTATATGTTCGGCAAGGCGTGGGGACCGACGCTTCGAAACATCAATCAGCGCGATTTCTGACGAACCACCGCCAATATCGAACAGCACGACTGCATCCGTCTCTCTCGCCACAAGCGTTCCGCAGCCCGAAACTGCGAGCCTTGCTTCTGTCTGGCGGTCGACGATTTCCAGTTCAAGCTCGGTTTCTTCGCGCACGCGATTCAAAAATTCCTCTCCATTGGCCGCCGCCCGGCAGGCTTCGGTGGCAATCAGCCGTGCCCCGCGCACATTCCTGGCGGCAAGCTTGTCGCGGCAGATATTCAGTGCTTCGACTGCGCGCTGCATCGCCGCATCGCTAAGCCTGCCAGTGGCCGAGAGCCCTTCACCAAGCCGCACGATACGTGAAAACGCATCCACCACACGAAACTGCCCCGGCCTTGTCGGCGAAGCGATCAGCAGGCGGCAATTATTGGTGCCGAGATCAAGAGCTGCGTAAAGCGGCGCATCCTCGTTTGGCCTGCGTGCGGTATGCAGCGGCGCACCGTTACGACGTTTGGCAGGCAAAGGGCTTTGTTGTGCCGATCCATTGACTTCGCGCTGGTGTTGTTCGTTCTTTGCTGCCTGATCGTTCTTGTGATGCGGCACTTCGCCTTGGAGGCGCGCCTGCTTTTTCTTACGCGCCCGTCTGCGGCGATTGGAAATTTTCCCGGACGGTTTTGCTTCCTCAGCACCATCGCTCGCCGTTTTCTGTGCGGCATCGGGGTCGGGTTTAGGCCCGGATTTCCCGCGGTTGCGTCGGCGCGCACGCTTGCGATTGATGGCAAAGCCTTCTTCCGCTTCGTTGCGGTTTTTCGGGCGACCTTCATCGGCGGCGCTTCGCGCGTCACCAACCTGCGCAACGGCTTTACTGCGCGCTTTGCGCTTGCCGTTCTGCGACGGATTTCGGGCGTTGTCATTGCCGGAATATCCGTTGGACGCCCCCTGATGCGCCTTGTCTGCGGGGCGCTCCTCGGGGTTATTCAAGGCATCTATCCTCATAGCGCCGCGCGAACCCGAAGGGACGCAGGCAGGGCGCTTTAATTTTACGTTGGGTATAATGTAACAGTCGTTTTGTATTTTACCAAGGGGCGCTCAGTCACGATGTCGCAAATTTTTGTTGCCCGCACTATAAAATAAAAGGCTTTCGCTCAGAGCGAGAGCCTTTTGCCGTTCTTGGACAGCCATCCGACTAAATGAAACGAAGATCAGATGTCGTAACTATGTGCGGCATTGATGGTTGCCACGAATTTCTTCGTTCGTTCACGTGTAGGATTGGTGAAAACATCGCGAGCGGAACCGGTCTCGACGATATTGCCCTTTTCCAGAAAGATCACATTCTGCGCGATCTTCGATGCAAGGCGCAGATCATGTGTGGCGATCACCATGGTGGTGCCTTCGCGCGCAAGTTTGCTCAGCACTTCGACCACCTCTGAAGCAAGCTCAGGATCGAGCGCCGAGGTCGGTTCATCGCAAAGCAGAACGCGCGGCGAGGGTGCCAGCGCCCGGGCAATGGCGACGCGTTGCTGCTGGCCGCCCGAAAGGGTCGAGGGCCATGCATCGGCTTTCTCCGCCATGCCAACCTTGGTCAGAAGTTCCATCGCATGATCATGCGCCTTGGCCCGGGGCCATTTGAGTACCGTAAGCAGACTTTCCATAACGTTCTGGATGGCTGTCTGGTGTGGAAAGAGCTGGAAATTCTGGAACACCATACCGGTCTGGCGGCGGATCGACTGGATCGCCGGCCAGCCCGGTTTACGGTCCGGCTCGAAGGTGAGCGCCTGTCCACTTAAAACCAGCGTGCCCGATGTCGGAATTTCCAGAAGATTGATGCAGCGCAAAAGCGTGGACTTGCCGCCACCCGATGGGCCGACCAGTGCCGTCACCGATCCTTCAGGGATGGCGATAGTGATATCATTGAGAATAACGACGTCGCCAAAACGCTTTTCGATATGTTGAAGCTCTATCATGCGTTTGTCTCCAGCGTACCGCCATAGCGTCCAAAGCGGCGCTCGAGCCTGACCTGAAGCTGCGAAAGTATTGTGCTCAGCACCAGATAGATAAGGGCGGCCTCAATATAGAGGATCAGCGGTTCATAGGTGGTAGCGACGATGCGCTGTGCGGACTGGAACAGTTCCGGCACGGTAATGGCTGCGGCCAGCGACGTGTCCTTGACCAGTGAAATGAAAGTATTGGAAAGCGGTGGCACGGCGGTGCGGCTTGCCTGGGGCAGAACGGTTCGCGTCAACGCCTGTCGCCAGCTCATGCCGATGGAATAGGCGGCCTCCCACTGGCCTTTTGGAACCGCCGAAATGACGGCGCGAATGATCTCTGAACTATAGGCACCAACATTGAGCGTAAAGCCGATCAGGGCTGCCGGGAAAGCGTCGAGATAGATGCCAATGCTGGGCAAACCGTAGAAGATTACGAAAAGCTGCACCAGAAGCGGCGTGCCGCGAAAGATCCAGACATAGAACCGGGCGACGAAAGAAAGCCAGACGGGCGCGAAAAGCCGGACCAGCGCGGTCAGAAGACCGAGTGTTAGGCCGAACACGAAAGACAGCAATGTCAGCGGAATGGTGAAGATCAGTCCGGCCCAGAGCAGGGTCGGCAGCGATTCCAGCATCAGTTCAAGCCAGTGGGGCACGAAATTCGGTTCCTTTACGGAAAAACTTAAGCGGTATGCACGAGCATAATCATAAAAAAGCGAAGCCGGAAAGGGTTCCGGCTTCGCCGTTCATGACATCATTCCATAATTGCCTGCGCTTTATTTGGAAACATCCTGACCAAAATATTTCTGGGCGATCTTGTCGTAAGTGCCGTCAGCCTTGATATCGTCGAGTGCCTTGTTGATGGCTGCAACCAGTTCATCATCGCCCTTACGCACGATAATACCAGAAGCATCGGCATTTTCTTTTTCAGCCGCGATTTTTACCGGTGCGTTGGGCTGCTGCTTCTTGAAATCAAGATAGGACAGGCTGTCATTCAGCGTCGCTTCGGCGCGTCCGGTCAAAACCAGCTGGATCGACTGGTCAAAGCCATCGGTTGCAACCAGTTCCGCACCGGCGTCCTTGGCAATCTTGCCGTAATTACTGGTCAGCGACTGGGCGGATTTCTTACCCTTAAGATCGGCAAAATCCTTGATCGTGTCGTTGTCGTCCTTGACGATCAGCACGACTTTGGAAACGATATAGGGATTGGAGAAGTTGAATTTTTGCTTGCGCTCCTCGGTGATGCCGACCTGATTGATCACGGCATCGTAGCGCTTGGAATCAAGACCAGCGATCAGGCCATCCCATTTACCTTCAACGAATTGCGGCTTCACACCAAGCTTGTCAGCCACGGCTTCACCAATCTCCACGTCAAAACCAACAAGCTTGTTTTCCTTGTCGTGGAAAGTGAAGGGCGCATAGGTGCCCTCGGTGCCGATCTTCAACACGCCAGCTTTCTTGATGGCGTCGAGGTTTTCACCGGCCAGCGATGGCGAAAGAAGTGCTGCCTGAACCAGACCGACACTGACGAGAATTGATGCAAATTTCATTTTGGCCACCCTGTAAAAATATTCGATAAAATTTAAAATACAGGAATTTCATTCCAATGTAGCGTCTTAAATCGCCGCACTTTTATGAAAAATAGAATTTCATGCTATATTTCTCTAGGGTACGGCAACAAGATTCCAAATAACAGGCTTTTCCATAACCACCACCTGTCGGCGTAATGACGGTGAATGCTTCTCCGGGTTCCAGAACCGTCTGGTCGCAGTTGCCGAGCACTTCGATGCCACCATCCTTGCGGCGAACCTCGTTGCGGCCCAATTCACCCGCATCGCCACCTTCCATACCGAAAGGTGCTATGCGGCGATGGCCGGAAAGAATGGCGAAATCGAGTTTTTGAAGCGCACGGATGGTGCGCCCGGTACCATCGCCTGCGTGCCATTTGCCTTTGCCGCCCGAGCCTTCGCGAATATGGAAATCCTCAAGCAGAACCGGGAAACGCGTTTCTAGAATTTCCGGGTCTGTAAGGCGTGAATTTGTCATATGGGTGTGGACAGCGTCTGCACCGTTAAAACCCGGACCGGCGGGCGCGCCTGAGCAGATGGTTTCGTAATATTGATATTCGTCGTTGCCAAAGGTCAAATTGTTCATGGTGCCCTGTGCCGCAGCCATGGTCTTGGTCGCACCGAAAAGGCAATTGGTCACCGCCTGACTGACTTCAACATTGCCAGCCACGACCGCTGCCGGATAGCGCGGCGAGAGCATAGACCCTTCCGGCACGATGACTTTAATCGGACGCAGGCAGCCTGCATTCATCGGAATATTGCCAGCGACCAGAACGCGGAAAACATAGAGCACAGCGGCGCGTGTGACGGGTTCGGGAGCATTGAAATTATCAGCGCGCTGTGCGGAGGTTCCCGTGAAATCGACAGTTGCTTCGCGCTTTTCGCGGTCGATTGTGACACGCACCTCAATCTGGCAACCCTGATCCATTTCGTAAGTGAAATGACCATCGGGCAACTTGTCGAGAACACGGCGAACGCTTTCGGCGGCATTGTCCTGCACATGGCCCATATAGGCGCGAACCACGTCCTCACCGAACAAGCCGATCATTTTCTTGAGTTCAGCCACGCCTTTTTCATTGGCGGCGATCTGCGCCTTGAGGTCATTGACGTTCTGTGTGAGATTACGAACCGGATATTTTGCACCCGCCAAAAGCTCCGCGAGAGCGTCTTCACGGAACGCCCCCTGATCAACCAGCTTGAAATTGTCGATATAGACGCCTTCCTGCTCTATATCGACCGCCAAAGGCGTCATGGAGCCAGGAGCGATGCCGCCAATATCAGCATGATGACCGCGGCTTGCGGCCCAGAAACGGATTTCGGTGTTGGTATCGTCAAAAACCGGCGTACAGACGGTCAGGTCCGGCAGATGTGTACCGCCATTATAAGGCGCATTGATAAGGAACACATCGCCGGGTTTTATATCGGTGTTCTCGCGAATTGCAGTCGCGACCGATGCGTCCATAGACCCCAGATGAACCGGCATATGCGGCGCATTGGCAACCAGATTGCCTGTCGCATCGAAGACCGCGCACGAGAAATCCAGCCGCTCCTTGATATTGACCGAATAGGCGGTGTTTTGCAGCGTGACCCCCATCTGCTCGGCAATCGACATGAACAGATTGTTGAAAATCTCGAGCATAACAGGATCGGCTTCTGTGCCGATGGCTTTGCGAGAGGCAAGCGCCTTGATACGCGATAGCACGATGTGATCATATTCAGTGAGCCGCGCCTGCCAGCCATCTTCTATAATAACGGTCTGGTTCTCTTCGATGATAACCGCGGGGCCAGTGACTACCTGGCCGCGTCTGATGTTTTCGCGCAGCACAATCCCGGCATCGTGAAACGCGTCATTGGAGAAGAAACGGGTGCGCTTGGAAGTTTCCACCTCCTGATCGCCTTCCAAAGGCAGGGAACGTTCGGTTTCACCGGCTCCCCCACCCACGGCCTCCACTTCAACGGCATCAATCACAAGCGCCTTGTTGTCGGCAATGAAGCCGAAGCGGCGTTTGTGTGTCGCCTCAAACTCCTCACGCAGACGTACGGCACTGTCCTCATCAGGGAAAGTCGCCTCTACGGACAAAACCGTATCGGTACCTGCATACCGAATATGCGCACGCAGATGATAAGCGATAGCGCTTTCGCCAATACCTTGGGTGATAAGCTCGCCGGTGCATTCCTCAGCCAGTTCTTCGCCCATATCCTTCAGCGCCGCCGGAGCCTGTATATCAAGATCGACACCGAGTGCCTTCTGCCGTGTGGCGCGAATATCGGCCAAGCCCATGCCATAGGCCGAAAGAAGGCCGGACATTGAATGAACGAGGATATTCTTCATGCCAAGCGCATCGGCAACAAGACAGGCGTGCTGTCCACCAGCACCGCCAAAACAGCTCAGCGCATAGCGCGTCACGTCATAGCCGCGTTGAACGGAGATTTTCTTGATCGCCTCGACCATATTGGCAACTGCGATGGCGATGAAACCATCGGCCACGGCTTCCGGCGAGCGACCATAACCGATTTCTTCGGCAAGTTCGGTGAAAAGTTCGCGCACACGCTCGACATCGAGCGGCTGGTTCTGGTCGGGGCCAAAGATCGCCGGAAAAAAATCAGGGTTGAGCTTGCCCAGCATGACATTGGCATCGGTGACGGTCAGCGGACCACCATTTCGATAGCAGGCAGGTCCCGGATTGGCGCCAGCCGAATCCGGGCCGACACGAAAACGACTGGCATCGTAATGCAGGATAGAACCGCCGCCTGCGGCAACCGTATGGATCAACATCATCGGCGCGCGCACACGCACACCTGCGACTTCGGTTTCAAAAGCGCGCTCATATTCGCCATCGAAATGCGCGACATCGGTCGAGGTGCCGCCCATGTCAAACCCGATGACCTTACCAAAACCGGCCACTTCGCCGGTATTCGCAAGCCCGACGACGCCACCGGCAGGACCAGAAAGGATGGCGTCCTTGCCCTGAAAAAGATCGGCGGCAGTCAAGCCGCCCGACGACATCATGAACATGACGCGCGCGCCAGTGCGCTCAATGTCAAGTTCATGGGAAACCTGCGCCACATATCGGCGCAGAACAGGCGATAGATAGGCATCGACTACAGTGGTATCGCCACGTCCGACCAGCTTGATGAGCGGTGACACTTCATGGCTCACCGAAACCTGCTTAAAGCCGACTTCGCGGGCGATTCTAGCGATTTCAATCTCATGTGCAGGAAACTTATAGGCATGCATGAAGACAATGGCGACTGCCTTGTAGCCCTGATCCTTGAGCGCACGCAGTGCCTTTTCGGCTTCTATCGGATCAAGGGCTCTTTCGATCGTGCCATCGGCGTGGACACGTTCGTCTATTTCCACGACACGGTCGTAAAGAGCTTCCGGCTTGATGATTTCGGTCGCGAAAATCTTCTTTCGCTCCTGATATCCGATGCGAAGCGCATCGCGAAAACCTTTGGTGGTAATGAGCGCCAGCCGCTCCCCCTTGCGCTCCAGCAGCGCATTGGTGGCAACGGTCGTGCCCATGCGCACTTCGCCAATAAGACCGGCAGGCACTGGGTCGCCGGTCTTAAGGCCGAGATGCAGGCGAACGCCATGCACTGCCGCATCCTTATAGGCTGAAGGATTTTCAGAGAGAACTTTGCGGGCATGGAGCACGCCTTCAGGATCGCGTCCGATCACATCGGTGAATGTGCCGCCACGGTCGATCCAGAAGTCCCATACTCCGTGTCGCGTTGCACTCATCGACTGATCCCTCGTCCTGCTGTTATCTTCTGCGCATTAAAAAGCGCCGCTGAACGGCGCTTTTCTTATTTTTAAAAGCAAAGGGAGAGGCGGTCTATCCGGCTATGAGCTTTACTTCCATGAAGTCTTCTAATCCCCATTTACCGCCTTCGCGACCATTGCCCGACTGCTTGTAGCCGCCGAAGGGGCTTCCCGGCGCACGAGACGTGCCGTTGATCTGCACCATGCCAGCACGAAGCTTGCGCGCAACGCGCTTTGCCCGCTCCGGATTTCCGGTCTGGATATAGGCAGCAAGACCATAGGGCGTATCATTGGCAATGGCGATGGCCTCTTCTTCTGTGTCGAAGGGGATCATGGCCAGAACGGGTCCAAATATTTCCTCACGTGCGATAGTCATGTCGTTGTTCACGTCGGCAAAAACCGTTGGTTTGACGAAATCGCCCTCGGTAAAACCGTCAGGCCGTCCCGTTCCGCCAGCAACAAGGCGCGCGCCTTCGTCGATGCCTTTCTGAATGAGTGTCTGCACCTTTTCGAACTGTACCGACGAAGACAACGGGCCGATATGATTGCCCTCCTGCGCCGGATCGCCGACCTTGGTTACTTCTGCGGCCTTGCACGCCAGTTCCACGGCTTTGTCATAGACGGAGCGCTCAACCAGCATGCGCGTCGGCGCGTTGCAGGATTGGCCGGTGTTTTCAAAGCAATGGGCGAGGCTGCGTGCCATGGCCTTTTCCAGATCGCTGTCGGCAAAGACGATATTGGGCGACTTGCCACCAAGCTCCAGAGATACGCGTTTGACCGTTGCAGCTGATGCGCGTGAAACCGCCGTGCCTGCCCGCGTCGAGCCGGTAAAGGACATCATATCGACCTCCGGATGCTGCGAAAGTGCTTCACCGACGACTGGACCTTCGCCGTTGACGAGATTGAAGACACCCTTTGGCAGACCCGCCTCATCGACGAATTCCGCAAACAGCATTGCCGACATCGGCGCGATTTCCGATGGTTTGAGCACCACAGTGCAACCGACGGAAAGGGCTGGAATGACCTTGAGCGCAATCTGGTTCATCGGCCAGTTCCACGGCGTTATCAGGCCACAAACGCCGATCGGTTCACGCACAATGGTCTGGTCGGCATGTTTTGACGATAAAATCTCCTCGAATTCAAAATTCTCGAAGGCTGCAATGAAAGCTTTGATATGCGAAACGCCAACGGCTGCCTGCGATTCCCGCGCCAATGTTATCGGCGCGCCCATTTCCATGGAAATTGTTTTCGCCATTTCATCAATGCGACGCTCGTAGATTTCGGCAATGCTCCGAATATAATCGATGCGCTTCGAGGCGGGCGTTTCGCTCCAGCCAGGAAACGCCGTGCGCGCGGCTTTCACCGCGTGATCGATATCTGCCGCCGACCCGGCGGAGATTTCAGCATAGGGCTTTTCATTGGCCGGATTGACGACCTCTATGGTCTTTGCTTCAACCGGCGCACGCCAGGTACCGTCGATATAAAAATCCGTTTTCTGTGCAAGATTCTTTTGCAACATGGTACGTCCTCTATTGTTCGCAGTTTCTTGCTAGCGATTGTCTGCCGCCCATTCGGTGGCAACGTAGTGCGTGGACAGTTGCGGGGCAAACACAAAGCTCTTTGATGGCATCAATTTTTGCTTATTTGTCTTGGTCTGTTTGCGTCTCGATACCAAGTGCTGCAAGCCCTTCTTCGATATAATCGCCCAGAAGCGGCGTACCGATGAGATAACGGGCCTCGCGCCCATTGTGACGCTCACGGGCGGTGGATAAGGCATCTTCCCATTCCACAGCGGAGAAGTCACCGCGTCCAACCCACATCAGCGCCAGCAATTCGACGCGTTGGTCATCGTTGAGAGAGCGGATTGCTGCAATCAGTTCCCTGCGAGTGGGGTTGTCACTCGACGCATCGAGAATATCGATATCGCCGTCATC
Organism: Brucella sp. BE17; assembly: GCF_039545455.1. Classification (NCBI taxonomy): domain Bacteria; kingdom Pseudomonadati; phylum Pseudomonadota; class Alphaproteobacteria; order Hyphomicrobiales; family Brucellaceae; genus Brucella; species Brucella sp. BE17. The sequence goes on along the minus strand of NZ_CP154468.1, from coordinate 806,337 downwards.
ACCGGGATTGGAACCAGAATCTTCGTCCACTGCTGGAACCTGCACATCATATTCGCGTGCTTTTACAATGATATACTCGAGATTGCTCTGATTATTAGTTAATTCAGCCACTGCATAACCTCCGCTTCCGGAACTGCGTCTTAAAAGACATATAGGCAGAGATTTGCGTACGGCGATGGTTGGTCGCTCTTTCGACCCGATATAATTCAGAGGCACGCAACTGTAATGCTAAGAAGCGAGCGCCTCTTTTATCTTTTCCGGGGTGATTGGATATTCATAGAAGCGCTTTCCTATGGCATGAGCGATGGCATTGCCTATGGCTGCAATGATCGGAATCATCACGACCTCCGCCATGCCTTTCGGCGGCGAGCTATCCGAAAGTGGTGGCAGATAGTCTGTACTCTGCTTCCATACTGCGACATTTTTCGAACGGGGCAGGGTGTAGCGATTAAAGTTCCATGTACCATCGCCCGGTCCATCATCATAAAGCGGCAATTCCTCCATCAGCGCATGGCCTATTCCCATGGCAAGCCCGCCTTGCTGCTGGCCGGAGACCAGTTGCGGAACGATGATCTTGCCGGGGTCGAGCAGGCTATGATGGCGCATGACTTCGACTTCGCCGGTAAAGGTGTTGACGTTGAGTTCGACGAGACAGGCAGCAGGCGCATAGGTGGTGACGCCTGCATTATTGCGCTGCACAGGCGGGAAATTGACCGTGCTGCGTTTGATATATTCATAGCCGCCTGCGGTCATACGGGCCTTTTGCTCAGTCGAAGCGCCATCGCCATGACGCACGGCCAGCGCATCGACGGGCAAGTCGCGCATACCCAGTCCCGGCAGGTCGAACGTCGCCGTTGCCCATTCCCAGCGGCTGAAGCAATGCAGCGCCACGCCGGTGATAAAGCCTTCTTCATGCGCCTTGCGAGCGATACGCGCAAAAGACAGCGTTTCCATGCCGCCGCCGCCAACCCCGCCCGGAACGATGCGCAAATCGGCGAAGGTCACGCTGCCGGCCGATATCTGCCCGCCAGCAGGCCCTTCGCTCCAGATGGCGCGCGCTGCTGGCCAGATCGCATTTTCAAGCAGGAATTGTGCTGCCTGCCTTGTACCAAAACCGAGGAAATAGGCGCTGTTGGAAGCGCTCATCGCAGGCAGAAGATAGGGCACCCAGAACGGATTCTTCGCCGCTTCATCCTGCTCGGCTTGCGTGATCGTATAGGGAGAATATTCGCTGACCAGTGGCAATTGCGCAAAATCGGTCACACCAAATTCGACATCGTCCGGCACCTTGCCGATGATATCGCCAACCAGCACCTGCTGCGTGGTTGTGGCACCTGTGCCGATTTCCTGCACACAATGGCGCATGGTCAAACGGCCCTCGGCATCAAATTCCAGCGCCAGTGCGCAGGTATCCGCGCCCGATCCGTAATCCTTCTGCACCTGCGCAAAACCCAGACCGTAAAGCCGTCCGGGATTGGCCGCATCATAATCTGTTTTGGCCGCCTGGCGGTTGATCCACAAGGGATTCTTCGCCGCCATATCCAGCATTTCGATATTACGTGGATCGCCCAGCGGTTGCGCGCCTTGCGTGTTTTCATAGCCTGGCTTTAGGGCATTGCGCCGACGCAGTTCGATGGCGTCTATGTCGATTTCCCCGGCCAGTTCATCGACAAGTTGTTCGGTAACCGACATGACCTGAAGCGCACCATAGCCGCGCATGGAGCCTGCTTCCACGGCCTTGCTTGCCAGCGCCACCGAGCTGAAATCCGATTTCGGCAGATAATAGATCGACTGGGCCGCGGTTGCCGCGACCTGCGCGACCGAAAAGGAGAAGTTGGCGCGTCCGCCGCCATTGGCGACGTAATGGCCTTTCATGATTTCGAACTGACCGCTCTTGCGGTCCGCCACAAGCGGTACGTCCATATGGATGGAGTGGCGCTTGAGGCCGATCTGGAACTGTTCATAGCGGTCATTGGCAAGGCGCACGGCTTTGCCTGCGCCATAAAAGGCGGCCATGACACAATAAAGGGGGAAGATCGAATGGTCCTTCGAGCCGTAACCAACCGTTGTGCCGGAAAGAAGCCTGATCTCATCGACAGGAAATGTCGTATTGTCTTTGACCATCATTGCCGCAAGGCGCGCGGCATCGTAGGGCGATTGCGCGGCTATGATGAGATGCAGCGTGCGCGTCTTGGCATCATACCAGGCATTGCCGTTATCGGCTTCAAGCGCAGATGGGTCGATCGACTGCGAAAAAGCCTTGCGGTCGAGCACGATCTTGCCATCGTCGTTACGCGCCGCCTCGATTTCTTTTGCGAGTTCAGCGGCTGCATTCATGCCGCGACGCATCGGCTCATAAGTTTCGCGCGCCACCTGTTCGGGATCGCGCCGTCCGCCGCCGCCGCGATGTTTCGCCTGCACCGAGTGCGGCACGAAAATGCCGGTCTGGCTTTCATCGGGCCAGACCGGTTCGTCGCCGTTGAAATCGCCAAAAATCACCGCATCCTGTATCGAGGAGAAGGCGGACGAGGATGTCGGCGTATCGCCGCCGATGCGCACATAGCGCGCAGCACCATAATTTTGCGGAGGCTTCGGCCCGGTTTCAGTACCATAGCGCGCAATATCCGGCTCGAAGCGCAACATACGCTTGGCAAGTTCGAAACGCTCGAAATCGTCATACACCAGCAGCGCTACGGGATGACCGAGCAGAGGCGGCGTTTCACCCTTGGGGACAAGGAAGTTCCTGCCGAAAAACTCTTCTGCCAGATCAGGAGCCTGCGGCACGCGAATGCCGTCGCGTTCGAGGTCCTCATGCAGGATCAGCCGGTCGGGTTGCAGGTCGTGGCCCAGAAGCGAGAGATCGACGCCCTCAAAAGTGCGGTCGGCTTTCGTGGCTTTGATGAAAAAGGCGTGTCCCTGTTCTTTTGTCCATCCGGAAATATCCTTGGCGCGATAATCACGGGCAAAGGTCTTGCCGCCTGTAACCTTTCGCATGGCGTCCCAGCGATAACGCGCCTTGCCGTCGGTACCTAGCCAGTCGGCGGGTGCGCGGCCCGATTGCACTTCCAGCGCTTGTGCCGCGGGAAGACGCGCGAACATAACCGAAATACCGGCAAACGTTCCAAGCTTGATAAAATCACGGCGTGACAATCCGGCAGCCATCTATCCGTCTCCTTCATCGGCCCGGCTCAAAGCGGGCCATTTCATATTTGTTATCGGTCGCGCGTCAGCACTTTCACCTGATCCACGGTAACGGGGTCATCCTGTCCGCCCCATTGCGCACGCATCCACGTCGCAAGGGCGGCAATCTGCGCATCGTCCATCTGGTCGGCGAAAGATGGCATGGCATACATGCGCTGTCCGTTAGTGAAGCTTTGCGTCTGCACACCGTTGACGATCGCGCTTACCAGTGTATCGGGTTTGGCGAGCGCTACCACGCCATTGCCTTTCATAGCGGGCGCGACATTGGGGATGCCTTCACCCTTGAGGCCATGACAACCTGCGCAGCCGGAAATATACGCCAATCGTCCCTTGTCCATGTCGCTGCCACGTTCGGGATTGACGGCATGGGCCAGAGGTTCCGGCGCGGGCTTTGGATCAGGAATATTGCCGTCCTGATCGGTCAGGAGATAGGTGGCAACCGCCTTTATATCGGCATCGTTCATGACGCTGGTGGAAAAATGCGTCACCGTGTTCATCTCCGCAAAGGAGGTTCCCTGCGGTGCGATGCCGGTTTTGAGATATTGGCTGAGCGCACGCACATCAAATCCCTGCCGGTTCAGTGTCGGCTGGGTAATGTCGGGCACAACCATGCCTTCGAGTCTGCCGCCCTGAAGATTACGGGAAAAGTCGGGCGCCATCATCGCATTGAGCGGCGTATGACAGGCACCGCAATGCGCAAGCCCCTCAACCAGATAGGCACCACGGTTCCATTCCGGCGAACGTTGATCATTATGCGGTGCTGCACGTTTTGAGAAATTGACGAGCGACCAGAAATTCACGAAGGGGCGCACCGGCAATTCGAAAACGCCGCCATTGCCCTTGTTGGCCACCGCCATCGGCGGAATGCTAATCATATAGGCATAAAGAGCGTCGATATCTTCCGGCGTGGTGACTTGCGTGAAGATAAATGGCATCGCCGGATAAAGATTGCGATTGCCCGGTGCTATACCATCCTTCAAGACGCGGTGAAAATCTGCGCGGCTATATTTGCCGATACCATGCTCAGGATCAGGCGTGATATTGGTCGAGTGCAGAGTGCCGAACGGCGTTGCAATCGGCACTCCGCCCGCAGCCATCGGACCTTGCGGCAAAGAATGACAGCCGAAACAGTCGGCTGCTTGCGCCAGTTCGCGCCCTCTTGGGATCAGCCTTTGCATCTCATCTGCCGACAGGGGCTGGCTCACATCCTTGCTGACGGCGGAAGGGCGCAACACGCCCGACAGCACCGTCAATCCGCCAACGATCACAAGCGCCAGAACAGTCAGAATGATTTTGCGCGTTTTTCTATTTCTCATCATCGGCCCCATCAGTCCCCCGTCAGTCGATGACACAGCCGGGCGTTGCCAGAGCAACATCGCGGATGGCTTCATAATAGCGCACATAACCAGTGCAGCGGCAGATATGGATATCCAGTGCGTCCTCGATAGCCCCTTCGAGATCAACGCGATTGACGGGCTTCTTCTTCAGCCCTTCGATAAAAACTGTTGCCCCGGCGACAAAACCTGGTGTGCAATAGCCGCACTGGAACGAAAAACGATCGATAAAGGCTTGCTGAATCGGGGTGAGATTGACGATATTTCCCGCCTTGTCCTGTTCTGCGTGGCCTTCGATGGTCTGAATAGACTTTCCATTGAAGAAATGGGCGTCATAAATGCAAGTTCGGCTTTCTGTCTTGCTACCATCCGCTTGGAGTTCGATCACCGTGCAGGCGTGGCAGATGCCCTGTCCGCAACCAAAATGCGTGCCAGTCAGATCAAGATATTCGTGCAGGAAATCGATCATCGGCAAGCCGAGCGGCACATCGACCGGGCCGATTGCAGTCCCATTGACGGTAAGCGAGAGCGGTCGCTTTTCTATACTCATGCCGTGCCCCTTTGATGATGAGCGACAGCGGTATGCCGACAATAATTCTTCATGTTTCGTCTTTCAGTCAAATATTCAATAATGCTGATATAAAGATATGCGATGCAGAAAAGAAAAATGAACTATTGAAGAAATAGTTTTATGACATAATCAAAAATGAAGCATAACAAAACGCCCCCTTCGATTTGCTAATTGACGATTAGAAAGAATGGAGTGCCTCTGTCAATGGGACATTTGCGCTCATATTGTGAATATCATCTTTCATTGCAGAAAAAAGACTGGTTTCCTTGGCAAGGAATAACCAGCATTCTAAAATCAGTGAACCTTCTGCGAAAAAAACTGATTTTTTTGGGAACCATATCGACATGTTTGCATTTATTTTTATGCAGGCCGTCGCACAATCCACGCGACGGCCTCATTTTTATGATGAATGATAATGGAGGTTTCGACCCTTTTCATGTGTGGAATTTGCGGAGAAGTCAGGTTCGATGGCGGTTCGCCGTCGGTTGCGGCAGTCTCGAAAATGGCAGATGTGCTCAGCCCCCGTGGGCCGGACGCATCTGGGATAGTGATAAGAGACAATATTGGTTTCGGACACCGACGATTGAGAATCCTTGATCTTTCCGAAAAATCACAGCAGCCGATGATTGATTCCGATCTTGGCCTGACACTGGTGTTCAACGGCTGCATCTATAATTTCCGTGAGTTGCGCGCTGAACTTGAGACCAAGGGCTATAAGTTCTTTTCCGATGGCGACACAGAAGTCATTCTCAAGGCATGGCATGCGTGGGGCGAAGACTGTGTAAAGCGTTTCCTCGGCATGTTCGCCTTTGCCCTTCATGAACGCGAAACGGGCAGGCTTGTGCTCGTACGCGACCGTTTCGGTATCAAGCCGCTTTATCTGGCTGATACGAATGGCGCTTTGCGCTTTGCCTCGGCGCTGCCGGCGCTGATCAAGGCGGGCGGTGTGGATACGTCCATAGACCGTGCGGCACTGCATAATTACATGAGTTTCCACGCCGTCGTGCCTCCGCCGCGCACTATATATAATGGTGTGCGCAAACTGCCACCCGCAACCATACGCATCTATGAGGCCAATGGCAGCTTCAGGGATAATATCTATTGGCAGGCGCGGTATCAACGACTTGCGGGGGATGGCGCGATGAGCCGTGAGGACTGGCAGGACCAGCTTCTCGACATGCTGCGCGTTGCAGTCAAGCGCCGGATGATTGCCGATGTGCCGGTGGGTGTGCTTTTATCGGGTGGTGTCGATTCGAGCCTCATCGTTGGCCTTCTGGCCGAAGCGGGGCAGGCTGGTCTCATGAGTTTTTCTGTCGGCTTCGAAGAGGCCAATGGCGAGAAAGGCGACGAATTCGTCTATTCCGACTTGATCGCAAAACATTACGGCACCGAGCATCACAAGATTTTCGTGCCGTCATCCGACCTTATGGATGCGCTGCCCGGCACCATCGCCGCGATGTCCGAACCGATGGTCTCCTATGACAATGTCGGTTTCTATCTTTTATCGAAAGAGGTTTCGAAGCATATCAAGGTGGTGCAGTCGGGTCAGGGCGCAGATGAGGTCTTTGCGGGCTATCACTGGTATCCACCGCTGGTCGATTCCAACGACGTCGTCGGCGATTACGCGAGGGGTTTCCGCGACCGTTCACACCAAGTGCTGGCAACGCAGCTTGCTCCGCAATGGATGCCCGAGCGCGATTACAGTCAGGCGCTGCTCGAAGATTATCTGTTGCAAGACGGCGCAGATACACCCGTAGACCGCGCCTTGCGGCTTGATACCAATGTCATGCTGGTGGATGATCCCGTCAAGCGTGTCGACAACATGACCATGGCATGGGGGCTGGAGGCACGTGTGCCATTCCTTGATCACGAACTGGTCGAACTTGCCGCACGCATTCCGCCGGAAGAAAAGCTGCGTAATGGCGGCAAAGGCATATTGAAGGATGTAGCGCGAAAAATCATTCCAAGCGAAGTCATCGATCGCAAAAAGGGCTATTTCCCGGTGCCGCAGCTCAAATATATTGCCGGGCCTTATCTCGATATGCTGCGCGATGCGCTCTCCTCGCAAAAAGCGCGTGAGCGCGGTCTTTTTCAGCGCGATTATCTGGATCAATTGTTCGCTAATCCCTCCGATCATATCACGCCGCTGCGCGGGTCGGAATTGTGGCAGGCGGGCCTTCTTGAAATGTGGCTCCAGACTCAGGAGGCATGACATGCATAAACGCGGTGAGGTAAATATGACGCGGCAAAAGACCAAGGGTACGAGGGCCTTTTCGCACCGTCTGACGCGCCTGCGTAACCCCGAAAGCGCAGGCTTTCATCAGGAGCAGGACAATATCGAGCGCAAAACCAATGTGGCGCTCGATTGCGGTTGGGGGCGGCTACTATTTGCGCAGACTTTTGAAAGCAATGAAGCAATTATCGAGGCGTTGCGTGCCGAAGCCCCCGCAAGCCGGGATATTTTGTTCTATGCCAGCGACCCGCATGTGCTCTTGTCGATGGCGCCGCACGAAATATTCCTCGATCCCTCACACACCTATCGGCTGGAACTTGCAACCTATCGCCCCGGCGGTCGGCGCATACGCGGTGTAACCATTCGCCGCGCCGCTTCTGAAGCGGATGCCGAAGGCATTAACGGTGTCTATGCCGCCTGCGGTATGGTGCAGTTGCGGCCCGATTTCTTCTCGGAGGATCGCGACAATCGCGCCGTCACTTATTTCGTGGCACAGGACGACGCCACCGGCGAAGTGATCGGCACAGTGACCGGGCTTAATCATCGGCGCCTGTTCGGCGACGCCGATCAAGGTGCCTCACTCTGGTGTCTGGCGGTTCACCCGCAAGCCCGCCAGCCCGGTATCGGCGAAAAGCTGGTGCGCAAACTTGCCGAGCATTTTCAGGCACGGGGTTTGAGCCATGTCGATCTGTCGGTGCTGCATGACAATGACAATGCCATCAGGCTTTATGAAAAGCTGAAATTTCGCCGCGTTCCGCTATTCGCGATCAAATGTAAGAACGCGATCAATGAAAAGTTTTTCGCCTCACCATTGCAATCGGTCGATGAACTTAATCCCTATGCCCGCATAATCGTAGACGAAGCCATGCGCCGTGGCGTGCAGGTAGACGTGACCGACGCTGAAGGCGGTTTTTTTCGTCTTTCCTATGCCGGACGTTCTGTACATTGCCGTGAAAGCCTGTCGGAAATGACTTCAGGTGTTGCCATGTCGATCTGCGATGACAAGGCGGTGACGCGTCGCGTCGTGGAAAAGGCTGGTCTCGTCGTACCGCAACAGATTTCCGCCGATGCGGACGAAAGTGCCTTGCAGGATTTTCTCGAAAGCCACGGCAAACTGGTGGTGAAACCGGCACGTGGCGAGCAGGGGCGGGGAATTTCTGTGGGCATCACCACGATGAAGGATCTGCGCGCCGCAATCAAACGTGCGAAAACGGTTTGCGACCGAGTGCTTCTGGAAGCCTGCTTTGACGGCGAGGACCTGCGGCTGGTGATCATCGATTACAAGCTGGTGGCTGCCGCCGTCCGCCGTCCGCCGCGTGTGGTCGGAGATGGGCGTACAACAATCCGCAAGCTGATCGAACGGCAATCGCGCCGCCGTCTGGCAGCAACGGGCGGCGAAAGCCGCATACCCATCGACGATGAAACCAGACGATGCCTTGAGGGGCAGGGATTGGCGCTTGAAGACGTGCTTGCCGACCACCGTGAAATTACGGTGCGCAAGGCTGCCAATCTTCACACCGGCGGCACCATCCACGATGTGACGGCGAGTGTGCATGAAACTTTGGTCGAGGCGGCGTGCAAGGCGGCACGCGCTATCCATATTCCGGTGGTCGGCATCGATTTCATGGTCAAAGACCCGGAAGAGCCGGACTATATCTTTGTGGAAGCCAATGAGCGCCCGGGCCTTGCCAATCACGAACCTCGCCCGACTGCGGCGCGCTTCGTTGAATGCTTGTTTCCGCAACTGGGTTCATATGCGGGGTAGGGCTGGATCATGCATGGTTTGATTTCCATTAATCAGGATTATCTCATCGAGCGGCTTAAAGCCCTGCTTGCGATACCAAGCCCGACAGGCTTCACCGATGAAGTGGTGCACTATGTTGCCCATGAGCTCGAAGCGCTTGGCCTTGATGTGATGCTGACGCGGCGCGGTGCGATCCGCGCACGACGATCGGGCCTCTCCGAGCGCCCGGCGCGCGGCATCGTCTCGCATGTCGACACATTGGGCGCGCAGGTCAAATATCTCAAAGACAACGGGCGGCTTGAACTGGTTTCGATTGGCAACTGGTCGGCGCGTTTTGCTGAGGGCGCACGCGTGTCTATTTTCTCGTCCAGGGGCATTTATCGAGGCTCGATCCTGCCATTGAAAGCATCCGGCCACACCTTCAATGATGAGGTCGATACACAGCCCGTTGGATGGCGGCACGTCGAACTGCGCGTTGATGCGCTTGCCCGCAACAAGGATGATCTTGTCCAGCTTGGCATTGATGTCGGTGATATCGTCGCGGTCGATCCGACACCTGAATTCATCGATAATGGCTTCATCATCTCGCGCCATCTCGACGACAAGGCGGGCGTTGCCATTATGCTTGCAGCGCTTGAAGCCATGCAGAGGGTGAATGCTCAAACGCCGGTCGATACCTACTGGTTGTTTACGATCGGTGAGGAAGTGGGGGTTGGTGCCTCGGCGGTTGTGGTACCTGACATGGCCTCGCTGGTCGCCATCGATAATGGCACCAGTGCTGACGGGCAAAATTCGTCGGAGTTTGGCGTCACCCTAGCCATGGCCGATCAGACCGGCCCGTTCGATTATCACCTGACAAAGAAACTGTTCGATCTCTGCCTGGAAAACGATATTCCGGTGCAGAAGGATGTTTTTCGCTATTATCGCTCCGATGCCGCATCGGCGGTCGTGGCGGGACATGATGTGCGCACAGCGCTTCTGGCCTTCGGTGTCGATGCATCGCACGGCTATGAGCGCATTCACTCAAGCGCGCTGACTTCCATTGCATCTCTTGCCGTTCATTATGCGATGAGCCCCGTCGAGATCAAACGCGACGCGGAAGAAACCGCACCTGGTCTCAAGGGTTTCACGCACCAAAAGTCGACACAGGCCGAACAGGTTTTGCGGCCCGGGGACGGGCCGACCGATTAGGCTTAGGCGACTGCATCCAGTCCCTTTTCGCGCAGCATGTCTAGTTGGGACATTTCGGCTTGGTTCAGCGAAATGCCTTTGGCAAGTGATACGCTGCGCGCCGCGAACCGACGCTGTGAGGGAAGGCGAGCACCCTGTCCAACAATGGCTTCGATCAATGCTTCGCCATGCTGGAGTGGATTGCCACGTCCGCCCGCCATACGCGCGGGATCGAAGGCGATGATCAACTCGCCATGGCGGGGCGCAATGGTGGTGGTTCCCAAAAATTCGAGCGCTTCGGGACTGTTGAAATCGCCGATCATAGAACCAGCCAGCAGTTCGATCATCGTTGAAATGGCTGAGCCCTTATGGCCGCCGAATGGAAGCATCGCGCCTTCGAGCGCTGCTTCAGGATCGGTGGTGGGGTTGCCATCCGCGTCGATCGCCCAGCCTTCCGGCAGAGGCTTTCCAGCACGACGGTAGAGTTCGAGTTCGCCGCGCGCTGCAACGCTGGTTGCAAAATCGAAGACATAGGGATTTTCACCGGGGCGCGGCCAGCCAAACGCAAAAGGATTGGTGCCGAGCAGCGGTTTTGTGCCGCCTGCAGGCGCGACCGTGGCATAGCTTGGGCACATGGCAATGGCAGACAGGCCTGATTGCGCCAGCACTTCAACCTCGGGCCACAACGCTGCAAAATGCGTGCAATCATTGATGACGAGGGCGGCGAGCCCAAGTTGGCGGGTACGTTCCACAAGGGCCGGTGTTCCGGTTTCAAAGGCCAAATTGGCAAAGCCACCCTTGGCGTCGACGCGCACGACCGCGCTTTCATCCACTGTCAACATCGGCACGGCGTCGGGCACGACCTTGCCGCTCTTAATGGTGCGCAGGCATCCCTCGATGCGGTATACGCCATGCGATTTGCAGCCGTCCCGTTCTGCCGCAACGATTGTACGGGCAACCGATTGGGCATGGGCTTCACTCAACCCGGCTTTGCGGAAGATATCGCTGGCAAGTTCAAAGAGATGATCGACCGTTAGCAGGATGGCTTCGCTCATGATGATATCCTTTCATGCCAGAAAATTCTTGATTTCGTTTATTCGTGCATATGCGTTGCATACACGAAAGTCATCCGAAATTACAAAAATGCCAGCACAAAGCATGAAGAACACCGGGAGAGGAAAAAGTGGTTTTTTTAAAAATATCAATTATACTCAAAAACGCTTCGGCCCTTTCATATCAGACCGAAGCGCGCTATTTAATTCTAATGTATTCGCATTTGATTGATGTGCTCATTGCCTGTCAAATCCGACCTTTTTCAACAAAGGTGAGGCCGAGAATAATTGCAGGCATGAAAGCGATCAGGGCATAGCCTGCCCATTGGAGCCACTCCATTGTGCACCCTTTCCGTTTTAGATTGTAAATAAATGCGTCGGAAAACGAAGCGGAACGATCCGCTTTACATCCACCAGAAGGTGAGAGCCGCGCCGATGACGAATGTGGCGGCAAAAGCGCTTTCCAATTTATAGTACCAGAGCATGACAGCCTCCGTTATGGTTAACGAACGTTAAATAAACGCGGCTCATGCAATTTGGTTCAATCCGGTTTTGAAAGAATTTCCGGCAATTGTTTGAAAGCCAGACATGCACACGAGCGTAGACGCTGCTGCGCCCGTGTGCAGGAAACATGTACGGAAACGAATTAACGTGCGTTATATTTAGCATCGACTGCGTTAATGGCGTCTACATTGCCAGTCGAACGGCCCTTTTCATCAAATGTCCGCGCGAGGAAGGCATCAGCAATTGTCTTGGCGACTTCCGAACCGATCACGCGTGCGCCCATGGTGATGATCTGGGCATTGTTAGACAGTGCTGCACGTTCTGCCGAATAGGTATCATGGGTCAATGCAGCGCGAATGCCGGGAACCTTGTTGGCAGCAATGCAAACGCCGATACCGGTGCCGCAAACCAGAATAGCGCGGTCATAGGTGCCATCAAGAACGGCGGAGGCAACCCGATCGGAAAGGTTGGCATAAAATGCATCCGGTCCGGCGTCCGTGTGCGAGATTTCAGAAACCTCAAAACGATCCTTGAGATAATCGGCCAGAATTTTTGAGAGGCCTTCACCGGCGCTGTCGCCCGCTACTGCAATTTTCATGATTCTACTCCTTGTTGGCGGATTTGGGATTTATTGTATCTTGCGCGCACATTTGTCGAGGCTATCAAGATAGCCTTCCACCTTCCAGATAGAGCGGCCAATCAACAGGCCCTTGAGATAAGGGCAGGCGATTGGGTCTTTGCCGAAAGCCGCCCTGCTACGGCATCTGCAGCGCTCGCATGCACTTTATGTGAAGTAAAATAATCTGCGATGCCCCGCTTTGCATGAGCAAAGCGGGACAGTTTGTCATGTTTCATCAGCCCAGCGTAGCACGTAGAGCCTTGGCTGCAGCCACCATATTGACAAGAGCAGGGCGGACTTCATCCCATTTGCGCGTTTTCAAGCCACAATCTGGATTAACCCAAATCTGGTTATCGGAAAGCCTCTTGCGGGCCAGTGATAAAAGATCGGTCATCTCGCTTACGTCCGGTACGCGTGGCGAATGAATGTCATAGACGCCGGGCCCGATCTCGTTTGGATACTTGAACGCGTTGAATGCATCAAGCAGTTCCATGCGTGAGCGCGAGGTCTCAATGGAAATCACATCCGCATCCATGGCCGCAATCGCGTCGATGATGTCGTTGAATTCCGAATAGCACATATGGGTGTGGATCTGGGTTTGATCGACCACGCCGCTTGAACAGATACGGAAAGATTCAACCGCCCAGTCGAGATAGGTCTTCCATTCCGACCGCCGCAAGGGCAGGCCTTCCCGCAAGGCCGCCTCGTCGATCTGGATCATTGCCGCCCCCGCTTTTTCCAGATCGCTGACCTCGTCGTGGATGGCGAGCGCAATCTGGCGGCAGGTGGCAGCACGAGGAATATCGTCGCGGACGAATGACCAGTTCAGGATTGTGACCGGCCCGGTCAGCATGCCTTTGACGGGACGGGCGGTCAGAGACTGGGCATAGCGCCACCAGCCGACCGTCATCGGTTGAGGCCGAGAAACATCGCCGAAAATGATCGGTGGGCGCACATAGCGCGAGCCGTAGCTCTGCACCCAGGCATGTTTGGTAAAGGCGAAGCCGGAGAGTTTCTCCCCGAAATATTGCACCATGTCGTTGCGCTCGAATTCACCATGCACGAGCACATCAAGACCGATTTCTTCCTGCCAGCGGATGGCTGCTTCGGTTTCGGTGCGGAGGAAGGCCTCGTAATCACTGTCGCCGAGCTCACCCCTGTTATGGGCGGCGCGTGCCTTGCGAACTTCAGGCGTCTGCGGAAAGGAGCCGATGGTGGTAGTCGGAAAACGCGGCAGGCCGAGTTTTTCGCTTTGAAGTCTCTGGCGCTCGGCAAAAGCGCCAGTGCGGCGCAGCATGGATTGATCGATGGAGCCGATGCGCTTTTCGACATTCTTGTCGTGCACCTTTGTGGACGCTTTTCGTGCGACGATGGCCTCGCTTGCAATTTCCAGTTGCGGCAGCACGGTGTTTTTTCCCGACGCCAGCGCCTTGCCAAGAACGGTCAGTTCATCGATCTTCTGCTTGGCGAAGGCAAGCCAGCTTTTTAAATCCGCGTCGAGCGCATCTTCGAGATCCAGATCAATCGGCACATGCAGAAGCGAGCAGGATGGCGCAATCTCGATTGCATGGGAACCGCGCTGCTCGAAGATCGGCTTTATCCGGTCGATGATCGAAACGAGATCGGAGCGCCAAATATTGCGTCCGTCGATAACGCCAAGTGACAAAACCTGTTCAGGACTTATCTTTGCAGCGATGTCTGCAAGCTGTTCCGGCGCACGGACCAGATCGACATGCAGTCCTGCTACGGGCAGTAACAGGGCCGTATCGAGATTGTTGCCAAGCGCGCCGAAATAGGTCGTCAACATGATTTTTGGGTGGGCGTCAGATGCCAGGTGCCTGTATGCGAGTTCATAGGCCGCCAGTTCGTTGGGGATCAAGTCCAGAACAAGTGCGGGTTCGTCGATCTGCACCCAGTCTGCGCCAGCGCCTGCCAGCTTTTGCAGAATTTGCACATAGACCGGCAACAGTTTCGGCAACAGCGTAAGCGGGTTGGAGCCCGGCGTCGTCGGTTTGGCGAGTTTCAGCAATGTCACAGGGCCAAGTAGAACAGGGCGCGTATGGACACCTAGCGCCTTGGCTTCCAGAAAATGATCTAGAATTTTGGTGCTTGAGAGCGCGAACTCCTGATCGTCTGCCAGTTCCGGCACCAAATAATGATAATTTGTGTCGAACCATTTGGTCATTTCCATTGCGGTCACACCTGAAGAGCTGTGCTCGTGATGGTTATGGCCGCAGGATGGAGCTTCACCTTCGAGCCCACGTGCCATGGCAAAATAAGTGTCGAGTGAGACCTCTCCGCCGGTCCAGCCATAACGGGATGGAATGGCACCCACCATGGCGACCGTATCGAGCACATGGTCATAGAGCGAGAAATCATTCGATGGAATTTTTGTGATACCGCTTTGTTTCTGCTCGAGCCAGTTGGCGGCTCTGAGCGCTTTTGCCGTATCCAGGAGCTGCGATGCGTCGCTCTTGCCCGACCAGTAGGATTCAAGCGCGAATTTAAGTTCGCGATGGCGGCCGATGCGCGGCACGCCCAGCGTGGCGGTAGCGATGGTGGCGTTTGACATGACTGTTTACCCCGATTCAGGTTGGGGCAGGGGCTTTAGGATGCGTGCAACGCAAAACCGCCCGCTGAAGCGCGGTTGCTGCGACACATCGGGACACCCCGCCCGTGGACGTTACTGCATCATGGCAGGTCTCCTGGCTTGCGGGTCAAAGCCTTCATTCGCCTTCCCGGAATACGCATTCCAGTGACTTGAAATGAATGTCGGCTCGCCGCTTACAGTTGCGGGGGCAGCTCCGGACCTGTGTTTAATATAAATACCTAACGCACCGGATTCCCTCTTAGCCTCGCCACCCGATTGGCGGCGAGGACCACGATTACTTTAGTGTGAGCGAGAACTGATGTCGTGTCAATATCATATAAAGAAATCTTTATATCTTTAAATGTTAAAGTGATTTGCGCAGCGAGGGAAAGGTCAAATCGTTTGAATTTTATTTTCTGTAACAATGGACTCATCGAAAACCTGGACTTTCGGGAAAGTTTTTTTGGTTAATTAGTGATTATTATAGCTCAGTGTTTTCAATCTATTGGCCCTCTCAGGCATAGAACTCACCCTTATGTGCTCGCGTTTTGTATTGACTATTAATACTGTGTTAAGCACACTTTGTTGCAATATGTTACAGCGCGTTATCGCAGTGGCTTGAGCGAGGTGATCAATTGAAGCAAATACGGCAGACAGATCGGCATACCCTGCAGACAGGGGAACGGTCTGCCATGGCTTCAATGACATCCTTCTGGGGGCTGATGCGCGCCTACTGGGTTTCGGACCGCTGGAAAGAAGCCTGGGCGCTAACCATCGCGATCTTTGTTTTGACAGCAATCGTCAGCAAGACGACGGTCTGGGTGGCCGAGGCCTCCGGCCTGATGATGAACTCCATCGTTAACGTCAACACGGCTCCGGTGCAGCATCCGCTTCTGGCTATTGCAGCCAACGCTGGCATTCTCATTGCACTGATGCTTGCCAAGGACGTGATGCTCGTCGGCTCGCGGCATTTTCTGTCGACGACCTTGCATCGCAAATGGCGCAAATGGCTCAACGACCAGTTCTCGAGCGCGATGCTGAACGGACGCCACGCGCATTTCCATTTGCAGCAGGGCCGCGGCAAGGATCATATCGATAATGTCGATCAGCGCCTGCAGGAATCGGTCAAGGGCATGACTGGTGGTGCCATTGGTCTGGTGACAGGAATTGTTGGTGTTCTGATGTCCGGCTTTTTTGTTGGGCAAAAACTCATTGAAATGTCAACCGAGGTTCAGGGGCTGGAACTGTTCGGTGCCTATGGCGGCGCGTTTCTCGCTTTTGCGGCCATCGTGCTTTATGTACCGCTCGGCACGCTGATAGCTGTCTTGATTGGTCGCCGTCTTGAGCGGCTGAACCTGCGCATGCAGCAGGCGGAAGGCTCCTACCGTGGAGAATGGACCACGCTTCTGCGTCGCAGCTTCCAGATTTCCGCGTCCAAAGGCGAACCCGTTCAGCAATCGGTGAACAACCGTCTTTACACGGATGTCGATCAAACGTGGCATAAGCTCAACCGCTTCGATGCGAGTTATCTGGCCTTTTCGCAGGCCTATGGCTTTCTCTCCAACCGTATTATCGCCTATATACCGGGCCTGCTTCCCTATATGAGTGGTGCCGTGAATTTTCGTAATTATGTGACGGGCGCTGAGCTGGTCGCGGCCATGATCAATGACTGCTCATGGTTCATTCAGGTTATGCCGGCCATCGCCAATTTGCGCGCCAATGCAGGTCGCGTTACCGGCCTTGCGCAATCGATTGAAAATGTGAGCGATCCGGCACAATTTTATGCCCGCTCCGGCATCAACCGCTTTGCCTTTGCTACGCAGCATCCGCGTTTCGGGCTGTCGGTCCGCAATCTGGCGCTCATGCAGGGGCCTGACACCGAAACGCCGTTCCTGCGCTCGGGGGTGATCAATATTCGTGCGGGGGATTGGGTCTATATGCGCGGTGAATCCGGCTCGGGCAAAACCTCATTTATCAAGGCGCTGAATGGTCTCTGGTCTTACGGTGCAGGCGAAATCATCTTCCCGCAAAACGCCTCCGTGCTCTATGCGACACAGGAAGCCAAATTTCCTTCGGTCTCGTTGAAAAAGCTTGTCGGACTGCCGGGAGATGCCGATAATTTTAGCGATCTTGCCGTTGCGGCCGTCTTGCATGAAGCGGGGCTCGGTGAATTTATCGAGCGCATGAACGAGGCAGATGCGGACGGTTCGCCATGGGATATGGTGCTTTCAGGCGGGCAGAAGCAGAAGCTCGTGCTGGCGCGTATCCTTCTTCATAAGCCATCGGTCATCTTCCTTGACGAAGCCACCGGTGCACTCGATCCGGCTGCCAAGATGCGCTTTCATGAAGCTTTGAAAAGCCGTTGCCCGCAGGCAATCGTCATCAGCATCATGCATGAGGACAAGCTTCCGCTTCTCGAAAACGGTGCGCAGGTTTATTCGCACGTGCTGGATATCCGCAACGGTTACATTTCGCTGCGTCCGGTACAGTTCGATATGCCGTACGAGATAGCAACCGGCGCGCAAGGCGATTTACCCCTCATTGCCGCCGAATAGTCCGGGATCAAACTTAATTATCCTGTCTGCTCGTGTGCCACCATTGCATGGAGCCTGATGATGAGCCTAAACGCTCTTATGTAAGCATCAAATCGCTCCAGCACACTTGCCGCACCAGTGCTGATCGGTTAGGAAACGGGCAATTCGGATTGCTGGCCTCTTCAGCATCCATGGATAATCAGCAATCAGGCAGGAAAAATGGCCGATAAAGCGGACAAGATGAAAGCGCGTTTGCCGCGCGGGTTTGTCGACCGGGTTCCGGATGATTTGCGCGCCGCCGAAAAAATGATGGCGACCATCCGCGAAGTCTATGACCTTTATGGTTTCGAGCCGGTGGAAACACCGCTTATCGAATACACCGATGCGCTTGGCAAATTTCTGCCCGATCAGGACCGGCCCAATGAGGGCGTGTTCTCATTCCAGGATGATGACGAGCAATGGCTGTCGCTGCGCTACGATCTGACGGCTCCACTGGCGCGCTACTTTGCCGAAAATTTCGAGAGCCTGCCGAAGCCTTACCGCAGCTATCGCAACGGCTGGGTTTTCCGCAATGAAAAACCGGGCCCGGGCCGTTTCCGCCAGTTCATGCAGTTCGATGCCGATACGGTCGGCGCACCCAATGTCTCGGCAGATGCCGAAATGTGCATGATGATGGCCGATACGATGGAGCGTCTGGGTATTCAGCGCGGCGATTATGTGATCCGCGTCAACAACCGCAAGGTGCTCGACGGCGTGCTCGATGCAATCGGCCTCGAAGGCGAGGGCAATGCCGCAAAGCGGCTCAATGTGCTGCGCGCTATCGACAAGCTCGACAAGTTTGGCCAGGAAGGCGTCCGCCTTCTCTTGGGCAAGGGCCGACTTGATGAGAGCGGCGACTTTACCAAGGGTGCAGAATTGCCTGATCAGGCAATCGAAAAGATTTTGGCTTTCACCGCTGCGGGCGGAGCATCCGGGGCTGAAACCATCGCCAACCTGCAATTGGTCGTAGCCGGCAATGCCAAGGGTGAGGAAGGCGTGCGTGAGCTTTCCGACATGCAGGCGCTGTTTTTGGCGGGCGGCTATGAGGGCCGTGTCAAAATCGATCCATCGGTTGTGCGTGGACTTGAATATTATACCGGCCCGGTTTTTGAGGCCGAGCTCTTGTTCGACGTTACCAATGAGGATGGCCAGAAGGTGGTGTTCGGTTCTGTCGGCGGCGGTGGTCGTTATGACGGTCTGGTGTCGCGCTTCCGTGGCGAGCCGGTACCTGCGACCGGCTTTTCGATCGGCGTTTCTCGTTTGATGACGGCGCTCAAAAACCTCGGCAAGCTCGATGTTTCCGATAATATCGGCCCGGTCGTGGTGCTGGTCATGGACAAGGATACCGAAAGCCTTGGCCGCTATCAGAAAATGGTCTCTGATCTCAGGCAGGCTGGCATCCGCGCTGAAATGTATGTGGGTGGTTCAGGCATGAAGGCGCAGATGAAATATGCCGACCGCCGCAATGCGCCTTGTGCCATTATTCAGGGCTCGCAGGAGCGCGAGGCCGGTGAAGTCCAGATCAAGGATTTGATCGAGGGTAAGCGCCTGTCGGCAGAGATCGAGGATAATGTGACCTGGCGCGAAAGCCGCCCGGCGCAGATCACGGTCAGTGAAAGCGGCCTTGTCGACGCGGTTCGCGAAATCCTTGCCAGTCAGGCGCAGGATAGCGCTCAAGCCAAAAAGTGATTGCCTCTATGATCGCAACACGCCCATCGACGGTTTTCAATGCGCTTCGCGGAACACTTGATGCGTGTGAGGCGGAACTGGTCGATATTCCGCTGATCCAGCCTGCCGATCCGTTTCTGGATATGGCGGGCGAGGATTTGCGCCGCCGGATTTTTCTGACCGAAAACGAGAATGGCGATAGCCTGTGTCTGAGACCGGAATTCACCATTCCCGTGTGCCGCAACCATATTGCGCTGAACGCTGCCACGCCAAAGCGCTATGCCTATCTTGGCGAGGTGTTTCGCCAACGCCGCGATGGTGCCGCCGAATTTCTTCAGGCCGGTATCGAGGATCTGGGCGCGCCTGATGAAGCATCATCGGACGCGCGCTCTATCGCTGATGCGCTGGCTTGCGTGCATTCGGTCGCCCCGGGCGCAAAGCTTGAAATCGTGCTGGGCGACCAATCGGTGTTTGCCGGCGTTCTCAAGGCGCTGGGCCTGCCGCAGGGCTGGCGCAAGAAGCTGTTGCGCGCCTTTGGCGATGCGCATTCCATGGAAGCGGCATTGAATGAGCTGACCGGCGCACAGCGGCGCGATCCATTGCCCGAAAAGCTCGGCCTTCTGGTCAGTGAAGGCGATGAGGCGGGACTGGCACGGCTTCTTGAAATTGAAATGCTCGAAGCAGGCATATCGCCCGGAGCAGGGCGCACGCCCGCAGAAATCGCGCGGCGTCTGATCGAGAAGGAAGATCTGGCGGTCACGCGCTTTCCGTCATCAGCCCTTGATGTGCTGCGCCAGTTTCTTGAAACGCGTGTAACGCTTGATTCAGCAGCGATCACGCTTAGGGCTTTTGCAGCTGATAATGCGCTTGATCTCAATGCCGTCTTGCAGAAATTCGAGGCGCGCAAGAATGCCATTGCCGATGCGGGTATTGCGACTGGCGACCTTATTTATGATGCGTCTTTCGGACGACCACTCGATTATTATACTGGTCTTGTCTATGAAATCCGCAACCCGCAAGCGCAAAAAGATACGGTTCTGGCCGGTGGTGGCCGTTACGACCGTCTTTTGACCATGCTGGGTGCCTCCGAGCCTATTCCGGGTGTTGGCTTTTCCATCTGGCTTGATCGCTTGCAGATCCTGGCGGGAGAAACATCATGAGCGTGACGCTGGCACTCCCTTCCAAGGGACGTTTGAAGGAGCAGACGCTCGCCGTTCTGGAAAAGGCCGGATACAAGGTGATCCTGCCGGAAGATAATCGCAATTACCGCGCACGGGTCGAGGGCGATGACCATCTTGATATTCTGTTTCTGTCAGCGTCCGAGATCGCACGCGAGCTGGGCTACGGCAGTGTCGATCTGGGTGTGACGGGCGAAGATCTGGTGCGCGAAACGCTGGCGCATGCCGATGAACGCGTGGCAATTGAAGCTGAACTGGGGTTCGGCCAAGCGGATGTGGTGGTGGCTGTGCCGGACGTCTGGCGTGATGTCACGACCATGGCTGATCTCGATGATGTGGCGGCGGATTTTCGTCAGCGCCACGGTCGCCGTTTGCGGATTGCCACCAAATACTGGCGGCTGACGCAGCAGTTTTTCTCGCAAAAGCACGGCATACAGGTCTATCGCATTGTCGAAAGTCTGGGTGCTACCGAGGGAGCGCCTGCTGCGGGTTCCGCAGACATGATCGTGGATATTACCTCGACAGGCTCGACGCTTCATGCCAATCATCTCAAAGTTCTGGAAGATGGCATCATCCTGCGCTCGCAGGCCTGTCTTGTCTGCGCAAAATCAAGCCGTGGTAAGCCGGGTGTTTCTGAGATTGCCGCACGTATCCGCGAGAGCCTCACAAAGTGAGACGGCCAGTCTGTTAGCCAACCACGATGCTGCACTTATAGGAAATGCATTCATCCAATATCTCTGCCAGCAGTGACATGATGAAATAGGGTTTCTTGATTAACTGAGCAATTTTCAAAACATAACTATCGATGGATTGAATAAAAGCGAACCTGACCAACATCGCCAGTTTTAATCCATGCTGTGCAACCAATAAAAAAAGCTGCGCTTTATAGCGCAGCTTTTTCAATAAGTTAAAAAGAATTCCAATCTGCATTAGTCAATTGCCTGTAAGATCAGGCTTAAAATTACAGGTGATTGGACGCCAATCTGTTTCAGTCAGGCACGCTTGGCATCAACAGAGATGCTGCCGGCACCATGCATGGTGAGAACGAAAAAGCCACCGGCAATGGCCATATTCTTGAAGAATGCGGTCTCATCGAAAGGTACTGCATGGCCAATAAGAGCCGCACCGATGGTGAACAGGCCGAGAAGAATGGCTGCAACGCGCGTCTTGAAGCCAATGAGAACGGCAATACCGCCGACGAATTCAATCAGGCCGACGATAACAGCCGTGACGGTGGGCAGCGGAAGGCCGAGATTTGCAAAATAACCGGCGGTGCCGGAAATTGCCGTCAGCTTGCTGAAACCCGAAGGAATAAACAGGATTGTCAGAAGAATACGGGCAACGAGTGTGACCGCACCATTGGTCGGGGCATTGATAGAGGACATGGGATATCTCCAATTGAACTGGGTTCTCCCATTAACGATTAAAATCTGTCAAGAAAAGCGACACTCTTCTCGACAGATTGTATCCAAATTACGAACAATCACTATTCAGGAGCGATCATGCGTTCTGCTTGAACAAGACGATCATAATCTTCTTCGGAGACAAGGCCGCTTTTCAGGGCTTCCTCGCGCAGGGTCGTGTCGTTCTTATGCGCAGTCTTGGCAATCTTGGCGGCGTTGTCATAGCCGATGGCCGGTGCAAGCGCGGTCACCAGCATCAGCGAACGATCCAGAAGCTCCTTGATACGGGATTGGTTCGGCTCGATCCCTTCCACACAATGATCGGCAAAGGATAACATGGCGTCGCTCAGCAGACGGATGGATTGCAGCACATTATAGGCGATGACGGGCTTGAAGACATTGAGTTCGAAATGGCCCTGGCTGGCGGCAACCGTCACGGCGGTATGATTGCCGAAAATCTGCGTTGCAACCATCGTCAGTGCCTCGGCCTGCGTCGGGTTGACCTTGCCCGGCATAATTGACGATCCGGGTTCGTTTTCCGGCAGCGACAGTTCGCCCAGCCCTGATCGCGGGCCGGAGCCGAGGAAACGAATATCGTTGGCGATTTTGAACAGATCGGCTGCCAGCGCATTGAGGCTTCCATGGAAATTGGCAATCGCACCGTGGCTTGCCAGTGCCTCGAACTTGTTGGGTGCTGTCTTGAAGGACAGGCCTGTAATGGCGCTCACCGCATCGGCAACGCCGGTATCGAAGCCTTTGGGAGCATTCAGACCGGTACCGACCGCAGTTCCACCCTGCGCAAGCAAAAATATGTCGGCGAGCGAATGTTCGATACGCTGGCGCGCATAGTCGAGTGCGACGCGGTAGCCGGAAAATTCCTGACCGAGCGTAATAGGTGTCGCGTCCTGTGTGTGGGTGCGACCGATCTTGATGATGTCTTTAAACGCTTCTTCCTTGACCTTCAGCGACCTCGTCAGATGCTCAAGAGCGGGATAAAGGCGGTTAACCGCCTCGACGGCGGTCGCGATGTGGATCGCAGTGGGAAAGCTGTCATTGGACGACTGGCTCATATTGACGTGGTCATTGGGGTGGACCGGCTTCTTGGAGCCTTTTTCCCCGCCGAGCAGCTCGATGGCACGGTTGGAGATCACTTCATTGGCGTTCATGTTCGACTGCGTGCCGGATCCCGTCTGCCAGACGACAAGCGGGAAATGGTCGTCGAGCTTGCCTTCGATGACTTCGGAAGCTGCGACAGCAATGACCTGACCCAGCACGGGATCGAGTTTGCCGAGTGCAATATTTGTTTCAGCGGCGGCACGTTTAACCACGCCCAGTGCATGCACCAGTGGCAAAGGCAGGCGCTCGCCGCCAATCTTGAAATTCTGCAAAGAGCGCTGCGTCTGCGCACCCCAGTAACGATCCGTGGGGACGTCGATCGGTCCGAAAGTATCTGTTTCGGTACGCGTGGCGGTCATGTTTTATCTCCGGCTGTCTCGTCGCTACGTGAAAATCTGCGCGGCATTGCAACCGCTGCGCAGAATGATCGCATTTGACAAAATATGATGAAACAATTCAACTTTAATCGACGCGCAGTGACCGTTGACGATCAATTATCGTCTTCGTTGTCGTCGCCGCCCTCGGTTTCCGAAACCCAAGCAACCGGCTCTATTTTGCGCTGGGTCTTGCTATCGGTAAATATCCACCAGCCGGTATCGGTCTCGTCCCATTGGCCGCCACCCGCATTCAACTGTTGCAAAGAGCGGTATTGCGCGAGCGATTCGTTGCGCTGATCGTCATCGTCGGTCCAGACAACGGTGATCTTGCGGCCATCTTTGGGGGCGGTGGCGATTGGCAGTTCCTTGCGCATGGTTTGTCCATTCTGCTTTGTTGAAATCAGGCGCGCGGGAGCGCAATGCGGTTTTCGACAATCATAGGGCGGATCACGGTAACGGCAAGTCGGAACTAGCGCTTTCAGCGTTCTGCTCCAACGTAAGAGCGCTATATAAGCGGCGTATCTCCCGGTTGAGCGCGATCATGTCATCGACTGGCATGTGCGCCTTGACAAACAAGGCTTCACCAAGGCAGCGGCTCTCTTCGCGCAGAGCACGCCCCCGTTGGGTCAATCTGACGTGCACGGTTCTCTCGTCTTCTGCGCTGCGAATCCTTTGAACCAAACCTGCTGCTTCCAGTCTTTTGACCAGAGGCGTGATCGTGCTTGGCTCCAGAGCGATACGCTGAGCGATTGTGCTGATACTGCGTCCGTCCTCTTCCCAGAGAACGTTCAACACCAGATACTGAGGGTAGGTGATGCCAAGCTCGTCAAGCAGAGGCTTGTACAAACGATTAATGGCAAGCGAAGTCGAATAAATCGAGAAACAAAGTTGGTTCTCAAGCGGGATATAACTGTCCATAGGGACTTTCTATCACAAAATTAATTATTGCGACAATCATTATGGACAATGGGCGGCGCCTATGCATTTATTAATTATCGCAATAAACATTATTGAGACAAATAGAATGAACGCTATGATGTAGGAATTTGGCTGATACGTCGCCTTCTCAAGAGGAGACGGCGATTACAGGCGGACAAACCTACATGCGCGCCGATCAATAAGAGGTAATTTGATGTTTGGAATATCGCCCCTGGGATGGCTACATACTCTGGGCAGCCTCCCGGCCATCCCCGCTGCAATCTACATGCTTGCCCGCTATGGGCGCATCGTCCCGCGCTCAAGGCCCGGTCTTATGTATTTCACCGGTATGATGTTTGGATGCATTACGGTTTTTCTGGTCGCCAAGTCACCGCTCAGCAGCATTATCGGCGCTGTAACGCTGCTTTTGCTGATCGCCGGTTACGGAGTGGAACAGGTTGCATTTCTGGGACGCGCCCGCAAATATCTTGAGACGGTTTTTCTGACTTTGAG
The DNA here is from genome assembly GCF_039545455.1 of Brucella sp. BE17. Lineage (NCBI taxonomy): Bacteria > Pseudomonadati > Pseudomonadota > Alphaproteobacteria > Hyphomicrobiales > Brucellaceae > Brucella > Brucella sp. BE17. The sequence goes on along the minus strand of NZ_CP154468.1, from coordinate 781,573 downwards.
TGTGTTTCTGTTGATGGTCCCCAGTGTCTCGGAAACTTTGCGGCGCGTGCCGGACGGACATCCAATTGCAAGCGATCCAGACTCCCCAATTTTAAAACTGGCTCTCGGTTCTCTTCTCGTTGTGCTGATTATTGGACTCCCGACGCAGATTTTTTATCTCCGTCGAGCGTCAAGACATGTTTGAACCGCGTTTTCGGCGACAGCGAGCCGGAACGGGACCCGTTCCGGCCTGACAGGGTTTAGTTGCCGCGTGCGGCTTTGAGCGCCTTGCCCCACCAGACAAGCCGATCGAGCATATTCTTGGCAGCCTCGGTGAAATGCGGGTAGGTAGACCGTGCTGGTTGTCAGTTATCTTGGTAACGGTCCCATGCGGTTCAATGCGCTGCGCCGGACCGTCAACTGTATTTCCCAAAAAATGCTGACCACCACCCAACGTAATCTGGAGCGCGGCGGCTTTCGAATAAACTTCGATGTTAATTGGAAAGGCAGACCAAAGTCTGCCTTTCCTGTTGCCCAAGACAGGACTTCCAGGGTGCGGGGGCAAACAGGAAGTCCATCTCGATAAGTGTGATTGACCACAAGTGGTTCCATCAAGTCAATCAGAAGATGCTAAATTGAAACCTAAATTCACGCAAAGCGCCCAAAAGGTAAATTTTCCATAAATCACAAATAGTTACACAATGAAAAAGGCGGCCATTGGCCGCCTTTCTCAATTTCAAGACTGTTGGATTTCTTAGAAATCCATGCCGCCACCCGCACCGCAAGGCGGTGCAGGCATTTTAACTCATGGGCGAGCTTTATGGATTTCTTAGAAATCCATGCCGCCCATGCCGCCCATGCCGCCAGGCATGCCAGCAGGAGCAGCGTCCTTCTTCGGAAGCTCTGCGATCATGGCTTCGGTGGTGATCAGGAGACCAGCAACCGATGCTGCATTCTGCAGCGCCGTGCGCACAACCTTGACCGGATCGACGACGCCAGACTTGATCAGGTCGCCATATTCGCCAGTTGCCGTGTTGTAGCCGTAGGTTTCCGAAGCGTTTTCAAGGATCTTGCCAACGATAACGGAAGCTTCTTCACCAGCATTGGTCGTGATCTGGCGAGCAGGAGTCTGCAGGGCGCGACGAACGATGTTGATTCCAGCTTCCTGATCGGCATTGATGCCCTTGGCGGAAATTTTTGCAGAAGCGCGTAGCAGAGCGGTACCACCACCTGCAACGATGCCTTCTTCAACAGCCGCGCGGGTTGCGTTCAGAGCATCGTCAACGCGATCCTTCTTTTCCTTCACTTCAACTTCCGTTGCACCGCCAACGCGGATCACGGCAACACCGCCAGCCAGCTTGGCAAGACGTTCCTGAAGCTTTTCACGATCATAGTCCGAAGTGGTTTCTTCGATCTGCTGCTTGATCTGGCCAACGCGGGCGTTGATCTCGGCCTTCTGGCCTGCACCGTCGACGATCGTGGTGTTTTCCTTGGAGATCGCAACCTTCTTGGCGCGGCCCAGCATGTCAAGCGTGACGCTTTCCAGCTTGATGCCGAGGTCTTCGGAAATGACCTGACCGCCGGTGAGGATCGCGATGTCTTCGAGCATAGCCTTGCGGCGATCGCCGAAGCCCGGAGCCTTGACTGCAGCAATTTTCAGGCCGCCACGCAGCTTGTTGACGACGAGCGTTGCAAGAGCTTCACCTTCGACGTCTTCAGCGATGATGACGAGTGGCTTGGAGGTCTGAACGACAGCTTCGAGAACCGGCAGGAGAGCCTGAAGGTTGGAAAGCTTCTTTTCGTGCAGAAGGATGTAAGCGTCTTCGAGGTCAGCAATCATCTTGTCGGGATTGGTGACGAAGTAAGGCGACAGGTAGCCACGGTCGAACTGCATGCCTTCAACGACTTCGAGTTCGGTTTCAGCGGTCTTGGCTTCTTCAACCGTGATGACGCCTTCGTTGCCGACTTTCTGCATCGCTTCAGCGATCATCTTGCCGATTTCAACTTCGCCATTGGCAGAGATGGTGCCAACCTGGGCAACTTCTTCAGACGTATTGATCTTCTTGGCGTTCTTGAGCAGCTCGGCAACAACTTCGTTGACAGCCAGATCGATACCGCGCTTGAGATCCATCGGGTTCATGCCGGCAGCAACAGCCTTGGCACCTTCCTGAACGATACCCTGAGCCAGAACGGTTGCGGTCGTGGTGCCGTCACCAGCGGTGTCGTTTGTCTTGGAAGCCACTTCGCGCAGCATCTGTGCGCCCATGTTTTCGAACTTGTCTTCCAGTTCGATTTCCTTGGCAACCGACACACCGTCCTTGGTAATGCGCGGAGCGCCGAACGACTTGTCGATAACAACGTTACGGCCTTTCGGGCCCAGCGTTACCTTTACAGCGTCAGCGAGGATATCGACGCCGCGCAGCATCTTTTCGCGCGCATTGCGACCGAATTTTACTTCTTTAGCAGCCATTTTACTCTACTCCTGGGAATATCCCGGTCAGATATTTAAATTGGTAAGCCTAAACCGGCTGATGCCGGTCCGGTGAAGTGATTAGCCGATAATGCCAAGAATATCGGATTCCTTCATGATCAGCAGGTCTTCGCCGCCGATCTTGACTTCGGTGCCCGACCACTTGCCGAACAGAACGCGATCGCCAGCCTTGACGTCGAGAGCAACAAGCTTGCCGCTCTCATCGCGAGCGCCGGAACCGGCAGCGACGATTTCGCCTTCCTGCGGCTTTTCCTTGGCGGTGTCCGGAATGATGATGCCACCGGCAGTCTTGGCTTCCGACTCAACGCGACGAACGACGACGCGGTCATGAAGCGGGCGGAACTTGATATCAGCCATGGTATGAACCCTTGGTGTTATAGACGTTGAACCCTGTGAAGCGGATCAGACTGATCCGCGCTGTTAGCACTCTCTTTGCCAGAGTGCTAACGTGGCTCTGAGATAGAATGTGACTGCGGACTTGTCAAGATTGCCTGAGGATTTTGACAGGCGGATGATGGATAATTTTCACCGCTTTGAACCTCTCGGTTTTTCAGGCCAAGGGGCGGATGTGGGGACTGGCTTTCTGGAATCAAGAGTAGGACGCACGGTCCGATGAGTATATGGTTTTCACAGTCTTAAAAGTCGGCGCTTGGGCCCAGAATTTGTCGAAATTTGCCCGACTGCAAGCAAATCGGCGTGTCATAATTACATTATAGGGCTTCGGATATTTCCATTTGGTGGCAAAATGCTCTACATGGGCGCGTACCGTCGGCAGGACACGCAGACTTGAGACTATGCAAGAGGAAGATGATGAATAAGCTTGAACGCCTTGATGAACTGACCGGCCAGTATGACGTGCTTTTCTGCGACGTCTGGGGTGTGGTGCATAATGGCGTTGCCGCTTATCCGGCAGCCGTGGAGGCCTTGAAGCGCGCGCGTGCACAGGGCGTTACGGTTATCCTCGTCACTAATTCGCCGCGTCCGCATCCGGGCGTGGAAGCACAGATGCTTCTTTTGGGCGTGCCCGAAGATGCCTATGACCGCGTTGTCACTTCCGGCGATGTGACCCGCGATCTGATCGCGGAAGGTCCGCGCAAGGTGTTCCACATTGGTAACGAGCGTGAGTTGTCGATCTATGACGGACTGGGTGTAGAATTGGTCGAGGAATTCGAAGCTGCAGGTATCGTTTGCACCGGACTTTTTGATGATGAGGTGGAAGCGCCGGAAGATTATGCCGAACTCCTGCAGCGCCTGAGGTCACGTAATCTGCCGTTCATATGTGCGAATCCCGACATTATGGTCGAGCGCGGTGCGCGCCTCATTTGGTGTGCCGGTGCTCTGGCGCGCGATTACAGCCAACTTGGCGGTCGTACGCTGATTGCCGGAAAACCACACCGCCCCATTTATGAAGCAGCCCTTGAGGCGGCAGAAGAGGTGCGTGGCGGTACAATTGACAAGAACCGTATTCTTGGGATTGGAGACGGCGTGCTCACCGATGTAAAAGGCGCTGCCGCTTTCGGTCTGGATGTGCTTTATATCTCCGGTGGCATTCATGCCGCAGACTATACGAGTGAGGGGATCGTAAATTTTGAAAAGATGAACGCTTTTCTTGAAAAACACGGGCATCGTCCTGTTGCAACCCTTCAGGCGCTCGTCTGATATTTTTGGACCACAGGCACGATCAGGCACCCAATGGTACAATCCGGGATCAATAACTCCGTCTTTCAGCGCTTTTCGGGCGCCGATGCGTTGCCGCAGCATCTGCATAATTGCGTTGTGGCAATCGGCAATTTCGATGGCGTTCATCGCGGTCATCAGGCGGTTCTCGAATCGGCACTTGAGATTGCTCATAAAGACGGATTGCCTGCGGTCGTGCTTACCTTCGAGCCGCATCCGCGCAGCTTCTTTCGCCCCGACGAACCCATAGACCGCCTCACAGGCGCGACTGAGAAGGCCGCGATTTTGCAGCAGATGGGTTTTGATGCCATTGTCGAGCAGCCCTTCACCGCGGAATTTTCCAGCTGTTCGGCTGAAGATTTTGTGCAGCATATCCTTATAGACAAACTTCAGGCGCGGCGTGTCGTCACCGGCTATGACTTTCATTTCGGTAAGGGACGGCGCGGTACGCCCGACTTTCTGCTTGAAGCAGGCGAGGGTGCCGGCTTCGATGTAACTCTGGTGGATGCGTTCAGCGATGAGGGCGGGCAGCCCGTCTCGTCGACCCGTGTGCGAAATGCACTCAGCGAAGGAGATGTCGCTTTGGCCGGGGGGCTTCTAGGCTATCGCTATCGCTTTTGTGGCGAGGTCATTCACGGTAAGAAGCTTGGGCGAACGCTCGGTTTTCCAACCGCCAATATGCAAGTGAGTGCACGCACGAGCCTCAAGCACGGCATATATGCTGTGCGTTTCCGGCGTCAGGACGGTAGCTTGCACAATGGCATGGCAAGTTTCGGTCGCCGTCCGACAGTCGATAGCGATGGTTTACCGCTTCTGGAAACATTTCTGTTCGATTTTACCGGCGACCTTTATGGAGACGTCGCCTGCGTGTCGTTCTTCGGATTTTTGCGCGGCGAAGTGAAGTTTGAAGGTCTCGATCCGCTGGTAGCACAAATGAAGCGTGACGAAGAAGAAGCCCGAGCTGTTCTGGCTGGAGCGCGTCCGCTTTCCGCACTAGATCACGTTCTTTCATTTGCCTGAAACATTCTGTTCTTAGGCTGATCTCAGACTTTAAGCCAAAATTTACGGTTTTCCGACAGAGACTATTAAACATCCCAAGTTTTGGGGGTGGTGTTTGTTGGAGTATTGTGTTTTGCGTATTTTTTTTCTGGCTTTCATAGCAGGCGCGATTTCGCCTGTGACTGGTTCAATCGCATATGCTGCTGACGCGCAGGAGCCTTATATTGATGCAGTGGCCGTGACGCCGCAGCCCGAGCGCAAATATTTTTGGTCCGGCGATTGGTATCTAAAGGTCGGCGCTGCCGGTCTGGTCGCTCCCAAATTCACCGGATCGAACAAATACAAGTTCTCTGCCCAGCCGTTGGTTTCTCTGGGACGTCAGGGCGAATCGACCCGCTTCTCCTCGCGTAATGACAATATTTCCTTCGCACTGATCGACAATGACCGCTTCCGCGTTGGCGTGGCGGGCAAATTTCTGTTTGAGCGCGATACCGAAATCGATGGTCTCAAGGAAACGAAATTCGGCGGTGAACTCGGTGGCTTTGCCGAAGTCTATCCCACTGACTGGATGCGTGTGCGCGGTGAAGTCCGCCACGGTATTCGCGCCCATAATGGCGTTGTGGCCAATGTTTCCGCCGATGTATTCCATGATGTGACACCTGCCATCCGCGTCTCTGCGGGACCGCGTGCGACCTTCGCCTCCAAAGATTATTTCAAGACCTATTTCGGTGTCAGCGGCGAAGAATCCGCCGCATCCGGGATAAGAGAATATAGCCCTAAGGGTGGGGTGGAATCGGTCGGCTTTGGCGGTGCCATCAACTGGAAGACCACCGAAAAGATCGACACGTCTCTGTTTGCCGAATATAGCCGCCTTCAGGGTCCTGCGAAGAATTCGAGCATCGTCAAACAGGAAGGCTCGCGTAACCAGTTCATGGTCGGTGTTTCCGCCACCTACCGTTTCGATTTCTCGCTCGACTGATCAGAACGGGGAACTGTCACCTTTTTCAGGGACAGACAGGCGCATTAAAGCGCCTGTCTGTCCCTTTCTTGTCCGTGCCCTCTTTATTCTTGCCAAACGCATTGCTAAAAGCGACCCCATGATGACGGATTTTCGGCTTATCATGATGGCCATACGAATTATTGGCCCGGCCTCCCGCTTTGCCTGATGCGTGACGTTCAGGTACTCTGAGCGTGGAAGTCCGGGAGCGAATGGCTGTGTTTTTGCAGCCCCCTGTTATCCCTTTTGTACTTGATCCATATGCTTGCCTTTCACTGCAGGCTTTACAGGCTAAGACCGATCATGACCGAGACGACCAAAATCGATTATTCCAAGACACTCAATCTGCCGCAGACCGAATTTCCGATGCGCGCGGGGCTTCCGGCACGTGAGCCCGTGCTCGTGCAGCGCTGGGAGGAAATGAACCTCTATAAAAAGCTGCGAGAGGATGCCAAAGACCGGCCACTTTATGTGCTGCATGACGGGCCTCCCTATGCCAACGGCAATATCCACATCGGGCACGCGCTCAACAAAATTTTGAAAGACGTGATCACGCGCTCGTTCCAGATGAGAGGCTTCAATTCCAATTACGTGCCGGGCTGGGATTGCCATGGCCTGCCGATCGAATGGAAGATCGAAGAAAAATATCGCGCACAAGGCAAGAACAAGGACGAGGTCGCCATCAACGAATTCCGCAAGGAATGTCGTGAATTTGCGAGCGGCTGGATCAAAATCCAATCGGACGAATTCAAGCGACTGGCGATCTGCGGCGATTTTGAAAATCCCTACACGACCATGAATTTCCATGCCGAGGCGCGGATTGCCGGTGAACTTTTGAAATTCGCCGCCTCCGGCCAGCTTTATCGCGGTTCAAAGCCCGTCATGTGGTCGGTGGTCGAACGCACCGCGTTGGCGGAAGCCGAAGTCGAATATCACGACATAGAGTCGGATATGATCTGGGTGAAATTCCCGGTAGGAGCAGCGAGTGTCGTTGGGGATGCCAAAGGTGAAAGGCTTTTGGATAATTTATTGCAATCTTCTATCGTGATTTGGACCACTACACCGTGGACGATCCCCGGCAACCGTGCGGTCGCCTATTCTCCGCGGGTTGAGTATGGCCTTTATAGAGTTACTGGTGCTGAAAATGACTTTGGTCCGCAAGCAGGTGAAAAGCTGATATTCGCTGATAAGCTAGCTGATGAATGCTTTAAAAAAGCAAAGCTTTCGTATGAGCGTTTGGATTCAGTCAGTTCAGAACAACTGGATAATATCGATTTACTTCATCCGCTCAAAGGTTTTGGCGGCGGCTATGATTTCACCGTGCCGCTGGTTTCCGGTGATCACGTTACCGACGATGCCGGTACGGGTTTTGTGCATACCGCCCCAAGCCATGGCCGCGAAGACTTTGAGGCATGGATGGACAATGTGCGTGAATTGGAAGCACGCGGCATTGACCCAACCATTCCGTTCCCGGTTGATGATGCTGGTTTTTATACCAAGGACGCGCCCGGTTTTGGGCCGGATCGCGAAGGTGGCGCTGCGCGTGTCATCGACGATAACGGCAAGAAGGGTGACGCCAACGAAGCGGTCATCAAGCAGTTGATCGCCCGTGATCGCCTGTTTGCACGCGGGCGGCTCAAACATTCCTATCCGCATTCATGGCGCTCGAAAAAAGCGGTCATCTTCCGCAACACGCCGCAATGGTTTGTCTATATGGACAAGAATCTTGGCGATGGCACCACGTTGCGTTCTCGTGCACTCACAGCCATTGATGACACCCGTTTCGTGCCGGCTGCCGGTCAGACGCGTTTGCGTGCCATGATCGAAGGGCGCCCGGACTGGGTGCTGTCGCGCCAGCGCGCATGGGGTGTGCCGATCTGCGTCTTTGCCGATGAGGATGGCAATGTTTTGCAGGACGATGTGGTCAATAAGCGCATTCTGGAGGCGTTTGAAGCCGAAGGGGCCGATGCATGGTTTGCAGACGGCGCGCGGGAACGTTTTCTGGGCAGCCGCGCCAGTGAGAACTGGGTTCAGGTGCGCGACATTCTCGATGTGTGGTTTGATTCCGGTTCCACCCACACCTTTACGCTTGAAGATCGTGCCGACATGAAATGGCCTGCAGATGTCTATCTCGAAGGCTCGGACCAGCATCGCGGCTGGTTCCATTCATCATTGCTCGAAAGCTGCGGCACACGGGGCCGTGCGCCCTATAATGCAGTTGTCACCCATGGTTTCACCATGGATGAAAACGGCAAGAAAATGTCGAAATCGCTCGGCAATACGGTGACGCCGCAGGATGTGATCAAGGAATCGGGCGCGGATATCTTACGTCTCTGGGTCATGACCACCGATTACTGGGAAGACCAGCGTCTGGGCAAAAGCATCATCCAGACCAATATCGATGCTTACCGCAAGCTGCGTAACACGATGCGCTGGATGTTGGGAACGCTCGCCCATGACGACGGCGAGACGCTTTCCCATTCTGATCTGCCGGAACTGGAACGGCTGATGCTGCACAGGCTTGCGGAACTCGATGAAGTGGTGCGTTCGGGCTATGACGCGTTCGATTTCAAGAAGATCGCACGTAGCCTGATCGATTTTATGAATGTCGAGCTTTCGGCCTTCTATTTCGATATCCGCAAGGATGCGCTTTATTGCGATGCGCCTTCGAGCACGCGCCGCAAGGCAGCCCTTCAGACAGTGCGGGCGATTTTTGATCGCGTGACGACATGGCTTGCGCCGATGCTGCCCTTTACCACGGAAGAAGCATGGCTCGACCGCTATCCTTCGGCGACTTCGGTGCATCTGGAGCAGTTCCGCGCGATCCCAACTGAGTGGCGCGACGATGTGCTGGCTGAAAAATGGCGCAAGGTGCGTGCTGTACGCCGGGTGGTAACGGGTGCCTTGGAGCTTGAACGCGCCGACAAGCGCATCGGCTCGTCGCTGGAGGCTGCTCCGATCGTGCATATTGCCGACAAGAGCCTTGCCGATTCGCTTGATGGTCTCGATTTCTCCGAAATCTGCATCACCAGCGGCATCGTGATCACCGATCAGTCCGCCCCGCAGGCGGCTTTCACGCTCGATGAGGTGAGCGGCGTTGCCGTGGTCCCGATCCGCGCGACGGGTGAAAAATGTGCGCGCTCATGGCGCTATACCGACGATGTGGGAACGGACGCCGAATTCCCGGATGTGTCAGCGCGGGATGCGGCAGCACTCCATGAATTGAAGGCTTTGGGCCGTCTGGGCGGTTAGGTTCAACCAGCAACAAGCCGCCTTGCTGACAATGAGGCGGCTTGCCGCATGGATTGCACTCATGTACAAAGCTTTCTCTAATTAGTTCAATATCTGCCTTGGAGTTGCCGATTTTGTGCGGCAAGGCTTTCCAAAAGGCAAGCATTCGGCTGAAAAACCGGCAGGCGTAAAAGAAGTGGCGCTTATGAAGATTGAAGGACGAGTTCTGGTATTGATGACGGCTGTTGCGGGGCTTTCGCTCTCCGGCTGCATGTCTTCTCCGACCTATGGAACCGACAAAACAGCGAGTTCTCAGCTCCTCGACGACATGTCCAATCTGGCCAGCTTCGGCCAGGGTAAAAAGAAAGACCGGATCGATTACAAGCCGCGTCCGGACCTTGTGCGCCCGGCTGCCGGTGAAAAGGGGCAGTTGCCGCAGCCCCAGCAAAGCGTCGCCAGTGCTGGTGATCCAAACTGGCCGGAATCGCCCGAACAGCGCCGCAAACGTCTGCGCGACGAAATCACGGCTAATCGCGACGATCCGAATTTTGTATCCCCGATCGAACATGACGGTCCGGTGGCCGACAATCTGAAGGTGGCCTTACCAAGCGGCAGCAGTCGCCGCGAAGATTATGCGTCGCGCACGCCCACTGTGGACCCGCAAAAGCTCGCGGCCCTCAAGGCGCAGCGCGCCCAGCAGTCGCACGGAAATTCTGCGACGCGCCGTTATCTGAGCGAGCCACCGCTGACCTACCGCGCACCGGCTTCAACTGCCGCCGCAGGCGAGCTTGGCACCGACGAGGCGCAAAAAGAGCGCGAGCGTAAGAAGGCCGCCGGCAAGGGCAGCAAGGGTTGGCGTGATTATATGCCCTGGAACTAATCATAGTTTATAATATCGCATTTTTAGCCGCATCTTGTGTTCACCGGATGCGGCTATTTAGTTTGCATATAGTCCTGCCTAGCATTTGGCTCGCGTCGGTTTTATTCGCTTGGTTTTTACCTCGGCAATTCTGTGCGATTTCGCTAAGAATATGTGGCGTATATTTTGTAGCAACGATAGATGGTACTGATTAATCAATTCGCACTGAACTAAGGGCTATCGCTTTTCGCGAAAGAATTTTTTGAGAATTTCCCGGGCTTCACTTTCGCTGAATCCTCCATAGACTTCAGGAACATGATGGCATGTAGGCTGTGTGTAAAAGCGTCCTCCATGTTCCACACCGCCTCCTTTGGGGTCGGACGCACCGTAATAGAGCCGTCGGATGCGCGCGAAGGAAATCGCTGCCGCGCACATGGCGCAGGGTTCAAGCGTCACGTAGAGATCGCAGTCGTTCAAACGTTCCGCTTGGAGTGCCTCGCCCGCCGCGCGGATTGCGAGCAACTCCGCATGTGCGCTCACATCATTGAGTTCTCGCGTGCGATTTCCACTGCGCGCAATGATATTTCCCGCATGCACGATGACGGCGCCTATCGGTACCTCTCCGCGCGTGGCTGCTGCCCGCGCTTCTTCGAGGGCCACATCCATGGGCGTTGCAGCATTTTCAATCTCGAACATCCGTGCCATGACCATCCATTTCATGCATTCGGTCAAATTTTGCTCGCAAGCCAGCATGCGATTTGTTACTGCATAATTCTCGAAATCGAAATCGATTTGCGAACAGAATTATTTGGCGTTTCCGATCCGGTCTGCTCCGGCCCGGGCCTGATTGTCCTTTACCCGGCTTCAGGGTGCAAGACGATGCGGTAGCGCTGCTGAAAAGGCCACTATCAAATGACCACAGAAGACGACGACAAGGGCGGAAAACGCCCCCAGAGCCGTAACCGGCAGGCAGATGACCGTACCAGTCGCCGCCGCGAGGGTGATGGCCGCGATGTGTCACGCAATGCGGATGACCGCAAGCGGCCCGCGCGCGACGCACAAGCCGACGATGACGGCAGCGAGCGTATCGCCAAGCGCCTTGCGCGGGCGGGCATTGCATCACGTCGCGAAGCGGAAACCATGATTGCAGCTGGGCGTATTGCGCTCAACGGCAAGGTGCTGGAAAGCCCAGCCGTGAACGTCAAGCGTACCGACATGATCACCGTGGACGGCAAGCCTCTAAAACCTGCCGAGCGTACTCGGCTATGGCTTTATCACAAACCTGCGGGTCTGGTGACCACCAATCGCGACCCTGAAGGCCGGGCAACGGTTTTCGAGGCGCTGCCTGCCGAAATGCCACGCGTGCTTTCGGTCGGACGCCTCGACATCAATACAGAAGGCCTTTTGCTCCTGACCAATGATGGCGGCCTGTCGCGCGTTCTCGAACTACCCTCGACCGGCTGGCTGCGCCGCTACCGCGTACGTGCGCATGGCAAGGTCACGCAGGCGCAGCTCGATGAGCTGAAGAACGGCATTGCCGTTGACGGCGTGTTCTATGGCAGCGTGGAAGCGGCGCTGGAGCGGGAACAGGGTGCAAATGTCTGGATTTCGATCGGGCTGCGTGAAGGCAAGAACCGCGAAGTGAAGAATATTCTGGGCGCGCTCGGCCTGACGGTTGGTCGCCTGATCCGTGTTTCCTTTGGGCCTTTCCAGCTTGGCGATCTCGAGGAAGGCGCTGTGCGCGAGATCAGGGGACGTATCTTGCGCGATCAGCTTGGCGACAAGCTGATCGAGGATTCCGGTGCCGATTTTGACGCACCGATCCATAATGAATTTTCCAATGCCGTGGTCAAAGGTAGCACGGGCCGCGAGCTGGACCAGAGCAGGGTGGAGCCTGAAGGTGATCGCCGCCGTGCTCCACGCGAGCGCGAATGGATTTCCAGTCAGGGCGAACGTCGCAAGCCGCGTGAAGACAAGACCGAAAAGGTAGAGCCGCGCCGTCGCGGCAATGCTAATGTCTGGATGGCGCCCGGCGCACGTCCAAAAGGCGAGAAAGCGGCAGCGAAGCCTGCGCGCGTCGAGCATCAGGTTCCGCATCGTGCTGCTAAATTCAGCGGTGATCTCCAGATGCGCCCGCGCCGCGACGACGACGAGCGACCAAGGCGAGACGATAATGATGAGCGTCGCGGTCCACGCGGCGAAGGTCGTTTCGACAAGGATCGTCCCCGTCCACAGGGGAAGCCTTCGCACGGGCCTCGCTTTGACGGGACTGGCAAGCGCGATGATCGACGTGAGGACGACCGCAAGGAGCGCCGTCCGGGAAAGCGTGAGCGTGCGGAATTGCGCGATGGCGCTTCAGGTGAGCGTTCCAATAACCGTCCGCACGGTGGTTTCGATGGCCGGCGGTCGGATCGTCCGGATAAGCCTGTAGGACCACGTGGGGAGGGTCGTTTCGGCGGTTCGGATCGCGATACGCGCTCGACCTCCCGCAGTGACGCTCCACGCAGGCCAGGTGGCGGTAAGCCTGATGGAAGACCCGGCGGAAAACCAACCGGTAAATCGGGTGGACGGCCAGATGGTAAATCAGGCAGCGGCGGTTCTGGTAACGGCAAGCCGAATGGCAGACCAGGAGGCAGCGGTGCGGATCGTCGGCGGTAGGCTGCGCGGGCGTCCCCTTGTAACGCCAGCCACAAACGCCATCCGCCCTACCACGGACCGTACGCGCGAGAGCTTGTTCAATATTCTCGCGCACGGCTTTCCTGACAAGGTAGAGGGTGCCCGCGTGCTCGATCTTTTTGCCGGCACCGGGGCGCTTGGGCTTGAGGCTTTATCTCGCGGTGCGCGGTTTGCCACTTTTGTCGAGGAATCGGCAGAAGGCCGGGGGCTTCTGCGCCAGAATATCGAAGCCTTCGGCTTGCAGGGCCACAGCAAAATCCTGCGCCGTGACGCCTGTGCGCTTGGCATTGTAGGCACCATGGAGCCATTCGATCTCATCTTTGCCGATCCGCCTTACGGGCGAGGCCTGGGTGAAAAGGCGCTGTTGTCGGTGCTTGACGGAGGATGGCTTAATCCTGACGCACTTTTAGTGCTTGAAGAGGTCGCGGACGCGCCCCTTAATCTTGATGGGCGATTCGTGGTCACTGAAGAACGCAATTATGGCGACACGATCATCCGGTTGATCCAGCTGCAATCTGGCGCCTGATCTGAACTGAAGCATATCACCCGGTCTCTCCGGGTAAACCTATTGGAGATGTCGCTTGGCGAAGAACACCTCACTGCGGCGCCTGTTGCTGTCGACTGCCCTGGGTTTCACTCTCGCTCTGCCGATTGGCACAGGAACCGTCTGGGCGCAGTCGGAAGAACCCGCCGCCCAGCAACAAAGCAAGCCTGAGGGGCAGGCTTCCGACACACAGCTTCCCGATATCACCCAGTCTGACGGTATCAGCAGTTTCACGCTCGACAATGGTTTGAAGGTCGTGGTCATCCCTGATCACCGTGCGCCGGTCGTCACCCAGATGGTCTGGTATCACGTTGGCTCGGCTGATGAAGCGCCCGGCGTTTCGGGCATAGCGCATTTCCTCGAGCATCTGATGTTCAAGGGCACGAAGAACCATCCGGCAGGCGAGTTTTCCGGTAAGGTAGCGTCGATTGGCGGGCAGGAAAACGCATTCACCTCTTATGACTATACCGCTTATTATCAGCGCGTCTCGCCCGAAGCGCTGGAAATGATCATGGATTTCGAATCCGACCGGATGCAGCATCTGATTCTGAACGAGGAAGCGGTAACGACCGAGCGTCAGGTCATATTGGAAGAGCGGCGCATGCGTGTCGATTCGACACCTGCTGCCATGCTCATGGAAAATTCCGATGCCGTGCTTTTCTATAATCATCCCTATCGCAAGCCCGTCATCGGTTGGCAGCAGGAAATGGAGAAGCTCAGTCTCAAGAACGCCATCGATTTCTATCAGCAGTATTACACGCCGAACAATGCCACACTCGTGATTGCAGGCGATGTGACGCCTGAGCGCGTACGCGAGCTTTCCATGAAAACTTGGGGGCGTGTCCCCAAGCGTGCCGAAGTTGGCCCCCGTGAACGTCCGCAAGAGCCTAAAAAACATGCGGCGCGCGTCGTTACGCTTCATGATGAGCGTATCAGCACGCCGTCTTTCCGTATTTCATGGCTGGTGCCGTCTTATGCCAATGAAAAGCGTTTTCCCGATGTGAAGCCGGACGATGCGGCGGCACTGGATCTGCTGGGCGAAATTCTTGGCGGTGGTTTGCGCTCGCGTCTTTATCAGGAACTGATCGTCAAGCGTGGCATTGCTGCCAATGCGGGTGCCAATTATGGCGGAGACGCGCTCGATGACGGTACGTTTTCCGTCTATGGCGCCCCGCGTGATGGTGCAACGCTTGCAGATGTAGAAAAAGCAGTCGAGGCGGAAGTGGCGAAAATCGTCAAGGATGGTGTTACACAAACCGAACTCGATCAGGCGCGCAACCGCTTTTTGAAGGCCGTCATTTTTGCGCGTGACAGCCAGACCGGGATGGCGCGTATTTACGGATCCACGTTGTCGGTCGGGCAGAGCGTTGAGGACATCCAGAAATGGCCGGACCTGATTAAGTCCGTAACCACAGACCAAGTCAAGGATGCCGCAGCGCGCTATCTCGTCAAGGATCAGTCGGTGACGAGTTATCTCCTGCCACCCAACGCCGAACCGGAAAACGCCAAGCCGCAAGATCAGGCCGATCCGGATGCACAGGGTGCGAATAATGAAAATTCGGGAGGAGCCGTCCAGTGAGTAACAATTTTATGCCGACTTTCTTCCTATCCTTCTTCAGGGGTAATTTCCGTCTGCGCCACGCCCGCGAGTTTGCCGCTACGTTCGTCGCCGCTTTTACTTTGTTGATGGTCTGCGCGTTACCAGCGCGCGCTATCGATATACAAGAAGTGGTCTCATCAAAGGGCATCCGTGCCTGGCTGGTGGAAGATAGCTCCGTGCCGTTGGTCTCCATGCAATTCTCTTTCAAGGGCGGCGCTTCGCAGGATCCCACGGGCAAGGAGGGGCTTGCCAATCTAATGACTGGCCTTTTCGATGAAGGTGCTGGCGATCTCAATTCCGATGTATTTCAGGAACGCATCGATAATCTCGGCGCGGAAATGAGTTTTTCTGCGTCGCAGGATTCGGTTTCTGGTTCCGTGCGCATGCTGTCCGAAAATCGCGATTCGGTGACCGATCTGGTCTCGCTCGCCGTCAACAAGCCGCGTTTTGATCAAAATGCAATTGATCGCATCCGGGCGCAGGTCGTCGCCGGTATCGAGGCGTCGCAGCGCAACCCCTCCACCATCGCGTCGCGTCGCTTTGCCGAAGTGCTTTACGGCAACCACCCTTATGCACGTCCCGATGACGGGACCGTAAAGTCGCTCAAAACCATCGAGCGCGACGATCTCGCCACATTCCATCGCAAGAATTTTGCGCGTGACCGGCTAACTGTTGGTGTTGTTGGTGCAATAAACGCGAAAGACCTCGGCACTCTTCTCGACAAGGTTTTTGGCGATCTGCCTGCCTCAGCCGAGCTGGTTCCCGTTCCCGATGCCAAGCTTGCGCTGGGAACCACGACGAGCCTCAACTTCGATGTGCCGCAGACAGCGATTGCCTTTGTTTATCCTGCATTGCCACGCAAGGACCCCGGTTTTTTTGCCGCCTATCTGATGAACCATATTCTGGGTGGCGGGTTCACATCGCGCCTTTATGCGGAAGTGCGCGAGAAACGCGGGCTTGCCTATTCGGTCTCGTCCTCGATGGTGTTGCGCGATCACGTTTCAGCTTTGACCATTTCCACGGCAACCCGCCCGGACAAGGCGCAGGACTCGCTCAAGATCATCCGTGAGCAGGTAGCCGCAATGGCAAACGACGGACCGACCGAGGCCGAACTTGCCGCCGCAAAGAGCTTCCTCAAAGGGTCTTATGCAGTCAACAATCTCGATTCGTCAGCCGCCATTGCTTCGACGCTTGTCGGATTACAGGAGGCCGAATTGCCGCGCGATTATATCGACAAGCGTTCTGAGCTGATCGTTTCCGTAACGATCGATCAGGTCAAGGCAGTCGCCAAAAAACTGCTTGAGGCCGAACCGGCAATTTTGGTTTTCGGCCCGGCCAAAAGCTAGGGAGCGAAGTTTGAAGGACGTAATGCCATCATCACCACGTATCGCAGTCGCTTTCGGCGGCGGCGGTGCGCGTGGCATTGCGCATATTCACGTTGTCGAGGTGCTGGACGAACTGGGTCTCAAGCCAGTGGCCATTGCCGGATCATCAATCGGCTCTATCGTTGGGTCCGGCGTCGCAAATGGCATGAGCGGCAAGGAAATTCGCGCCTATATGGGGGCAATTTTCAATCGTCGCTCGGAAGTGGCACGGCGCGTTTGGCAAACCCGACCCGAACGCTGGGTGGAGCTTTTGACCGGTGGCTTTCGCGTCAGCCAGTTCAATATCGAGAAAATCATCGACGTTTTTCTGCCGCCGGAGCTTCCTGCCACCGTCGAAGCGCTGAAAATTCCAATGACCATCACTGCTGCTGATTATCATGCGGCAAAAGAAGTCCATATCACCGACGGCGATCTGCGTTCTGCCATTGCAGCATCCTGCGCCATTCCGCCGGTCTTTGCACCGGTGCGCCGCAACGGGCGTATTCTGGTTGATGGCGGGCTGTTCAATCCGGTGCCGTTTGATTTGCTGTTCGATCATGCCGACCTCGTCATCGGTATCGACGTGGTTGGCGCGCCTGTCGGAGGCGACGATCATATGCCCACCACATTCGAGGCCGTCATGGGCGCGAACCAGCTCACCATGTGTGCTATTATCGATAACAAATTTCGCCTTCGACCGCCGCATATTTTTCTCAGGCCGGATGTCAGCCGGATCGGCTTGCTCGATTTCCTGAAGTTCGAGCAGATATTGACCCAAAGCGCCCATGTGCGTGATGAGCTGAAATATGCCATCGAACGCAGCCTCGAAGGTAATAATCTGCCGACATTATCCTGAAGTATATTATTGGGCAGCTTCGTCTATGGCATTCTCGACCAAAGGTGCTGACGCATCGCCTGCTTTATCGATGCGCTGTCCTTCGCGCGAAGGTTTGACCAGAGGTTCCGGCGTCACCGGCTTGTTGAACAAAAGGTGGCGTCCGGCCAGGATGCCTTCGGATGCCTGCACATGTAGACGGTCCTCGTCGCGCTGACGTACATCCTCTCGAATAGCATAGGCATCGGATTCTGCGAGACCAAGACTTTCCAGCGCGCGTTGTCCGAACAACAGACCTGATTCGAAGGTCTCACGCAGTTCATATTCCACGCCTTGCGCGCGCAACTGCAAAGTATGTTCACGGTCATATGAGCGCACATAAAGCCGCACATCGGGATAATCGGACTGGATCAGATTGACGATACGATTGGTGATTTCCTTCTTATGCGTGCAGATGGCAACGATCTTGGCTTTGCGGATGCCTGCAGCTTCCAGAACGTCTTTACGGGTGCCATCGCCAAAATAAATGCGAAAACCGAACTTGCCCGCCGCGCGAACCCGATTGGGCGAATTATCGATCACGGTCACATCAATGCCGCCGGCAAGCAGGATCTGTGATGCGATCTGGCCATAACGCGAAAAGCCGATCATCAGCACGTCGGCGCCTGCACCCTCGAAATTCTCATCCATCGTGTCATCGACCTTGTCCTTGATGAGAAGTTTAGAACCCAGCGCCACCGAAAGCGGCGTCAAAGCCATGGAAACGGTGACGGCGGCGACAAGCTCCGAACCAAGCGCGCTCGATATGACTGCAGCAGCGGATGCGGCTGAAAACAGCACGAAAGCAAATTCACCGCCCTGTGGCAGCAGAAAGGCGACACGCACCGCATCATTATGGTTTGAGCGGAAGATACGGCAGAGAAGATAGATGATGATGATTTTGGCTGCCATGAAGAAAGGCACTGCCAGAAGAATAGTCTTCCAGTATTGCAGGATAACAGCAAGATTGAGCGAAAGCCCCACCGCAACGAAAAAGAGGCCGAGAAAAATGCCACGAAACGGTTCGATATCGGCCTCAAGCTCATGTCGGTATGAGGATTCGGCCAAAAGAACGCCAGCAATGAATGCACCCATCGCCATCGACAGACCCGCCGCCTGCAAAAGACTTGCCGAGCCAAGTACAACGAAAAGGGCGGCTGCGATCATGACCTCACGCGCGCCGGTGTTGGCGATAATGCGAAACATTGGATTGATCAGATAACGCCCGGCGACGACGAGTGCCGCGATGGCGGCGATTGCCATCACCATATGGAAACCGGCGCTGACCTGCGACGGTTGATGCGGCGACAAAGCGGGAATGATCGCCAATATGGGTACGATGGCGAGATCCTGAAACAGCAGGATAGAAAAGGCCCTTTGCCCATGCTTCTGGTTGGTCTCAGCACGGTCTTCCAGTGTTTGCATGGCAAAAGCCGTGGAGGACAGCGCTAGTCCGAAACCGACGATGATCGCTGCTTCAGGGCTGAGCCCGGCGAGATAAATGCCGAGCGCGCTGAGCGCTGCGCCGCACAAAAGCACCTGCGCCGCCCCAAGGCCAAAAATCGCATGGCGCAAAGACCAGAGCCGCGAGGGCTTGAGTTCAAGGCCGATGATAAAGAGCAGAAACACCACGCCAAGTTCCGAGAAATGCAGGAATTCTTCCCCATCGGCGATAAGGCGCGCAATCGGCCCAATGGTGATACCTGCTGCAAGATAGCCGAGAATAGTGCCTAGCCCCAGACGCTTGAACAACGGCGCAGCAATGATGGCACCGCCCAGGATCATCAGGGACTGAAGGTAGAGACTTCCACCGGTTGCAACCATGCATGCGCTCTTGGAATTTGGATAATGTGGACGGGTTTGCCTTGAAGGCTCCCGATTTCGGCAATATACAAACTAGATATGGCGCCTCTCAGTCATATGTCGAACAAAATGACGTTATTTTTTAGCAAGGTTTTGTCGCGCATTGATATAAACCGCGATTGCGCTTCTTTGCTCAAAAGCTTGCGGAAACAGGATTAATTAATGATTTCAGATAATTCGGCTGGAAAACTCATTGACCGTGCTGCTCGGCTGGTTGAGGCAGCCAAGCGCGCCGGTGCCGATCATGCCGACGGCGTCGTCACGCGTTCACGCGCCGTCAGCGTTTCAGTCCGCCTTGGCAAGGTGGAAGGAACCGAATCGTCGGAAAGCGATGATTTCGCGCTTCGCGTTTTTGTCGGACGGCGGGTGGCCAGTATTTCAGCCAACGGCGAGGTGGATCCCGAAAGTCTCGCGCAACGTGCGGTCGCCATGGCGCGGGTATCACCCGAAGACCCGTTCGAAGCGCTTGCCGATCCCGCTTCGCTGATGAAAACGCCGCGTGATCTCGACCTTTTTGACGCCACTGAAGTCGATACCGACCGCCTGACGCAAGACGCGCTGGCTGCGGAAGCCGCGGCACTTGCGGTAAAGGGCGTGACAAATTCCGGTGGAGCGGGCGCATCACGCGGCATGGGCGGTCTCGTGCTTGTGACCTCAACCGGTTTTACCGGGCATTATGCGGCCACGCGTTTCGGACGCTCTGTTTCGGTGATTGCCGGCGAGGGTACGAAGATGGAACGTGATTACGATTTCAGTTCGCGGTTACATTTTTCCGACCTTGATGCGCCGGAGGCTATCGGACAGCGGGCAGGCGAGCGTGCCGTGCGCAGGCTTGGTGCACGGCAGGCAAAGACCGGGCCGGTAACGGTGGTATTCGACCCGCGTCTGGCACGCGGAATTGCCGGGCATCTCGCCAGCGCCATCAATGGCGCGTCGGTTGCCCGCAAGACGAGTTTCTTGCGCGATTATCTGGGAAAGCAGATTTTAAAATCCGGCGTTGACGTCACGGACGATCCGCTGCGGGTGCGTGGTTCTTCTTCGCGGCCGTTCGACGGCGAGGGTCTTGAAGGCCAGCCGCTGACGATGGTGGAGAACGGAGTGTTGCGTCATTGGTTGTTGTCGGGTTCCAGTGCGCGCGAACTTGGTTTGACCAGCAACGGTCGCGGCGTTCGCTCGGGTTCCAGTGTTACGCCCGCCTCGACCAATTTCGCCATCGAGCCGGGTCGTGAGGCACCTCGGGACCTCATTCGAGCCCTTGGCACCGGCTTTTACGCAACCGAAGTATTTGGGCAGGGCGTCGATATGGTGACGGGGCAATATAGCCGTGGCGCATCGGGTTTCTGGATCGAGAATGGCGAACTTGCCTATCCGGTGAGCGAAGTCACTATCGCGTCGAACCTCAAGGATATGTTCCTCAACATGACGCCAGCTTGCGACATCGACCGCAATTTCGGCATAACCGCCCCCACCCTTGTTATCGAAGGAATGACTCTTGCCGGAAACTGATGGCCCGGAAACTGATAGGCTGGAAACTGCAAAATCCGACGCGGTATCTCGTGAGGACATCAAGGCTGAACTGGTTCTGTTGCGCGATGCGGCGCAGGAGGCTGGTCGCATTGCCATGCGTTATTTTGGCCAATCCCCCGAAGTCTGGCTGAAAGGCGGTAGCTCGCCGGTTAGTGAAGCAGACCTTGCCGTTGACCGCTTCCTCAAGGACGCACTGCTGTCTGCAAGGCCAGATTATGGCTGGATTTCGGAGGAAACCGTCGATGAACGGCCAAAGGCTGCGCGCAGCCGCTATTTTGTCGTCGACCCAATCGACGGCACCCGCGCCTATATTGGCGGGCAGAAGCAATGGTGTGTGAGCGTTGCCATTGTCGAGGAGGGCCGGCCGATCGCCGGTGTTCTCGAGTGTCCGGTTCTGGATGAAACGATAGAGGCGGGAGAGGGGCGGGGTGCTGTGCAAAATGGCGTGCCGGTCCGTGTGCAACTGCCACTGGAAGGGCAGGAGGTCACCATCGCCTCGGCGCGCGCAATGACCGATGCATTGCCGGAAGCCTGGCGTGAACGGGTCAGGCTCCACCCTTATGTGCCGTCCCTTGCCTATCGGATTGCCATGGTGGCGCGCGGTGACATTGCCGGGACTTTCGTCCGCCCAAATTCAAACGACTGGGATCTGGCAGCGGCCGACCTTATATTGAGTGAGGCAGGCGGCGCGCTGCGTGACAGCCACAACCGTGCGCTCGTTTATGGTGGGGCATCGCCCAGCCATGGCGCGCTGGTTGCCGCCAGTGGCAGCCTCTTGCAGGAAATGTTGAGTGTTGTCGCGAATTGAGCGTTGGGTTAAAGCATTCCGCGAAGCGAAATTGTTTAGGGATTTATTGAAAATGAGCGCAGAAGGCGATAAAAAACAGCTTCTTCATCTGGTATTCGGAGGAGAGCTGAAAAATCTTGGCAAGGTGGAATTCCGCGACCTCGAAAATCTCGATATCGTCGGCATTTATCCAAATTACGAAACAGCCAAGACCGCCTGGAAGGCCAAGGCACAGCAGACAGTCGACAATGCGCATATGCGCTATTTCATCGTGCATCTGCACCGGCTGCTCGATCCTGATGGTGTAACGCTGACGGCGGAGTGAAGCTTGCCTTCGCCCCGTGCTGACATGACGGAAAAAACAAAAATGACCGAAGGTTTCGCAAAGCGTCTGTGGCGGCGCATTCGCGGACCGCTGGCGCAATCTGCTGTCGTTAAATCGGCACTGGTCTGGCTTTTGACCAGCTATTTCAGGTTTGTCTACGCGACCAACTCGCCGCTGAAAAACTCGGTCGACCCGCAAAGCGCCATGGATTTTTCGCCGTTCATCGTGACTTTCTGGCACGGACAACACATCATGGCACCGTTCATCTGCCCGAAGGGCGAAGATGTTGTTGCCATGTTTTCACGCAGTGCCGACGCGGAACTCAACGCACGCGTGGCGGAAAAACTGGGGCTCATCACTGTGCGTGGTTCTGGCGGACGTGCTTCGCGTTCCAGCGCCAGAAAGGGCGGCGCGCGCGCACTCCTGACTTTAAAAAATGCGCTGAAGAACGGGCAGTCGGCGTCGATGATCGCCGATATTGCGCATGGAACAGCGCGCGAAGCGGGCGAGGGCATCATTTTGTTGGCGAAATTGTCCGGTCGCCCGATAATTCCTGTTGCTTATGCTTTCTCGCGTAACCATGTTTTGGAGAAATCGTGGGACAAGACTGCGATTCCGTTACCTTTCGGACGATCAATGGTTGTTCGAGGCGAGCCTGTCTGGGTCGACACGGAAGCAGATGAGCAGCAATTGGAGGATAAACGCATGGAACTGACGCGCCAGCTCAACGATGCAACGGCGCGTGCCTATGCGGCACTGGAGGAGGCGAAATGAGCGAACGCTGGGCACGCAATATCCTGTCGGCCTATCGTATGTTCGGCTCTGCCGCCTATCCTTTCATGGGACCTTATATTGCCTACCGCGCCTCGCGCGGCAAGGAGGAGCGCAAGCGGCGCGGCGAACGATACGGCAAGACGGCCATTGCGCGCCCGCAGGGCCCCGTGATCTGGGCACATGCGGCAAGTGTGGGCGAAACGGTCGCTGTTGCACCGCTTGTCGAGAGGATCGCGGCTACCGGTATTCATATCGTCATGACGACCGGTACGGTGACCTCGGCAGGCATGGTTTCCGAACAACTCGGGCACAAGGTTATTCATCAATATGCGCCGCTCGATCTGCAACCGGCGGTCAACAACTTCCTCGATCACTGGAAGCCCGATCTGGCAATTGGATGCGAATCGGAAATCTGGCCGGCCACCGTATTGTCGCTGGGCAACCGCCATATTCCGCATGTTCTCGTCAATGCCCGCCTGTCGGACCGCTCTTATGGCGCGTGGCGCAAGCGCCCGGCACTGGCCGAAGCGCTGTTTGAGAATTTCGCGCATGTGGTTGCGCAATCAGATCTCGACGGTGAGCGTTTCCGTGCCCTTGGCGCAAGACCGGTTACGGTATCAGGCAATCTGAAAGTCGATACGGCCTTGCCGTCCACCGACGCCTCGGTGCTGGCAGCATTCAAGCAGCAGATTGGCGGACGAGCAATCTGGGCTGCAATCTCCACACATGACGGTGAAGAAACCATTGCAGCTGAAGTGCATAAGATGCTGAAGATGCGTTACAAGGATATCGTCACGATCATCGTGCCCCGCCATCCCCATCGTGCCGAAGCCATAGAATCGATGCTTGCCGAAAAAGGTCTGAAAGTCGCAAAACGCAGCAGTGGCGCGCCGATCGAAGCGGATACGGATGTGTTTCTGGGCGATACGATCGGCGAAATGGGACTTTATCTGCAACTGACGAATATCGCTTTCATTGGCAATTCCTTGACCACGGAAGGCGGTCATAATCCGATGGAACCGGCGATGATGGGGGTCGCTATTCTTACCGGGCGTAATGTGCAGAATTTCCGCGATTCTTTTCAACGTTTGATCAAAAATGGCGGGGCACGCGTGGTCAAAGACCGTAATATGCTGGCAGGTGCCGTCAACTTCCTTCTAGCCAATCCCGACAGTATAGATGCCATGGCGGAAGCGGGTGCGCGGGCTGTTAGCGATATGAGCGGGGCGCTGGAGCGCACGATCACCGCTCTGGAGCCGTTCATCCAACCGCTGATTCTTCAGGCGCAACTGCCCGGAAATCGTAACGAAGCAGCTTTTATTCACGGCGGCATCTGACATGGTCAGCGAAGCGCCGCCCTTTTGGTGGGACAAGCCTGACTGGCGCGCTTTGTCGCTGGCACCTGCGGCTTGGATCTACGGCGCGATTGCAGGACGAAGGTTGGTCCGCGCCGCGCCGCCGAAAGTCGCGGCACCCGTTCTTTGCATCGGCAATTTCACCGTGGGAGGGGCGGGTAAGACGCCGACAGCCATTGCATTCGCCGATGCGGCCAAAGCGCGAGGCCTCAAGCCCGGCATCGTTTCACGCGGCTATGGCGGCAGCTACAAGGGACTTCATGTCGTCGACCCCGATCACGATAGCGCGCGCCGTGTCGGTGACGAACCCTTGTTGTTGGCCCGTCACGCATCCGTGGTGCTGTCACCGGACCGCTTCATGGCGGCGCAACACCTACGCTCCTTCGATTGCGATTTCATCATTATGGATGACGGCTTCCAGAGCGCGCGGCTTCATGCCGATTTTTCGCTTCTGGTGGTGGATTCAACGCGCGGCATCGGCAATGGCAAGGTGGTTCCGGCGGGTCCATTGCGCGCGCCACTGACTGACCAGATGCGCAAGACCGACGCGCTTTTGCGCATCGGCAAGGGAAGTGGTGCGGATTTCGTGATCAGGCAGGCGGCACGGGCCGGTCGACCGATCTATGAAGCCGTGCTGACTGCCTCATCAACCGCATCACTTCACGGTAATCGCTGGTTAGCCTTTGCAGGAATCGGCAATCCGGACAAGTTTTATGCAAGTCTTCGCGATGCCGGAGGAGAGATTGTGGTCACGCGTTCCTTTCCCGACCATCACAGCTTTCAGCCCGACGAATTGCGCGATCTGATGCAGACAGCGCAGAAACAGAACCTCGGAATGATTACTACCGCGAAGGACCACGTCCGGCTTAAAACGATGCTTGGCGTGCCGGAAGCGTTTCTGGCACGTCTCGCGGTTCTTGATGTCAGTCTTGAATTTTCTCGCCCGGACGCGCTCACAAATATTCTCGACGCCACGATCGAACGCTTTAAATCACGTTCGCACGGCTGAATATTCAGCCTTTCTTGCGGCTGCGCAGATCTGGGTTGAGCTCAAGCTCGCGTTCGAATGAAATCAGCCCCGACGCATAGGCTTCCTGTCGCGCCACGCTCCAGTAACGCAGTTCATCAAGCGCAATGGGCGCGCCCGTCACGGCACAGGTCACAAAGGAGCCGTGCTTGACGATCTCATAATCGCCGTCGAGATAGCGCAGGACAGCTTGCGAGGAAGAATGGGGTGATTCAAATCTGTTCATATGCGTAAAACCTTTGCGCAGGACTTTAGCAAGCACCACTTCCCGCGTCCAGCCCGCAAACCTTTCAACGTCTGCCGAAAAGCCTTTCTATATCGCTGAGTTTGAGTTCGATATAGGTCGGGCGACCGTGATTGCACGTGCCGGAACCGGGTGTCGCTTCCATGTCGCGCAGCAGCGCATTCATTTCTTCCGGTTTAAGCCTGCGGCCCGACCGGACCGACCCATGGCAGGCCATGGTGGCCGCAACATGATGCAGCATGGCTTTCAAACCGTCCGATGTGTCGTGCTCAGCGATTTCATCGGCGAGATCACGGATCAATTGCTGCGCGTTCATCTCGCCAAGCATGGCAGGCGTCTCACGCACAGCGATAGCACCGGGGCCGAATTGTTCAATACCAAGGCCGAACCGCGCGAGCGTCTCTGCGTGGCTTGCCAGTCGCTCGGCATCTTCTTCCGGCAGATCAACGATTTCGGGGATGAGCAGCATCTGCCCGGGGATGGGGCGTGAATGCAGCGCATTTTTAAATGCCTCATAGACCAGTCGCTCGTGGGCTGCATGTTGGTCGACGATGACCAGACTATCCTGTGTCTGCGAGACGATATAATTTTCGTGGATTTGCGCGCGTGCTGCACCAAGTGGCTTTTGCTGCAATTCGACAGGTGCGTCTTCGAGCCACCCACGTGCATCGGCGGCAGGCATATCGACTTCTGCTATCGTTGACTGCCCATCTTCATGGAAAGAAGGACCAGCCGGAAAATCAAGCGGCCTGTGCGCAGGATGCGCGGTCTCAGGCGACCATTCGCTACGTGGGCTCACTTGCGTGGCAGAGCGCCAGTTCTGCGATGTATATCCGGCAGAAGCCGTGTGCGGTTGCGTGCTCTGGGCGCTAAACGCCTGCAGCATCGCCTCCGCGCCTCTGGTTGCCGGACGAATGCCCGAGAGTGCCAGGGCCTGCTTGATGGCACCGACGATAAGTCCACGGATGAGGCCCGGATCGCGAAAGCGGACATCGGCCTTTGCCGGATGCACATTGACGTCGACAAGGGCCGGATCAAGGTTAAGAAAAAGAACGGCTACGGGGTGGCGGTCGCGCGCAATGACATCGGCATAGGCACCACGCAACGCACCGAAGAGCTGCTTGTCACGCACAGGCCGTCCGTTGATATAGGCAAACTGATGCTGGGCATTGCCGCGATTATAGGACGGTATACCGACGAAACCGGCGAGCCTGACACCGTCACGCTCTGCATCAATTGCCAGTGAGTTCTGGGTGAAGTCCTTTCCCAGTATCTGCCCGATGCGTTCCAGCGTCGCGTCTGCCCCATGGCCTGTCGCTGGTAATTCCAGCGGTATGCGGTCGGTGCCTGCAAGCGAAAAGCGGATATGCGGGAAGGCGATGGCGATGCGCTTGAGCATATCGGTGATCGCCGAAGCTTCAGCACGGTCGGTCTTCATGAATTTGAGCCGCGCGGGCGTGACATAAAAAAGATCGCGCACTTCCGCAATGGTGCCACGATTAAGCGCCGCCGGACGGGGCCCAAGCAACCGTCCGCCCTCCACCAAAATCTCGAAACCAGACTCCGCATCAGGCGTTCTAGATTTAAGTGTGAGTTTTGCAACCGAACCGATCGAAGGCAAGGCCTCACCACGAAAGCCCAGGGCTCGGATATCGTGCACATCGTCTTGAAGCTTGGAGGTACAATGGCGCGCGACGGCAAGCGGCAACTCATCGGCGGGAATACCCGAACCATTATCGGTCACGCGCAAAAGCGTCTTGCCGCCACCGCCTGTCACCACCTCGATACGCGTGGCGCCTGCGTCGATGGCATTTTCGACTAGTTCCTTGATCACACTGGCAGGTCGTTCGATGACCTCGCCGGCCGCGATCTGGTTGATAATGGTTTCGTTGAGAAGACGGATGGACATGCGGTATTATAGGCAGATTCGCCCGTGGGCGATAAGGGTTTGCATTCGAACTGCTGCCAATCCATTTGTGGACAAAAGAAGAAGCGAAGGACGACCGGGTGACCATTTCCCTAAAGTATAGCCTCTCTACTCTGGTCATGATGGCGGCCGCGGTTTTCTCAGCACCACAAAGTGCTTCAGCTGGAGCCTGCAAGCCGATCACCTTTGAGGGCACAAGCTATATTCTGTGCACGCCGGAAGAGGGAAAAGGCACGTTGCGCCTGTTCTGGCAGAATGCGGATGGCAAGCCTTACCGTTATTTTTCAAGGCTTGCCAAATCCGTAATAGAAGAAGGGCAGCGGCTTGTTTTCGCAATCAATGCCGGAATGTATCGTGAAGATTTTTCGCCGCTGGGACTCTATATCGAGGATGGACAGGAATTGCGTCCCGCTGACACAGGCAAATCCGATGGCGCGAAAGGTCCGGTGCCGAATTTCTACAAGAAGCCGAACGGTGTCTTCTTCGTGGGGGAAAAGCAGGCAGGCATCCTGACAACCGAGACATTCCTGAAAGAACGCCCCAAGGTGCAATTTGCAACCCAGTCGGGTCCGATGCTGGTGATCGCCAATAAGTTTCATCCTGCTTTTATCGTCGGATCGAAAGATCGTACCCGGCGCAGCGGCATTGGTATCTGCGAAAAGGGCGCAGTTCATATCGCGATTAGCGAAGACCCGGTCAACTTTCATGATTTCGCACGATTATTTCGCGACCACCTGAAATGCCCGAACGCACTCTTTCTTGACGGTGGGCAGGGTGCTGGCATCTATGAACCCGCACTTGGGCGCAACGATTTCTCTTGGCATGGCGGTTTCGGACCAATTCTGGGACTCGTGGAGTAGTCCCAGATTTTCCTAGTTTGATGCACCGTGCTCACCGGTGCCGAAAAAAAACCAGCTTTTCTCTTAGCCTGAATGGGGCTTTCCTGATAAACAATAGGGAGCCATAATGGTTCTCTGATCTCGGCGGGGAATGCAATACATGAATCGAAGAGGGGATACTCCATGCACTATCTGAAATTGACCGCTTTGGCACTTACCGCTTTCACGGCATTGAATGGCGCGGCCTTCGCCGCCGATCCGGCTGCATGCCAAACCATCCGCTTGTCCGATCCGGGCTGGACCGACATCACCTCCACCAATGCCATTGCCAGCGTATTGTTAAACGGGCTTGGCTATAAGGCTGATGTGAAGACCATGTCGGTGCCGATTGGCTATGAAGCGCTCAAAAGCGGTAATACCGACGTATTTCTTGGCAACTGGATGCCTGCGCAGCAAAAATTCCGTGACGATCTCGATCAAGCCGAGGCCGCCGAAGTGATTGTGAAGAATCTCGAAGGTGCGAAGTTCACGCTGGCGGTGCCTGATTATGTGGCAAACGAAGGCGTGAAGGATTTTGCCGATCTTGGTGCCCATGCGGACAAGTTCAGCAAACAGATCTATGGTATCGAACCCGGAGCGCCCGCTAACCAGAACATCGAAAAAATCATTGCCGATGAAAAATTCAAGCTTGATGGCTGGAAGATCGTTGAATCGAGCGAGCAGGCGATGCTGGCGCAGGTCGAGCGTAAGAATAAGGACAAGAATTGGGTTGTGTTTCTCGCCTGGGCGCCGCATCCCATGAACACCAAGCTCAATATTGAATATCTGACCGGCGGCGATGATTATTTCGGGCCGAATTTTGGCGGGGCGGAAGTGTTTACTTTGGCGCGCACCGGCTGGGCTGCCGAGTGTCCAAATGCCGCGACATTTTTCAAGAATCTGGTGTTCAGCGTCGATATCGAGAATGCACTGATGGACAAGATCCTGAATGACGGGACAGAAGGACCGGATGCAGCCAGGCAATGGCTGAAGGCAAATCCCACGCAGATCGACACATGGCTTGAAGGCGTCACCACCTTCAAGGGTGAACCGGGCACTGAGGCCGTCAAGGCCAGTCTCGGCCTCTGATCACACGCTATTCTGTGTTTAAAGGCGGGTGCTTTAGCGCCCGCCGCTTTGCGTTTCACATATCTAGAACGGTTCGCACAAATGAAAAAGCCGAATATCCTCATTCTCATGGTCGATCAGTTGAACGGAACGTTCTTCCCCGACGGTCCCGCGCAGTTTTTGCATGTGCCGCATTTGCGTGCGCTGGCTGAGCGTTCGTCACGCTTTGCAAATTGCTATACGCCAAGCCCGCTTTGTGCCCCCGCGCGTGCCTCGTTCATGTCGGGGCAGTTGCCGTTTCGCACCGGCGTCTATGACAATGCGGCCGAGTTTTCATCGGAAATTCCGACCTACGCCCATCATTTGCGTAATGGCGGCTACCAGACCGCGCTTTCGGGCAAGATGCATTTTGTCGGCCCCGACCAGTTGCATGGGTTCGAGCAGCGTCTGACCACCGATATTTATCCGGCCGATTTCGGCTGGACGCCGGATTATCGTAAGCCCGGTGAACGCATCGACTGGTGGTATCATAATCTCGGCTCCATTACGGATGCTGGCTCGGCCGAAATCACCAACCAGCTCGAATATGACGATGAGGTGGCCTATCAGGCCGAAGCCAAGCTTTACGATCTGGCGCGCAGCCATGACGAAAGGCCATGGTGTCTGACGGTGAGTTTTACCCATCCGCACGACCCTTATGTGGCGCGCAAACGCTTTTTCGATCTTTATGCCGATATTCCCGAACTCGATCCAAAGATCGGACCCTTGGCGGAAACGGAAATCGACCCGCACAGCGAACGCCTTTTGCGTGCCTGCAAGGCGGAGGATTATGATCTGACCCGCGAGCAGGTGAGGGCAGCGCGACAGGCCTATTTCGCCAATATCTCCTATGTCGATGAAAAGATCGGGCAATTGCTCGATGTGATCGAGCGCTGCAACATGGCCCAAGATACGATTGTTGTCTTCACCTCCGATCATGGCGACATGCTGGGCGAGCGTGGATTGTGGTTCAAGATGAGCTTCTTTGAGGGTGCAGCAAGGGTGCCTCTGATGATTTCCGCCCCGCAATTGCCCGCTGGTCGTGTCGATACGCCGGTTTCGACGCTCGACGTGCTGCCGACGCTAGCCGATCTGGCAGGCATCGATCTTATGGGCATCATGCCTTGGACGGACGGGGTTTCGCTGAGGGGCGTTGCATCAGGTAATGAGACACGTGGTGCCGTCCCAATCGAATATGCGGCCGAAGGCACGATTGCGCCCATGGTTTCCATGCGCGAAGGGCCATGGAAGCTGAACCTTTGCCGTGCCGACCCGCCGCAATTGTTCAATCTCGATGATGATGCGGCCGAACTGCGCAATCTGGCAGGGTCGCCCGCTTATCAGACAATACTACACGATCTTACGCGCAAAGCGGAAGCCCGCTGGAATCTCGATCGATATGACGCCGATGTGCGCGCAAGCCAGGCGCGGCGGCATGTGGTCTATCCGGCACTTCGCAACGGCGCCTATTATCCATGGGATTATCAGCCCCTGCAAAAAGCGTCCGAGCGCTATATGCGCAATCACATGGACCTCAATGTGCTGGAGGAGAATCAGCGTTTTCCGCGCTGAAAAAACGAGGGGTATGCTTTTTACAGCCGGTCTTTAAGCGCATACCACGACAGGGCCAGAAACAGCAGCGGTGCGCGCAGGGTGCGACCGCCGGGGAAGGCTGGAATGTGCAGCTCCTCGAACAGTTTCAGCTTGTCGCGCTTGCCGGAAATGGCCTCGGCGTATAGCCTACCCATGAAATTGGCCAGCATCACGCCGTGGCCCGAATAACCGCCAGCGGAAATGACGCCGGGCATCACCTCGCGTACAAAAGGCTGGCGCGGCATGGTGATGCCGACCGAACCGCCCCATGCATGGGTGATCTCGACGTTCTCAAGTGCCGGATAGATTTCCGCGATCTGGCGCCGGATATGCGTGCTGATGTCACGCGGGTTGTCCGCCGTATACGCCTCACGTCCGCCAAACAGCAAACGGCCATCCTTGGAGCGACGGAAATAGCGCACGACGAAGCGTGAATCATCCACCGATTCCCCGCCCGGTATGACGGAACTGTCATCACCAAGCGGCACAGTTACCCCGATGAAGGACCGGATTGGCATGACGTGCGAAGCACTTGTGGGCTCGAGATCGCCGCCATGCGCATTGACGGCAAGAAAGGTATGGCGGGCGGTGATCGTACCGCGCGGGGTTTGAATTTCCACGCGACCGCTCGCCGTGGAGATTTTTGTCGCTTTGGTATTCTCGAACAGCCGTGCGCCTGCGGCCTGCGCCGCCTTTGCCGTACCAACTAGCAGTTTCAGCGGATGAATGTGCCCAGTACCCGCATCATAAACGCCCCCGTGATAGCGGCTGGAGCCTAAAAGGGACGCCATTTCGGCCTGCTCGACAAAGCGTATATGCGGATAATTGAAACGCGCCGCCATCGCTTGCGCGTGATCCTGATAGGCTTTCAGATAGCGCGGTTTATGGACGGCGGAAATCTGCCCAGGCACATAGTCCATATCGATAGTGTGCTCTTTGGCAAAGGCAAGCATATGCGCTTTGGCCTCGTCTGCAACATCAAACAGCGCCTTGGCCCGCGCAAAACCATATTGCTTCTCAAGGTCTTCAGCCCATGTGCGCTGGCCGGTACCAAGCTGTCCGCCGTTGCGGCCCGATGCGCCATCACCGAAGCGCGCCGCATCAATCAGGATCACATCCGCACCCTGCCGCGCCAAATGATAGGCGGCTGACAAACCCGTATAGCCGCCACCGATGACGGCGACATCAGCCTGTTGCGCGCCGTCAAGTTCGGGATACTGCGGTCGTACGGAAACACTGGCTTCGTACCACGAATAGCCCGGAGAAATGGGTGACTGGTATGGCATTTGCAGCCGATCAAACGTTGAGCAGCAGGAACTCGCGTTCCCAGGGGCTGATGACTTCCATGAAAGTTTCAAATTCGGCGCGCTTGATGGCGGCATAGGTGGTAACAAACGAACTGCCGAGCATATTGCCGAGTTCCGTGTCTTCCTCGAATAGCTCCACCGCATCGATCAGCCCGCGCGGCAATTCGATCTCCTTGGTGTTGACGCTTGTTGTTGCCGGTTCCTCAGCCTCAAGCTTATTGATAAGCCCGATCAGGCCACAGGCAAGTGACGCCGCCAGCGCCAGATAGGGGTTGGCGTCAGAGGATGGAATGCGGTTTTCAACACGTCGCGCATCGGGCGACGAGCGCGGCACACGAAATGCCGTGGTGCGATTGTCATAGCCCCATTTGACGTTAACAGGTGCAGATGCATCCGGGGTCAGGCGGCGATAGGAATTTACATAGGGTGCAAACATCACCAATGCATTCGGCACATGTTTTTGCATGCCACCGAGAAAATGGCGAAAAGCCTCGCTTTCGCTGCCATCCTCATTGGTAAAGATGTTCTGTCCCGTTTTCTTATCGACGACGGATTGGTGAATATGCATAGCCGAGCCGGGCTGGCCCTGAATGGGCTTTGCCATAAAGGTCGCATACATGTCGTGCTTGAGTGCTGCTTCACGAATGGTTCGCTTGAACATAAAGACCTGATCGGCAAGTTCGACCGGATCGCCGTGGCGCAGGTTTATTTCAAGCTGTGCAGCCCCTTCCTCGTGGATCAGCGTGTCGATTTCCAGACCTTGACCTTCGGAAAAATGGTAGATGTCATCTATCAATTCATCGAATTCATTGACACCTGCGATCGAATAGCCTTGCCCGCCGCCAATGGCGCGGCCGGAGCGACCGACCGGCGGGGTCAGCGGATAATCGGGATCGGGGTTCTTGCGCACCAGATAGAACTCGATTTCGGGGGCGACGACCGGCTTCAAACCGCGCCTGTTAAAGGCGGCGACCACGCGACGCAGCACATTGCGCGGCGTGAATTCCACCGCGCGTCCGTCCTGATAGACGAGATCGCAGATCACCTGCGCTGTGGCATCAGATTCCCACGGCACCGCCGAAAGTGTGGAGAGGTCCGGTAAAAGCCGCAGATCACCGTCATCTGCCGGATAGTGGAAACCATAGCCATCTTCGGGGTATTCGCCGGAAATCGTCGCCATGAAAACGGCGGAAGGAAGCGCCAGCGAGGTATTGGAGGTGAATTTTTTAGACGGCATCATCTTGCCGCGCGCCACACCTGCCTGATCGGGGGTGATGCATTCGATGTCTTCGATATCGCGCCAGGCCAGCCATTCGGTGGCCTGTTTCCAATTTTTCACACCACGCAGCGCCTTGACATAACTCGGCGTACGGCGACGCGGCGCTCGCGTAACCTTTTTCTCCGTCGTATCAGCAGACATCCATCACCAGACTATTATTAAGATATCTGCATGATAGCTGCGCCGCGCAGCTTTGACAAAGGGGGCATGGGTCTTTTTTCAGGGCGAATAATATCGCGTCAACCTATCCGCCGAAATGCTTTCTCAGTCCAGGAACATGATCAAGCAGCTCCTCAGTAAGGTTTGGCTCTATTTCACGAAGATGCCGGATGACGATTGTACCTGCATGATGGAGCTGCTCGAACGTCAGCCCGTTTTTTTCGAGAGCGACAAGGCCACTTACCAAAGCCTCAGCCTTTTCACCGGCAAAGTGGCCAAGCACACCGGAAAAAACCCCCAACGCACCTTCATTGACCAGTTGCTGTGGAGCCATGACATCGTTGGCGGCTGCAAGTGCATCTGCACCTGAAAGCTTTACAAAAAAACGTTGTGCATGTTCCGGCGCTTCATGGAGGATGATTGAGAGGACTATTCCGGCGGCACGTTCTGCCACCTGCTGGTCGATACCGGCGGTACTGGCGATCTCGTCTATGAGGGTTTGAACAGGCATGGGCGCACTTAAAATCCGGATGAAAATCAACTAAAAATGCTTTAATATTCTGGATTATGGCGTCTTCATCGCGCCAGCGCCACGGTCAGAAAAGACAGGCTCGCATGATGCCGCCGCCTGGGAACCAGCGCGGCGACATCTTGAAGTCTCACTTGTCCTGCGTAACGACGACCGGAATCAGCAAGTCGCCCCAGTTACCGTTGCCGCCATGATGACGAGCGGAGCGGATCAGCTCGACCGACACGCCAGCATCGACCGCTTTCATGACGGTATAATTGAGGCGATGCAGATCGTTGGCCAGCATGCGAATAATATTTTGCTGGTCGCTCGACATGGCGGAAGACTGTTCTTCCGCTCTTTCCTTGACTCGTGCGGGTGAATTCATGACATATCCTCCTTGAGTGCGCGCTGTCGCTACTCGGCAGCGGGTCTGAACTGCGCGGTTTCGGTTGATTCACGCATGGCGGTCGTCGAAGACTTACCTCCGGTAATGGCCAGCGACACGGCATCGAAATAGCCGGTGCCGACCTCACGCTGGTGTTTCGTTGCCGTATAACCATTGACTTCGGACGCGAATTCCGCCTGTTGCAACTCGGAATAGGCGGCCATCTGCCGGTCTTTATAGCCACGTGCCAGCTCGAACATACCGTGGTTGAGCTGATGGAAGCCCGCCAGCGTGATGAACTGGAACTTGTAGCCCATGGTCCCCAGCTCATGCTGGAATTTGGCAATCGTCGCGTCATCGAGATTCTTTTTCCAGTTGAACGATGGCGAGCAATTGTAGGCCAGAAGCTTGCCCGGATGCGCCTTGTGCACGGCATCGGCAAAACGACGCGCCTGTTCGAGATCGGGCTTGGAAGTCTCCATCCAGATCAGATCGCAATAGGGCGCATAGGCAATCGCACGCGCAATGCAGGGCTCGATGCCGTTTTTCACCTGATAAAAGCCTTCCGCAGTCCGGCCCGCGTCATAATCGACAAAGGGCTGGTCGCGCTCGTCAATATCCGAGGTCAAAAGCTTGGCGGCTTCTGCATCGGTTCGCGCGATGACCAGCGTTGCTGTGCCCATCACATCGGCTGCCAGACGCGCTGCATTGAGATTGCGGATATGCGCAGCCGTCGGGATCAGAACCTTGCCGCCGAGATGGCCGCACTTCTTCTCGGATGCGAGCTGGTCTTCATAATGGACACCAGCAGCGCCCGCCTCGATGAACGCCTTCATGATCTCGAACGCATTGAGCGGCCCGCCAAAGCCTGCTTCCGCATCGGCAACGATGGGAGCAAACCAAGTGTCGACTGAAAGCCCGTTGCCCTCGGCGGTTTCGATCTGGTCGGCGCGTTGCAGCGTCTTGTTGATACGTTTGGCCAGTTCCGGTGCCGCATTGGCCGGATAAAGCGACTGGTCGGGATACATGGCTGACGCCGTATTGGCATCCGCCGCCACCTGCCAGCCCGAGAGATAGATCGCCTTGAGGCCTGCGCGGACCATCTGCATAGCCTGATTGCCCGACAAGGCACCGAGCGCATTCACAAAATCCTCGTCGTGGATAAGCTTCCACAGACGGTTGGCCCCCATTTCGGCCAGCGAATAGCGGATATCCACCGAGCCGCGCAGCCTTTTGACGTCTTCAGCCGTATGCGGGCGCTCGATACCATCAAAGCGGCCCTTGGGCGCGGAAGGAATAAGGCTGTAAAAATCTGTCATATCAGTGCCTCCTCGTGCGTAATGCGATTATTAAAGCGTTAGAGAGCAGTACTGATTGGCCGCTCTGTCTGTGACATAATTTACAGAACAGCAAAGAAGCTGCTAGAAAAAGCCGAAAAATAACGCGATAATAAGGGAAATACTGTCAAACCCTTTACTAATACAGCATGTAAAATTGTAAAGTTTGTAAAATATTCCACCGCAATAACTTTGTCATGGTTTGTAAAATGTGTGTTCGATTGCGGAAGGTTGATTTGGGAGGATCAGATGAGTGAACGAAAGCTTTTCGCGGGCCCGCGCATCCGGCGCATTCGCAACGAGCGCGGACTGACCCAGACGGCGATGGCCGAGGGGCTTGGCATTTCGCCGTCCTATCTCAACCTCATCGAACGCAACCAACGCCCGCTGACCGTTCAGCTTTTGTTAAAACTGGCGAGTACTTACACACTCGATCTGAACAGTCTTCAGGCCGAGAGCGGGACAAGCATTGCCAACCTCAAGGAAGTTTTTTCCGACCCTTTATTAGCCGGAGAATTGCCGGGTGATCAGGAATTGATCGAGGTGGGCGAGGCGGCTCCCAACGCTGCCACCGGTATGGTAAAACTTTATCGCGCCTATCGGGAGCAGCAGCAACGCCTCACGGACCTGTCGCAATTGCTCAGCCATGAAGGCGGTGAAGCGCAACTTTCCGCAACGCGGTTACCACTTGATGAGGTGCGGGACGGGATGGCGCGGCGCAGCAATCATTATGCGCGGATTGAGGAGGAGGCGGACAGTTTTTATGCGCTTTTAAAGCCGGAGGGCGATCTGCCCACCGCCTTGCGGGAGTGGATGAAGCGCGAGCATGGCATTGTGGTGCGCACGTTGCCGGTGGCAAGCATGCCCAACTGGCGCAGGCGCTATGACCGGCATTCGCAACGACTTTTCATTTCCGAACGGCTGTCGCCCTATGATCAGATGCAGGAAATCGCGATCGAGGCGGTGCTGATACGCATGCAGGTGGTGATCGGCGCTGAAGTGGAAGGTCTAAAGCTATCAACAAGCGAAGCGCGGCGTATTGCGCGTTTTGAACTTGCCCGTTATGCGGCGCAGGCTTTGATGATGCCCTATCGCGCCTTTCGCGATGCGGCGGTGCGTGTGCATTATGATATCGATGTGCTGCGTTCGCGTTTTGGCGTGTCGTTTCAGCAGGCAGCAAACCGGCTCACCACCTTGCAACGACCGGGGGAGAGTGCCGTGCCATTTTTCTTGATGGAAGTCGACCATGCGGGCAATCGTCTGCGCCTAGCAGGCGCGCAGGGCTTTCCGCAGCGTTTTGGCGGGCAATGCCCGAAACTCGCCGTTTATTCGGCCTTCGCGCAAGCGGGACAGGTATTGGCCGAGCCGGTTGTGTTTCCCGATGGCTCGGCTTTCCTGACGGTTTCGCGCACATTGGAAGGACCGCAAGGTGCATTTGGCGAGCGTCCACGCCGCACGGCTATCCTTTTGGGTTGCGCTATGGAAGCCGCTGGTGACACGGTCTATGGAGCGGGAAAAGCGGCAGCCATTGAAATCGGTCCCGCCTGCAGGCTTTGCGAGCGGCAGGGCTGCATCACCCGCGCCGAGCCGCCGCTGACGCGTCCGCTCGGGCTTGACGAGATGGTGGCGGGACTGTCCGCGTTTGATTTTCAGTAGTTGCTCCATATTTTTGTGTTTGTCGTGTCATCCGCCTGTTGACGAGAGCCACACAATCTAAAAAGGTGGAAGAATATTTTGACCCCTGAAACCGCACGCAAAATGATGTGCGCAATGGAGCACGCGATGAGGATGAAATCCTTCCTTCTGACGACGACACTTTTGGCCGCTGCCGTCTTCCCCGCGAGCGCGCAGGAGCGGGTTGTTAACATCTATAACTGGTCGGATTATATCGACGATTCCATCTTAAAGGATTTCACCAAGGAAACCGGGATCAAGGTTGTCTATGACGTCTATGATTCCAACGAAATTCTTGAAACCAAGCTTCTGGCTGGTGGCAGCGGCTACGATCTCGTTGTGCCTTCGGGTGAATTTCTCGGTCGCCAGATACCGGCGGGTGTCTTCCTGAAACTCGACAAGGACAAGCTGCCCAATCTCAAAAACATGTGGGACGAAATCTCAACCCGTGCCGAGACCTATGATCCGGGTAACGAATATTCAGTCAATTATATGTGGGGCACCACCGGCATTGGCTATAACAAGGCCAAGATCAAGGAAGCGCTCGGCACTGACACAATCGATTCCTGGGATGTCCTGTTTGACCCGGAAAAGTCAGAAAAGCTCAAAGGCTGCGGCATTTATCTGCTCGACTCGGCCAGTGAAATGCTGCGTCCAGCGCTGAATTATCTGGGTCTCGATCCGAATTCCCCATCTCCCGCCGATCTGGAAAAAGCGCAAGAGCTTTACCTGAAAGTACGTCCCAATATCCGGAAATTCCATTCATCGGAATATATCAATGCGCTGGCGAATGGCGATATCTGTATGGCCATCGGCTATTCGGGCGATATTTTTCAGGCCCGCGACCGTGCCGAAAAAGCCAATCACGGCGTCGAGGTCGGCTATTCCATCCCCAAGGAAGGCGCACTGATCTGGTTCGACCAGATGGCGATCCCTGCCGACGCCAAGCATGTGCCGGAAGCGCTTGAGTTCATGAACTACATCATGCGCCCGGAAGTGGCAGCCAAGGCATCCGACTATGTCTTTTACGCCAATGGAAACGAGGCTTCGCAGGAATTCCTCAACAAGGAAATTCTCGATGACCCGGAAATCTATCCGAGCGAAGAAGTCATGAAGAAACTGTTCGTGCCCACTCCCTATGACCAGAAGACCCAGCGCGTCGTCACGCGCGCGTGGACCAAGATCGTCACAGGCCAGTAATATTGAGATAATAAGACGGCTTGTGAGCCGCGACGGATATTTCCGTCGAAAACTTCAAGAGCGGCTCACTGTTCATACAGGCGGGCCGCTCTACGTCTTGAAATAGCAATTCTGGTCTTGGTCAGGTTCCTGACAGGTCGATAGGGGAACGATATGGAATCTTTTGGCAGTTTTCGCCGCAAATTCGCGCCGTGGAATGATCCGGCGGCCAAGCCCTTTATTTCATTCGAGAACGTGACGAAAATATTCGACGGTTTTACTGCCGTCGATGATCTGTCTCTCAATGTTTTCAACCGCGAATTCTTTTCGCTTCTGGGAGCGTCCGGCTGTGGCAAGACAACGCTGATGCGCATGCTGGCCGGCTTTGAAGAACCTACATCAGGACGTATTACGCTTGATGGGCAGGATCTGCGCGGCATTCCGCCCTACAAGCGTCCAGTCAACATGATGTTCCAGTCTTATGCACTGTTCCCACATATGACAGTTGAAAAGAATATCGCTTTTGGCCTCAAGCAGGACGGTATGGCCAAATCTGAAATGGATGATCGCGTTGCCGAAATGCTGAAACTTGTAAAGCTCGAAAAATTCGGCAAGCGCAAGCCGCATCAGCTGTCCGGCGGGCAGCGCCAGCGCGTGGCACTTGCACGCGCGGTCGCCAAACGGCCAAAGGTGCTGTTGCTTGACGAGCCGCTCGGCGCGCTCGACAAGAAACTACGCGAAGAGACGCAGTTTGAGCTGATGGACTTGCAGGTCAAGCTCGGCATGACTTTCATGGTTGTCACCCACGATCAGGAAGAGGCGATGACCATGTCCGATCGCATTGCGGTCATGGACAAGGGGCGCATCATGCAGGTGGCAACACCGGCTGAAGTCTATGAAGCACCACGCTCGAAATTTGTCGCCGACTTTATCGGCAATGTGAATATCATCGAGGGCGAAGTAGTGAAGGCGTTTGAAGGCGAGGCCGAAATCGCCACGGAAAAGTTCGGCTTTCATATTCAAACCGAAACACGCGAAACGCTCAGCCCCGGGCAAAAGGTTTGGTATGCGGTGCGGCCCGAAAAGACCCGCATCAGCCGTGAAAAGCCCGAGGAAGCCTCCATCAATGCGGTCGAGGGCGAGTTGTGGGACATCGCGTATTTCGGTGATATGACGGTGTTTCACGTGCGCCTCGATAATGGGCGCACAATCAAAGCTGCAAGCCTCAATGCCGTGCGCAAGACCGAAAATCCGCTCACCTATGACGAACGGGTCTGGGTCTCATTCGACACCGATGCCGGTCTGGTGCTGACGGCCTGAGGAGGGGCAAGCCATGCATAAGCTGATTGCCTCTGTTACCAGCCGCCTCGTCATTGCTGTGCCCTATCTGTGGCTGCTGGTCTTCTTTCTGATTCCGTTTTTCATTGTCTTCAAGATATCGCTTTCGGAAGTCGCGATGTCGATCCCGCCCTATATGCCGACTTTCGATTGGGCCGACGGGGTTGCCCAAAGCTGGGAGAAGGTAAAACAGCTTTCGCTGGATAATTACCTGTGGCTGCTCGACGATCCACTTTACTATAAAGCCTATCTTTCGAGTGTCCGTATCGCGGCTATTTCGACGTTTTTGACGCTGCTCGTCGCCTACCCGATGGCCTATGGCATTGCACGTGCGCCGACCACGATTCGCGCTACTCTGCTGATGCTCGTGATCCTGCCATTCTGGACATCGTTCCTGATCCGCGTCTATGCGTGGATCGGTATTCTCAAGCCCGAAGGGCTGCTCAATCAGTTTCTGATGTGGCTCAATATCATCGATACGCCGCTCAATATCCTCCACACCGACACGGCGGTATTTATCGGCATCGTCTATTCCTATCTGCCTTTCATGGTGCTGCCGATCTATTCCTCGCTCGAGAAGTTGGACTACTCGCTGATCGAGGCTGCACAAGATCTCGGCTGCACGGCCTTTACGGCCTTCTGGAAAATTACCTTTCCGCTGTCGCTGGCGGGCGTTCTGGCCGGTTGTTTTCTGGTGTTTATTCCGGCGGTCGGCGAGTTCGTCATTCCCGATCTTCTCGGTGGCTCGGAAACTCTTATGATCGGCAAGACGATCTGGAGCGAATTCTTTTCCAATCGCGACTGGCCGGTGTCATCTGCTGTTGCGGTGGTGCTGCTGGTGTTGCTCATCGTACCGATTGTGATCTTCCAGCAGGTACAGGCAAGAGCGCAGGAAAAGGGGAGATAGACCATGCAGAATAACTGGTCCCGTTTTAATATAGCGTCGGTTGCGCTGGGTTTCGCCTTTCTCTATCTGCCGATTGTTCTGCTCGTCATCTATTCGTTCAACGAATCCCGCCTGGTCACCGTCTGGTCCGGGTTCTCGACAAGGTGGTACGCTCAGCTTTTTCAGAACCAGGCGCTGATGGATGCGGCGTGGGTGACGATCCGTGTTGGACTTCTGTCAGCAACGATTGCCACCGTGCTGGGTACGCTGGCAGCACTCTCCCTGACGCGTTACACGCGCTTTCGCGGGCGGATGCTGTTTTCGGGCATGGTCTATGCACCGCTGGTCATGCCGGATGTGATTACAGGTTTGTCGCTGCTGCTTTTGTTTGTGGCGATGAATTTTGACCGTGGTTTCTGGACCGTGACACTTGCACACATCACTTTTTCGATGTGTTTTGTGGCGGTGGTCGTTCAGTCTCGTCTGGTAAGCTTTGATCGTTCACTGGAAGAAGCGGCCATGGACCTTGGCGCGCCACCGGTTACGACCTTCATGAAGATTACACTGCCAGTCATTCTACCTGCTGTTATTTCAGGCTGGATGCTGGCTTTCACGCTGTCACTTGATGATCTGGTGATTGCAAGCTTCGCATCCGGCCCCGGCGCGACAACCCTGCCAATGAAGATTTATTCCCAGGTTCGTCTAGGCGTGACGCCTGAAATCAACGCCATCTGTACGATCCTGATTGCGCTCGTGACCACAGGAGTGATTATCGCTTCTGTCATCAACAAGCGCCGCGAAGTGCAGCGCCGTCGCGACGAGCAGGCAGCATTCCGTATGACATAAGCGGATAGATATAACGCTATAAAAAGAAACCCCGGTGACCAAATGGCCACCGGGGTTTCTTTTTGCTTAATCTGTATTCCGGGATTAGCGGCGCTTTGCCACCGGAATATAATCGCGTTCTGCCGCACCTGTATAGAGCTGACGCGGACGACCGATCTTCTGTGCCGGGTCTTCGACCATTTCCTTCCACTGCGCCACCCAGCCGACAGTGCGGGCGAGTGCGAAGAGCACGGTGAACATTTCGGTCGGGAAGCCGAGCGCCTTCAGCGTAATACCCGAATAGAAATCGATGTTCGGATAAAGCTTCTTCTCGATGAAATACTCGTCCGTCAGGGCGATCTTTTCCAGTTCGAGCGCCACGTCGAGAAGCGGATCGTCCTTGATGCCGAGTTCGGCCAGTACTTCATGCGTGGTCTTCTGCATGATCTTGGCACGTGGATCATAGTTCTTGTAGACGCGGTGGCCAAAGCCCATCAGACGGAACGG
Source organism: Brucella sp. BE17 (assembly GCF_039545455.1). NCBI lineage: Bacteria > Pseudomonadati > Pseudomonadota > Alphaproteobacteria > Hyphomicrobiales > Brucellaceae > Brucella > Brucella sp. BE17. The sequence goes on along the minus strand of NZ_CP154468.1, from coordinate 739,488 downwards.
ATCGTCCTTGTCCTTGGCACGCGCAATATATTCAGGGATACGGTCGACCGAGCCGATTTCCGAGAGCATGTTGAGCGCTGCTTCATTGGCACCGCCATGCGCCGGACCCCAGAGGCAGGCGACACCGGCTGCAATGCAGGCAAAGGGATTGGCGCCCGACGAGCCAGCCAGACGCACCGTGGAGGTCGAGGCATTCTGCTCATGATCGGCATGCAGAATGAAAATGCGATCCATGGCACGCGCCAGAACCGGATTGACCTTATAATCCTCGCAGGGCACCGAAAAGCACATATGCAGGAAGTTCGACGCAAAATCGAGGTCGTTCTTGGGATACATGAACGGCTGGCCGATATGATATTTATAGGCCATTGCTGCAAGGGTCGGCAGCTTGGCGATCAGGCGAATGGAGGCCACCATGCGCTGATGCGGATCGGTAATATCGGTCGAGTCGTGATAAAAGGCCGACATGGCACCCACGCAGCCAACGATGACGGCCATCGGATGAGCATCACGGCGGAAGCCGGTGAAGAACTTGGTCATCTGCTCGTGGACCATCGTGTGGCGGGTCACGCGATAGTCAAAATCAGCCTTCTGTGTCGCGGTCGGCAGTTCGCCATAAAGGAGCAGATAGCAGGTTTCTAGGAAGTCGCCGTTTTCGGCCAGCTGGTCGATCGGGTAACCGCGATAGAGAAGAATACCCTCGTCACCGTCGATATAGGTGATCTTGGATTCGCATGACGCCGTCGACGTGAAACCGGGATCATAGGTAAAAGCCTTCGAATTCTTGTAAAGTGGACCGATCTCCACAACGTCCGGCCCGACAGTGCCTTGTCGTACAGGCAGATCAAAAGTGTTGCCGTCGAGAGTAAAGCTAGCTGTCTTTGCTGACATTATAGTTCCTTTCGTGTCCAGTTTGCCGCCCCCGGCGGCAGAATTGAATCGCTGCTATAATTTATTTCTTATCTTTTTCGGGTGCCCGATCCTGACCGGATGCCCTCGTTTCGACGCAAATTTTCCGACAAACTATCGCAAACCGTATGTGATGCAATGCGAAATTTGAACAAACTATGCGTGGTGTGTCACGTCAGTGTGAACGAACGCAACTTAACCGATTTGATCGCGAATACGTGCAAGAGCCTCGTCGCGTCCGAGCACGAAAAGCACATCGAATACGCCGGGTGACGTGGCACGGCCCGTGAGAGCTGCGCGTAGTGGCTGCGCCACCTTACCGAGCTTAAGCCCTGCCGATTCTGCAAAAGCACGCGCTGCAGCATCGAGCGCGTCGACTGTCCATTCACTTGCGGCTTCCAGATGCGGCAGCACAGATTTCAAAACGGCGCGGCCTTCCTCATTGAGAATCGAAGCGGCTTTTTCGTCCAGCGCCAGCGGGCGCGGGGCGAAGATAAACTTTGCCCCGTCTGCAAGCTCTACCAGCGTCTTGGCGCGATCTTTAAGCCCTGGCATGGCGGCGAGAAGCTGCGCACGGCGCTTGTCGTCGAGTGCTGTGGCCAATTCCTCGCCGCCTTCGATTTCTGGCAACACTGCAATCAGCGCATCGAACAAAGTCTGGTCTTCGCTCGAACGCATATAAAGGCCGTTGATGGCTTCAAGCTTCTGGAAATCGAAGCGGGCAGCGCCCTTATTGATATCCTTGACGTCAAACCATTCCACCATCTGTTCGGTAGACATGATTTCATCGTCGCCATGGCTCCATCCCAGACGCACGAGATAATTGCGTAGCGCCTCAGGCAGATAACCCATGGCGCGATAGGCATCGACGCCGAGCGCGCCGTGGCGCTTGGAGAGCTTCGCGCCGTCTGCGCCATGGATCAGCGGGATGTGAGACATTTGTGGCACATCCCAGCCCATCGCGTCATAGATGATAGTCTGGCGTGCAGCGTTGGTCAGATGATCGTCACCACGAATGATATGCGTCACCCCCATATCGTGATCATCAACGACGACTGCATGCATATAGGTAGGCGTTCCATCGGAGCGAAGGATGATGAAATCATCAAGGTCCTTGTTCGGGAAACGCACATCGCCCTGTACTGCATCACGCACCACGGTTTCACCCTCGACGGGTGCCTTGATTCGAATGACCGGCTTCACCCCTTCCGGGGCCTCCGAGGGATCACGGTCGCGCCAGCGTCCGTCATAGCGTGGGGGCTGGCCTTCTGCGCGCGCTTTTTCACGCATGGCTTCCAGCTCTTGCGGCGTAGTGTAACAATAATAGGCCTTACCCAGCGTGACGAGCTGTTCGGCGACTTCACGATGACGCGGGGCGCGCTCGAACTGTGAAATCGCATCGCCATCCCAGTCGAGGCCGAGCCATGTCAGTCCGTCGAGAATGGCTGCGGTTGCTGAATCCGTTGAGCGTTCGCGGTCGGTGTCCTCGATGCGCAGCAGCATCTTGCCGCCACTATGCTTGGCATAAAGCCAGTTGAACAGCGCCGTGCGCGCGCCACCGATATGAAGGTAGCCCGTGGGCGAGGGGGCAAAACGGGTAATGACCGGTTTGGGCATAATAGCTCCACTTATGTCATGCGCTGCTGGCGAGCCGACAATGCCCACCTGATTGCGCAAACTTGAATTCTGATGTCCGCCTTGAGGAGCGGAAAGGATTCGATGACGGAATCTTCTCGATTTCAGCTGGCGTTCATGTAGCATAGAGAACAATGTGCGCAAGAGTTTTGGCACTTTTGCGTGCCAGCAGGGTATCTGCAGTCAGGCGGGGGCATGACGGGCACGAGAGAGGCAGCGACAGCCAGTGAGCGGATGCTTGTCAAAAGCATATCCGGCGATCTCATGCGTTCACGCCTTGTCGACGCGCGGCTGACACCGCAAACTGACGCACGCTCGCTTCCACAAATTATAACCAATTCGCCTCTTTCTGTGCGTGAGCGTGCGCAGCTCAGCCTTTTGGGGCTAACGGTTATTGTTTACGATGCGCTCAGTCTTGAGCGCGCCCGAGGTGTTTTCTTTCTGCTGGTGCCGGTTCTGGCTGGTTGCGGAGCAGTTTTATATTTTGCCGTGCCGTTCGAACCGGACTGGACGCCTGTTCTGGCGATCACATCGGCTATCATCATCATCAGGTTTTTCGTATGGCGACAATTTCTGATCGCACAATTGCTGACACTGGCACTGGCATTTCAACTGGGGATTATTGCAGGCAAATGGGAAACGCAGCACCGTGCAACGCCGATGCTCGGCTCAGACATTTCAACCCGCATAACAGGCCGTGTCACATCACTGGAATATCGCGACAATGGCAGTTGGCGCGTAACGCTTGATGTGCTGCACACTGAACGCCCGAAGCTGAAATATGTGCCGGAGCGCATTCGCATCACCGCCCGCGACATACCGGCCACGACGACGGTCGGCAGCGGCCTTTCGGGCTTTGCCAGATTACGCGTGCCGTCCGGTCCGGTGCGCCCCGGCAATTACGATTTTTCCTTTCATGCCTATTTTACAGGTATCGGCGCGAACGGTTTTTTCCTCGGCACACCGAAATTAACGCCAGTTGCGCCAGAAACAAACCTGTCGGCGCGGCTCAGCGCATGGATCGCGCTATTGCGCATCCAGGTTTCTGAGCGGGTGGAGGAAGTGATTGGCGGCGAGGACGGCAATGTGGCCGCAGCGTTGATTGCCGGGACACGCGGCGGCATCAGCGATGAAACCAATGAAGATCTGAGAAAAGCCGGACTGGCGCATATTCTTTCGATTTCCGGCCTGCACATGGCGCTTGCAGCCGGTGTTGTCATGCTAAGTCTGCGTTCAGCCTTTGCGTTATTTCCAGCTTTCAGTACGCGCCATCCTGTGAAGAAATATGCGGCGTTTTTGTCGCTGTTGAGCTGCACTTTCTATCTCGCCATGTCCGGGGCAGATGTCGCAGCACAGCGCAGCTATGTGATGATCGCCGTCATGCTCTGCGCACTTCTGGCCGACCGCGCCGCGATCAGCATGCGCAATCTGGCAATCGCAGGGGTGGCAATGATCGCCATCTCGCCGCATGAAGTGCTGGGGCCGAGTTTTCAGATGTCGTTTTCAGCAACTGCTGCGCTGATCGCAGCCTATGCCTGGTGGGGCGCGCGCAACGCGGAAAAACTGTCGCGTCACGAAAGGCGGGCGGCGCCTGCGGGATGGATGAGAAGATTTTTCGCACCGGCCATCGCGACTGGTGCTACTTCGCTGGTGGCGGGTCTCGCCAGCGGCATATTTGCAGCCTATCATTTCAACAACACCGCGCCGCTCGGGCTTCTCGGCAATGTGCTGGCGCTTCCGGCAATTTCCATTCTCGTCATGCCGTTTGCAGTCTTCAGCCTTGTACTGATGCCGCTTGGTCTTGACTGGCTACCGCTGCAAATCATGGGTGTCGGCATCTGGGTGGTTCGGCAGATCGCAGCCTTTATCGCGCTGTGGTCACCCGACGGCAATCCGGGTGCAATGCCAGTCGCGTCGCTGATCTTGTGGACCATTGCACTGATCCTGGCGGTCATTCTAACGACGCGATTGAAACTGCTGGCTTTGCCTTTTGTGGTGGCGGGCACCTTTGCCTTTATCAGCCAGCCATTTCCCGATATTATCATTTCCGAAGATGCGAAGCTCGTGGGTGTTCGCATGGCGGACGGCATTCTCGCACTGAACCGTGAGCGTCCGCCGAAATTCACGATACAGAACTGGCAGACGGCCTATCTTATCGAGCGTTTCATAACACCCCGCAATGCAACCGAACAATCTACCGATACAAAAAGAGAATTCGTTTGCGAGGAGGGGCTTTGCACAGTGGAACTTCGCGATGGGCGAACACTGGCCTATACGGCAGAGCACGACATGCAGGACATAGCCTGTAACGTTGCAGACGTTATAATCCTTGCCGTTCCCGGAAAAACGACCCATTGCCCGCAAGTGGGAAAACTTGTCCTTAACCGGCGTGACCTCGCTTTGAAGGGCACCGCCGAAATCAGGCTGGGTAAACCACATTTTGTAAGCGAAGCGTCGTCCATGGCGTCAACCGGCAATACTGCCATCCCCGAAACACTGCCTGTGTTCAAAACCGCATATGCCGACGAGACGGTCTATTCGGTGGGAGAACCACGTCGTGCCTGGCAATTGCATCGTCTTTATTCGCGCGCAGCACGCGGTCTGCCTGACCGTCTTCCCTACAAGAAGGCGCTTTCACGCAATAAGGACAGCCACAACGCAAAATGATCAGACAACGCCGCTTGAACCAGCACGCCAAAGCGGCTTAAATCAACCATTAAAACGATCCGCAAACTTCAATCTTCAAAAATGTCTCAAGCCATTCGACAGTGGACACTTATCTGAGCCAAGCGGCTATTGGCCTCGTGCGTTTTCTGGCTTAATTCCAGCGCGAATGGTGAACAGAATTAATGTGTCTGCAATCTGCAAGGGAAAAGTCAGCTATTCATGAGTGAGATTGCGAACGTTGTTACACCTATTTTTGCGCTGATTATTTTCGGTTATTTAGCTGTACGTTTCAAATTTTTCCCCATCGCTGGCGTTAATAGTCTAATTTCATTCGTTAATAATTTTGCCACACCTTGCCTGCTTTTTTATTCTATTAATAGTAGTGATTTCGGTTCGGCTTTTAACATCAAGATTATCGCTCCGTTTTACATTGCCGCGATAACGTGTTTTGTACTTGGTAGTTTTGCGGCTCGAAAATATTTTAAATCGAGTCCTGGAGAAAGCGTTTCCATTGGATTTTCTGGTACGTTCACCAATACGGTTCTAATCGGCTTGCCCATAATGACCCGGGCTTATGGTGTTGAAGCTCTACCGGTCACTCTTTCGATAATTGGCTTGCATGGAGCCATTTTGCTGACGGTTGGCATGATGGTGATGGAACTCCTGCGCAGGGATGGTAAGCCACTTGATCAAACGCTGATTGTTGCTACCCGTCGAATTGCCTCAAACCCGCTTATCTGGGGTATCATCGCGGGAGTTCTGGGTTCTCTATCTGGCTTGGAATTGAATGAGCCTACCGATGCTTTTTTCTCGATGATGGCGTCTTCGGTTGTTCCGGTTTCATTGTTTGGAATCGGTGGAGCGCTCACACAGTTCAAACTCACGGAAAACTGGAAACAGGCGGTTTTTGCGACGTGGTTCAAGCTGGTTCTTCATCCCGCGCTGGCTTATGTGATGATGATCTGGTGCCTGAATGTGCCACTTGAAACAGCCCGATATGGTGTGTTGTTGGCGGCAATGCCAGCAGGCGTTAATGTTTATATTTTCGCGTCATACTATGACCGAGCAGCCGGCGTAGCAGCAAGCTCGATCCTTTTAGGAACGATAATATCACCGATTACAATGTCACTTTGGCTTTATTTATTACGTGTATAAACGATTGGCTGATCAAGAACGAACCGGAATATCCATTACCGGCAGCCCTGGTTTTAAAGTAGAGCGTAAACCCATAGAATTTCTTGGTGCTTATTGGCCTGTCACTGATTATTTTCTTCATATTGGATGAGAGCCCTATCCATTGATGAGGTGCACAGCGAAAACTGTTTCTATCGACCGTCAATATATCTTTATGATTTTTGCTCCACTGGGGTAACGGCTGCTTACTTCTTATCGCTACCGTTCGGCAGTGCCCAGTTTCCCTGATTTGCACAGCCAGTAACGCAAAATTCTGGAGCCATATTTTGCTGGTTTTTCCTGATCTCAACAAATCAAATGCAGCGAAATGCCCATACCAAGGCGCACGGGGACAAACCAAGGCGGCGGTTACAACATCATAAAAACTATTCCGACTTTTCAATAGATATAATTTTGACGTTTACGGAAACGTCAAAATACGTTAGTTTTGCCTTGAACTGGCAGAGACGTAATCGAATTCTATGTTACGTTATCGCTGGAAGAGGCGATGGTCGCTGTGGACGGAACTGTTGCTTATGGTTCCCGGCGGACATCGCCGGAAGCACCACAAGGATGAGTGGCACGCTTTATCGTGTCTGCTCAGGGATAATTTGGAGGGTTTGCATGCCGAGCTATCGCGCACCTGTTGAGGATACGAATTTCGTTCTCAATGATGTTTTGAATTATCAGCGTTACAATAATCTGCCAGGCTTTGCTGACGTTTCACCAGATGTGGTCGAGGCAATTTTGTCGGAGGGCGCAAAGCTTGCCGAAGCTACGCTGTTTCCCCTCAATCATACAGGTGATCGTGAAGGCTGCAAACGCGAAGCGGACGGTTCGGTAAAAGTGCCGAAAGGTTTCAAGGCCGCTTACGACCAGTACCGTGAGGCAGGCTGGCTCGGGCTTGCAGTACCCGAACAATATGGCGGGCAGGGGCTCCCCTATCTGCTGCATACGGCGGTGGGCGAATATATGTCGTCCGCCAATATGGCGCTTACCATGTATCCGGGCCTGACGCAGGGTGCTATCGCCGCGATCCTGACACACGGCACGGATGAGCAAAAAGACATGTATCTTCCCAAAATGGTCGAAGGCACATGGACCGGCACCATGAACCTGACCGAGCCGCATTGCGGCACGGATCTAGGACTACTGCGCACCAGCGCCACGCCGCAGGACGATGGTTCCTACAAGATTTCCGGTCAGAAGATTTTCATCTCTGCCGGTGAACACGACATGGCCGAAAACATCATCCACCTTGTGCTGGCACGCATCGATGGAGCGCCAGAAGGTGTAAAGGGCATTTCCCTCTTCATCGTGCCGAAATTCACCCTCGATGCCGATGGAAATCCGGGTGAGCGCAATGGCGTTTCCTGCGGTTCCATCGAGGAAAAGATGGGCATTCATGCCAATTCGACCTGTGTCATGAATTATGACGAAGCGAGCGGCTATCTGATCGGTGAGGCGCATAAGGGCCTGCGCGCCATGTTCACGATGATGAACGAAGCGCGTCTTGGTGTTGCGCTGCAGGGGCTTTCCATTGCCGAAACCGCCTACCAGAACGCCGCCATCTATGCACGTGAGCGTATTCAGGGCCGCGCGCTTTCAGGCACGGCAGCGCCCGATAAGAAGGCCGATCCGATCATCGTTCATCCCGATATCCGTCGTAATCTCATGACCATCCGCGCGTTCAACGAGGCAGGCCGGGCGCTGATCCTGTGGACCGCGCTGAATTCCGACATCGCGCACCGCGCCGGTGACGAGACTGAGCGTCAGGTGGCTGACGATCTGGTCGGGCTTTTGACGCCAGTTCTGAAAGGTGTTCTAACCGACAAGGGCTTTGAGCATGCCGTCATGGCGCAGCAGGTATTTGGCGGCCACGGCTATATCGAGGAACATGGCATGAGCCAATATGTGCGCGATGCGCGCATCGCCATGATTTATGAAGGCGCCAACGGCATTCAGGCGCTCGATCTCGTGGGGCGCAAACTGGCGCTGAATGGTGGCCGGGCGATCACTGCATTTTTTAAGGAAGTCGGCGATTTTTGCGAGGAAAATCGTAACGATGAAAAGCTCTCCTTCTACACAAAGCATTTAAAGAAGGGCGTCAACGATCTTCAGGCCGCAACCATGTGGCTGATGCAGAATGCAATGGCCAAGCCCGACAATGCCGGTGCTGCATCCAACGATTACATGCATCTCTTTGGGCTGGTGGCACTTGGCTTCATGTGGGGCCGTATGGCCAAGGTGGCTGAGACAAAGCTTGCAGCAGGCGAGGGCAATGACACCTATCTTGAAGCAAAGCTTGTCACGGCACGTTATTATTTCGAGCGGATCATGCCGGAAAGTGCTGCCCATCTCGCCCGCATCCAGTCGGGTGCGGATTCGATGATGGCGCTTGATGCTGAAGCGTTCTGATTGAGGATTTGGCCGGAGGTTTTAAATCCGGCACGGAGGAAAAAAATGGCCGAGGCTTATATATACGATTCAGTGCGCACGCCACGCGGGCGCGGGAAGAAGGATGGCAGCTTGCACGAAGTGCCTGCCGTGCGACTGGGCGCGAAGGTCCTTGAAGCGCTGCGCGACCGCAATGGTATCGATACGGCAAAGGTCGATGATATTATTTTCGGCTGCGTCGATCCGGTTGGCGAGGCGGGGGCGGTCATTCCACGCTCATCGGCCTTTGAAGCGGGCTACGATTTCAAGGCGCCGGGCATCCAGATTTCCCGCTTTTGCGCATCCGGACTGGATGCGATCAATCTGGCTGCGGCCAAGGTGGCTTTCGGTGCGGATGATCTGGTGATCGCGGGTGGTGTGGAAAGCATGTCGCGCGTCGGCATGGGCATGTCGGGTGGTGCCTGGTACATGGATCCATCGGTGGGTTTTCCCGGCTATTTCATGCCGCAGGGCGTTTCTGCTGACCTGATTGCCACCAAGTATGGCTTTACGCGCGACGATGTCGATGCCTATGCGGTCGAAAGCCAAAAGCGCGCCGCAAAATCATGGGAAAAGGGCTATTTCAAAAACTCGGTCATTCCGGTCAGCGACCAGAACGGCCTCACCATTCTTGACAGCGACGAGCATATGCGTCCCGGCACCGACATGCAGGCGCTAGGGCAGTTGAACCCGTCTTTCGTCATGCCGGGTGAAATGGGTGGCTTTAATGCGGTGGGTGTTCAGGCGCATCCGGAAGTCGAGGCGATCAACCACGTCCACCATGCCGGTAATTCTTCCGGCATCGTCGATGGGGCGGCGGGTGTGCTGGTCGGCTCCAAAAAGGCTGGCAAGGCTTTTGACATGAAGCCGCGTGCGCGTATCCGTTCCTTTGCCAATATCGGCTCTGAGCCTGCAATCATGCTGACCGGCCCGGTCGACGTCACGGAAAAACTCCTGAAACAGGCGCGGATGAAACTCTCCGATATCGACCTGTTCGAGCTTAACGAGGCTTTTGCCGCCGTGGTGCTGCGCTACCAACAGGCTTTCGAGATTTCGTCGGACAAGATCAATGTCAATGGCGGAGCGATTGCCATGGGGCATCCGTTGGGAGCAACAGGGGCGATGATTTTAGGCACCGTTCTTGATGAACTCGAACGCCGCGATCTCAATGTTGCACTGGTGACGCTTTGCATCGGTGCCGGCATGGGCACGGCCACGATCATCGAGCGCGTATAGAGCGCATTCCGAAAAGTGTGAAGCGGTTTTCGGATAAAATGCGCGTTAACTCAAATAGTTAGAGCGCCGATCCGATTATATCGGATCGAACAGCGCTCCTAGGGAGGCTAAAATGAGCTACAAGAATTTCAAGCTGGCAACCGACGCCGATGGTATTGCGCTCGTCACTTGGGACATGCCGGAAAAGTCGATGAATGTCTTCACCGTCGAAGCGATGGAAGAATTGAACGCCATCATCGATGCGACGACGGCCGATGCCAAGGTCAAGGGCGTGGTTATCACCTCGGGCAAGGAAACCTTTTCCGGTGGGGCTGATCTCACCATGCTGGAAGGGATGCTCAAGGATTTCCACCGCCAGAAGGCAAAAGATCATCAGGGTGCCGTGCAGTCGCTGTTCGACAATGTCGGCCGCATGGGCGGGCTGTTCCGTAAGCTCGAAACCTCAGGTAAGCCGTGGGTTTCAGCCATCAACGGCACCTGCATGGGCGGCGCGTTCGAAATGTCGCTCGCCTGTCATGCGCGTGTGGCGTCCGATGCGCCGGGGCTGAAAATGGCGCTGCCTGAAGTAAAAGTCGGCCTGTTTCCGGGTGCAGGCGGTACACAGCGTGTGCCCCGCCTTGCCAACCAGCAGGACGCGTTGCAGATGATGACGGCCGGCTCGAGCCTGACTGCGCAACGCGCCAAGGCGATGGGGCTGATCACCGAAGTAGCTCCCGCCAAGAAGCTGGTGGAAACGGCAAAAAAACTCATCAAGGGCGGACTGAAACCTGTTCAGCCATGGGATGAAAAGGGATTTAAACTGCCCGGTGGTGCGATCTATTCGGCGGCCGGTGCCAATCTCTGGCCTGCGGCAACTGCCATATTGCGCCGCGAAACCTCCGGCAATTATCCCGCAGCACTCACCATTCTGAAGTCGGTTTATGAAGGCCTGCTGGTGCCTTTCGACACCGGCCTTAAAATCGAGCAGCGCTATTTCACGGAAATTTTGCAGACGACTGAAGCGGCAATGATGATCCGCTCGCTGTTCGTCTCATTGCAGGAGTTGAACAAGGGGGCTCGCCGTCCTGTTGATGAAAAGCCGTCGAAGTTCAAGAAAATCGGCGTCATAGGTGCCGGTTTCATGGGGGCGGGCATCGCCTATGTGACGGCCAAAGCTGGAATTCCGGTGGTGTTGATCGACCGCGATCAGGACGCAGCTGACAAGGGCAAGGCGCATACCGCCGATCTGGTAACCAAGGAAATCCAGAAAGGCCGAGCCACGGAGGCCGACAAGGAAAAGCTTCTGTCACTCATCACCGCGACACCGGATTATGCCGCCCTCGACGGTGCCGATCTGGTGATCGAAGCCGTTTTCGAGGACCGCGAGGTCAAGCGTGTTGCGACCGAAAAGGCCGAGGAAGTGCTGAAATCGTCCGCGATTTTTGCCTCTAACACCTCTACGCTTCCGATCAGCGGCCTTGCCAAAGTCTCGAAACGGCCGAAAAACTTCATCGGCATTCATTTCTTCTCACCAGTCGACAAGATGATGTTGGTGGAAGTGATCCTCGGCAAGAAGACCTCGGACAAGGCGCTGGCGACTGCACTTGACTATGTGCGGGCGATCAAGAAGACGCCGATAGTTGTCAATGATACGCGCGGTTTCTACGTCAATCGCTGCGTGCTGCGTTATATGTCGGAAGCCTATAATATGCTCATCGAAGGCGTTCCGCCCGCAATGATCGAAAATGCCGCGCGCATGGCCGGTATGCCGGTCGGACCACTGGCACTCAATGATGAAACTGCAATCGACCTGTCGCAGAAAATCCTGAAAGCCACATTGGCTGACCTTGGCCCTAAGGCTGTCGATCCGCGTCATGTCGAACTGGTGGACCGGCTGGTAAACGAGTTTGACCGCAAGGGCCGCAAGAACGGCAAGGGTTTTTATGACTATCCCGCAAAGCCGGCCAAAAAGCATCTTTGGACGGGACTGAAAGACCTTTATCCGCAGCAGGACGCGGATAAAATCGATGTCAACGAGCTAAAGCAGCGTTTCCTCGTCACCATCGCGCTTGAAGCGGCACGCGTGATGGAAGAGGGCATCGTCACCGATCCACGCGAGGCCGATGTCGGCTCCATTCTGGCTTTCGGTTTCGCCCCTTATACCGGTGGCACACTTTCCTATATCGATGGCATGGGCGCAAAGAAATTCGTGAAACTTGCCAGGGATCTGCAGAAGAAATATGGAGCACAGTTCAAGGCTCCCAAACTGCTGCTCGATATGGCCGAGAACGGCGACAGCTTTTATCAACGCTTTAATCCCTATCGCGGTGAGAAGAAGCAGGCAGCCTGATTGCCCCAACCGTGATGATAAGCGCGGTATGAATCATACCGCGCTTTCTTTTTATTGATCGAAATAAGAAAATTTTCCCTGCTATTTCATGCATCTTGCATGAAACCCTAAAATTCTGTAGGTTTCAGCCGCAATTGGGATGGTAATTAGGTTTTAAATCCTTGAGGTCTCGTGCCCGCTTTAAAAGCGTGTGCGGGCAGATTGGCGGATCGAACATGTTTTCTCATGACAGCGTCTGGGCGGCGATAGACGCATTGGCGGAGCGCCACTCCTTAAGCGTATCGGGACTTGCCCGGCGCGCCGGACTTGATCCTACCACTTTCAACAAATCCAAACGCTATGCCGCTGACGGACGCGCGCGCTGGCCGTCAACGGAATCGCTTGCCAAGGTGATGGAGGCCACGGGCGCGAGTTTCGAGGAGTTCACTCGGCTGATTAAGGGTGACGACAACCCGGCGCGGTTTTTCGGCGATTACAGTCAGGAAGCCCAGCCAATCCCGCTTCTCGGCATGGCGGAGGCCGGTGCAGGCGGGTTTTTTGACGATGCCGGTTTTCCGGCTGGGCAGGGCTGGGACATCGTGGAGTTTCCGTCGAAAGTCAGCGAAGGCGTGTATGCGCTGGAAGTTTCAGGCGACAGCATGTTGCCGCTTTATCGCGATGGCGATACGCTGATCGTCGCTCCCAATGACGCTGTGCGTCGTGGCGACCGCGTTGTGGTGCGTACAAAGGACGGAGAAGTCATGGCCAAAATCCTCCATCGACAGACCCCGCGCACGATCGAACTGCATTCGCTCAACCCCGTTCATCCCAATCGCAGCTTCGAAACCAGAGATGTAGAATGGATCGCACGCATTTTGTGGGCAAGCCAGTGAGGACGCAGTTGCAGAATAAAAGCCATTCGCGTTTCGTCTATGGTGGCTTTGCCGCTATCACGGGGGCGTTTCTGCTGGGCGCGTTTATCGCGCCTTTTTATGGTGCGCTGGATGGTCCTGTGCGGGTGGTCGCGTCACCGGATGGTGAGGCTGCGGCCAGCGGTTCAGGAAACGGTATCGTAGTCGAGCAGTTCGATTATGACGAACCCGATGCCACACTCCACAACGAACCACAGGCTGCGCGCACAGATGGTGACGAACTGCAACGCGAAGCGCCGCGCCCGCCCTTGAGTGATCTTGGCCTTGCAACAGCGCCAAAACCACGTGAACCGCAGGCACCCGCAATGCCGGTATCGCAAGATGAAGGCATGCAGCTTTTGCAGCGTCCCGTCGCCATTGCGGCAGGAAGGCTTGAAAGCCAGGGCCGTATCATTGATCTCGAAGGCATCGAAGTTCTTCCGGTCGAAGAAAACTGCAGGGCCTCCGACGGAAACAACTGGCCATGCGGCATGCAGGCCCGCACCGCCTTCCGGCAATGGCTACGCTCTCGCGCCGTCATGTGCCGCCTGCCGCAAAGCGACAGCGGCGCGGCGGTGGCTACCCGCTGCATGATCGGCAATGAGGATGCAGCTGCATGGCTTGTCACCAATGGCTGGGCAAGGGCCGTTGGTGGAGGCGCTTATGAAGAATCCGGTCGAAGCGCCGAACAGGCACAGCGCGGAGTTTATGGCAGAAAGCCAGCTGCGAATTTTCCAGATTTCTCGTCGGAGAGCGGGGCTTTTCCAGACAGTGCACCATCCCTGTCGCCTGAGCTGCTTCCTTTGCCGCAACAGGGCGAATTTCCGCCAGCACCACCGCCGCCGCCTGATCCTGCAGATTGATACCTATGGTCGGGCCAAGACCTTGCGGCTGTGTCGCACCGAAAAGCGGGTCAGAAAACGTGCCGGGGCACTGATGACCGCAAGGCAGGAAATCACTAACACCACGCCAAGCCAGCCCATTGCGGGTAAACGTTCGCCGACGATGATCACGGCCAGAAGAGCGGCAACCACGGGTTCGACCAGCGTAATGGTCGTCGCCAGACTGGCCGGAATGCGCGCCAAACCGATACCAAAGCAGATATAACCCAGAAACATAGGCACAAGTGCCATATAGATGCCGACGCCAAAATTATTCCATGAGGCAAGGAAAGGTGCGCCGGTCATCAACAGAACCGGCATCAACAAAAACCCGCCAATGCCAAAGGTCGCGCCCATCGCAACCGATGAAGCAATTCCGCGTAGCATCAGGCCACGCGCGGTCCACGAATAAAGCGCATAGGTAAGACCTCCCAGAAGTCCAAGGGCAATACCGATGATAGTCGAGCCGTCTGATGCGGCCCCCGAATCTATCGACCCATACGAGAGCGATATGAGGATCATCCCGACAAGGCCGATTATTGCGCCAATCAGCCATTGTCGCGAAAGTCGTGCACCGTCGAACCAACATTCAATCAACGCCGAAAGCAGAGGTGCTGAGCCGATAGTCACCACCGTCCCGATGGTGACGCCAGCCATCCGCATCGAAGCATAAAAAGCGAGCGGATAGATGGCGACTGCGACCCCGCCCAAAACCAGATTGCGCCAGTTCTGGCCAAGATGAGCACGGGCACGAAGAATGCCACCGCTAGCAATCGCAGCCTGCAACAATCCGCCGACCCCCATGGCGGCTGCACCAATGGCTGCAGCGCCGACTTCGGGGGCTAAGGTTGCAGCTGTCCCGGTCGTGCCCCAGACTATGGACGAAAAAAGTACGGCAGCAATGCCGGACACATATGCGCGGGAGGAGACGGTCACAGCGCCTCCAGCATGGAAGTGGCGATTGCGCGTGCATCGCAAACGGCAGCGCTCCTGCCTTCAAGCCCGGCCCGAACCATCGCGCCCTCGAGAAGAAAAGCCATGTGTCGCGCTAGCCGCAGCACCTCGTGCGGCGCATCGGGCAAAATTTCTTTCAAAGGTTGCGCAATCAGCGCCTCTACTTCTTCCTTGTGACGTCTGACGGCTTGCCGTCCAGCGTCACTGGCTTCCAGCTCTGCAGCAGCATTCAATAGCCCACAGCCGCGAAACCCGCACTCATAGGCGTGTTCGGCATGATCATGATAAGCATCAAAAACCGCAAGCACCCGATCTTGCGGCGAGACCGCTTCTTTCAATCGTGTCTGGTAGAGGCCTAGCCACTCCGCGTGACGGGCTTCCAGATATTGATTTACCAGATCAGCTTTGGAAGCAAAATTATTATAGAGGCTTTTCTTGGCAACGCCCGCCCGCTCCACGATAGCATCAATGCCGGTGCCGCCAATGCCATGATTGTAAAACAGGATTGCTGCCGCATTCAGCAGCTTTTCGCGTGCGGAAGTCGAAGAGAGGACATTGGCCTTCATGATTCACCTTTAATATAGGTAGACCGTACTACCTACAACGTACGTGAGTCAATTCGTTTGAAGAGCGGCAGAAAAGCCCCGCGCGATGCAGCGACAGGGCTTTTCGTTATTCAGACGGCTACTTAGGACAATTCCCCGGAAAGCGCCTTCTTGATCAATGCGCGGGTTTCATCGACGCCATAAAGCGCCACGAAAGAGCCAAAGCGCGGGCCGCGTTCCTGACCGATCAGCACTTCATAAAGCATCTGGAAGAACGATACGGAAACACCGGGACCACCCTCCGGGCTTTTCTTGTTATGATCCTGATAGCGCTCGATGGCACGAGCGACATCCAGAATGGCGTTTTGGATATCGTTGCCATCGCTGCCTGCGGGCAATGACGCAAGCTTGGCATCAAGACTTTTCAGAGCTTCACGCTCTACATCATCTGGCCCGCGGAACTGCTTGTTCGGTTTGACGAAATCGGTAAAGTAACGGATCGCGTAGCCGACGAGCGCGTCGAGTTCCGGATTGTTTTGCGGCGTGACGCCGGGCACATGGCGCGAGATGAAGCCCCACAGCACCGCCGGGTTCTCGGCGTTCGACGCGCTGACCAGATTGAGCATCAGCGCGAAAGTAACCGGCAGTTCCACCTTTGGCGGATTGCCGTAATGAATGTGCCAGACCGGATTGTTGAGCCGGTCCTTCCAATCGATATTGTCCTGCCGATGATAGGCGGAGAGATAGTTGAAATACTCGTCCACCGCCTTTGGGATCACATCAAAATAAAGCTTCTTTGCGGTCTTGGGCTTCTGGAAATTATAAAGCGCCAGACTTTCGGTTGGCGCATAGGTGAGCCACTCGTCAATCGCAATGCCATTCCCCTTCGACTTGGAAATCTTCTGGCCCAGTTCGTCGAGAAACAGTTCATAGACAAAATGTTCAGGTGCACGTCCGCCGAGGATGTTACAGATGCGATCATAAATGCCGGCATTTGTCTGGTGATCTTTGCCGAACATTTCGAAATCGACGCCAAGTGCTGCCCAGCGCATGCCGAAATCAGGCTTCCACTGCAGTTTTACATTACCCCCGGTGACGGAGAGCGTGGTCTCGGTGCCATCCTCGTCGTCAAAGGTGATTGTGCCCGCCTTTGCATCCACTGACTTCATCGGAACATAAAGCACGCGACCGGATTTTGGCGAAATCGGCAGGAAGGGGCTGTAGGTTGCGCGGCGTTCCTCGCCAAGCGTTGGCAACATCACCTTCATTATGTCGTCGTAGCGCTCGACTGCCTTCAACAGCACCGCATCAAAACGGCCCGACTTGTAATAATCGGTGGCGCTCGCAAATTCGTAGTCGAAACCAAACGTATCGAGAAAACGGCAAAGCATCGCATTATTATGCGCAGCAAAGCTTTCATACTCACCACCGAACGGGTTGGGGACGGACGAAAGCGGCAATTGCAGATAAGGTTCAAGGGCCGCGATATCGGGCACATTTTCGGGGATCTTGCGCATCCCGTCGAGATCGTCGGAAAAGCAGATAAGGCGCGTCTTGACCTTGTCTTGCGTCAGCACGCGAAAAGCATGACGCACCATGGAGGTGCGCGCGACTTCGCCGAAGGTTCCGATATGGGGTAGGCCGGAAGGACCATAACCGGTCTCAAAGATTACCGTTTCGGGCAGGCCGGTCTTCTCATAACGCTTAAGGATTTTCCGCGCCTCTTCAAAAGGCCATGCTTTCGCAACCGCAGCCGCCTCGGTCAGTTCCGGGGTCAGCGTAATGTCGGGAAGGCGGTGCGAAGTCATGATTATATCCTGATATCCTGTGAAGGCCCTGCGAAGGCTTTGAAAAGGCCGCTCAATGCAGCCTATGCTCTATGGCGCGACTACCCCGTGGCGTCAACGGTTGCCGTCGAATTTACTTGCGTGGGCGGTGGAGGCTTCCTAACTTTCCGGCCATACTGCAACTGCAAATACTGATTCCGATCATGCCGACGAGGAGTGGCCGATGAAAAAAATCTCACCGCAGGACGCACTCGTCTATATCATGGTTACGACATCGGCAGCGGACACGACCATGACGGATGCTGAACTGGACTCGATCGGCAATGTCGTGCGTCGCCTGCCGGTTTTTCGTGGCTTCGACATCAAGCGTCTGCCGAAATTGGCCAATGACTGCTATCGTCTTCTGGCTGATGAAGAGGGTCTCGAAAAAATCCTTGACCTCGCTCATCAGGTGCTGCCGGAAAAACTCTACGACACGGCCTATGCACTTGCCGTCGAAGTTGCGGCGGCGGACCTTCATGTCGAGCAGGAAGAACTGGCTTTTCTCCAGATGCTGCGTGATCGCTGGGCGCTGGATGAACTCACGGTTGCTGCAATCGAACGCAGCGCCCGGGTACGTTTCAGGAAGCTTTAAATTTTCACTTAACTACAAAAAATGCCAGTTCGGTAGATCTCGAACTGGCATTTTATTCTAAAAAGCCGGTTTACCAAGCCGGAACGACTGATCCCTTGAACGTCTCATCGATGAAGGTTTTGACCTCTGGGCTATGATAGGCATCGATAAAATTCTTAACCCAAGGCGCATTCTTGTCGTCTGTGCGAACCGCAATGACGTTGAAATAGGGGGCCTTTTCGCCTTCACGGATCAGCGGATCCTTTGAGGGATCAAGGCCTGCCTCCATGGCGTAATTGGTGTTGATGACGGCAGCATCCACATCTTCGAGCGAACGGGGAAGCTGGGCTGCATCGAGTTCGACGAATTTAAGGTTTTTCGGGTTCTCGATAACCTCGAGCATGCTGACATTAAGGCCCTTTTCCGCGTCCACTTTGATGAGACCGTTATCAGCCAGAACCAGCAAGGCGCGCGCTCCATTGGTCGGATCGTTGGGAATGGCGATGGTCGCACCATCAACGAGATCGGTGCTATTTTTCAGCTTGCTCGAATACATGCCCATCGGGAAATTAACCGACTGAGCCACGCTGACGATATCGAATTTGCGATCCAGCACCTGATTATCGAGATAGGGCTGGTGTTGGAAGGAATTGGCTTCCAGTGCGCCATCGGCTAGCGCCATATTGGGAATGACGTAATCGGAAAATTCCTGAATCTGGATATCAAGCCCCTTGGCCGCACCAACTTCCTTGACCTTTTCCATGATCTGCGCATGGGGTCCGGGCGTCACGCCGACGCGGATGGCTTGCGCCAACGCCGGGCTGGCGATGAAGGCGAGAATAAGGGCGGTCAGGAAAAGCTTGCGCATGACAAATCCGGTATTGAGAGGAATGAGCTATCGCGGTGTTCATAGAAGACTGGGCGCGCCATAAAAAGAGATCATTTTTCACATGCCTAGTCTTACACAGAAAATGCCCCATAGACAGGCAAAGAAAAACGGGCGGGAAGAACCCGCCCGCCGCATATGATCCAACCCCTTAGCAAACTACGGGTAGCCGCCGTAATTTGCGGCGTTCAAGTGCCGTGCGCATAATACGCGCCGCTTCTGCAAAGGTTGCGTTTTCCTTCCAGCGTTCCGCGTGAACCAGCGTTGCCGGAACGATATCCCTCAATGTTTCCAATGTGCGGTTTGGTACGAGATCGGTGCAGTTCCACAAACGGCGGAAAATGACGCTGATCCGCGTCACCTTGCCATTAACCTGTACGACCGGTTCAGACACGTCCAGGTTCCAGTCTTCATACGCATCGACCGCATCTTGAAATGCATGATGGAGATAGATCGGTGCGTGACCGTCATGGAGCGGGGGCAGCAAACTAGCCATTTCTGTTTCCTCTCTTCCAATGTTGGTTCGGTTTGAGACTTTTACGCGTTGCAGCCGCCTAACCCACAAGACAGGCTGCCAACTCCAGACGGAAGCCATTAACCGCTCCCGGCATTTAATGTCTGCCATCGCAACCAATCCAAGGTCACGAAATACGACAAGACATAATTAACCATGATCTATGCAAACGGCATCTGTTGGCAAGGGGAAATTTTCTTAAGTTTGTCCTCAGGAGAAAAAATAATTCATATGATTTTTCACTATAGTAAAGAATATGCTACCTATTTATAAAATAAGAAAAGAAAGTAAACGGATAACTCTGACTAGTAATCAGCAATATGTTTCGCTTTGCGAAACATAATCCTTTTTGATATCAGAGGTTTGAACATTTTTATTTTTTGAGTGCTGGCCTCGATACAACAAACCATTCGGCTGCGAAGATAAAGCCAATTCCCGTCACCGTGAGTATGTCAGGAGTATCAGCAAAAAAGACGAAGCTCCAGAATACGGCGAATACCAGATAGCTGTAATCGAATGCTCCTATGATCGCGGCAGGGGCGATCTGATAAGCCTTCGCAACGCCGATGCTTTCGGCGACCAACAAAATGCCGAGCAGTACAATGATGGCCCAAGTCCCTTTACTCATCGCCATCCATGAGCTTTGCAGAAACGGGAAGGCCACGTCGCCAGCAGCTGGAACAAACATGATATCTGCGACACCCAGAGCGCCGGACATGACGAGGCACAGATTGAGGCTCATCGCGATGCTCATGGGGTCTTCTTCAGCGCATTTTCTTCGGGTTAGGATCGCTGCGAGGGCATAGAAGATAGCAGCAAGGATCGGTAGCAGCGCAATCGCGGAGAAGTCATCCGCCGTCGGGCGCAGAATGACGAGTACGCCGATGAAACCGATCAGGATTCCCAGCCATTTCCGGGGGCTGACAGGTTCCCCAATGAGTGCGGCTGAGAAGAGAGCAATAAACACTGGCGTTGTGTAGAGCGCTGTCGCCGCCACCGACAGGCTCATGAACGGTAGAGCGGCGTAATAAGCAATCCACATCAGCACGATGAGCATGCTGCGGACGAAGACCCAACCCACAGCCCTTGGCCATAGTTTCGAAGCAGGAGCCACGATTTTGGCGACGCCAAACAGCAAAGGAACGGTGACAAGTCCACGTGCAACGAAAAGCTGCCACAGCGAGAATTCTGCATTACTCAGTTTTACGACGGCATCGCCGAATGCCAGCATGAAGACCGAGGTCACAATCAACGTGATGCCGAAGGACGTTTCTTTGAGGCGCAATGATGGACTTTCGAAACGAGAGGTATCTTGATGGTCGCACGCTCGCGGGGCTCATCCATCAGGAGTGCCGAGCAGGCTGAACGCTGCCTGACGGGCGTGAAGGATAGCGCTCTGGCCCTGACCCATCTGAGCCATCAGGGTCGCTCCTTCAAGCAACATAAAGATCGCATCGGACGCTGTTGCCGCCTGTTCCTTGTTCATCTCTGCCTCTAAAATGCTTAAAAGGCGGGTACTGAGGCTGTTTTTGTGCTCGATTGCCGCGTCAAAGACCGGGTGCCCCGGTTCGCCGAACTCCGCAAGCGCATGGGTAAATAGGCAGCCGTGAAAATTGGCGCTTAGAAACCATCGCTCGTACCAGCCAAAGATTGTGCCGATCTTCTCCCGCGGGGTCGAGACGCACTGCGCAAGACAATCGAGCTGGGCGTCAAAGCGAGCCGCGCGGTAATTCAGCACCGCGACAATCAAGGCATCCTTGGAGGAGAAATTGCGGTACATTGTCATCTTGGCCACATCGGCTTCGGCGATAATCCGGTCAGTACCGGTCGCGTGATAGCCGAAGCGCGAAAACAGCGCATAAGCTGTATTTATGATTTGCTGGCGTTTACCAGCAGGGTCACGGGGACGCGGCATGCGTCACCTCAATATGATAGAGACCGGTCTGTATCATATTGAGTTTAAATGACACCTACGTTAAGTTTTATCCCTACCTAACACACGGTGCTGCACATAAGCTCTGTGCCAGAATCAAATGTGCAGATGTCCTCCTTATAAGGTCCTGTTTGGGTATGATGCTTGCCGAGCCGAATGCATGACATAGGGTCGCAAGCAGATATCGAGCAAGTCGCAGGAAATTTCCGCTTCCTGTTCGCTGATTACAGAAAGGTTTATCCCTGACCTAGTTCGACCGCGCGCCTGTGTGCGGCTTGCGCCGCTTCTGTGACGAGTTTCCTTAGCCGATCTTCGCCCATCAAGACATCAAGCGCTGCTGCCGTGGTTCCATTGGGGCTCGTCACCTGCTCGCGCAGCCTGGTTGGTGTATCAGCACTGGCATCGGCAAGGGCTCCAGCCCCCATGACCGTCTGCATGGCAAGGAGTGCAGCCGTTTCGCGCGGCAGGCCAAGAGCGGTTCCAGCCTCACTCAATGCTTCGATGAAATGAAACACATAGGCGGGTCCCGAGCCGGAAATTGCTGTAACGACATCGATCAGAGCTTCATCATCAACAGACGTAACCTTGCCGGAGGTTTTCAGAAGTTCGGTCACAAAGGCCGCATCGTCTTCAGAGACATTGGCATTGGCAAAGGTTGCCAGCATGCCCTTGCCGATGGCCGCGGGCGTATTTGGCATGCAGCGTATAACGGCGGCATCCTCACCGAAACATGTTTCGAAAAGCGAGACGGGAATACCGGCGGCAACGCTGACGAATGTCGCAGCAGCGGCGAAACGCCTGTAGGCTGGCAAAACATCCTTCATAACCTGCGGTTTGACGGCAACCAGTACCATGCGCGGCTTCAGGTGTTTGGGCAAATCGTCTGCATCGCCATGCACGTTCACGCCTAAATTTTGTGCGCGCTCCCGAAGCGCTTGCGCCGGTTCAACCACATGGACGTTTGCAGCTAGTAAATTACCGCTATCAAGCCAGCCTTTGAGCATAGCAAAGCCCATATTGCCGCAGCCAACCAGAATGACCTTATTCTGCATCTCGCTTTTCCACCTCTCCGAAATTGCCAATGTTTGGATCCTCCCTGCCGATATAGCTGCCAGACATGCGTACCAGCAATAGATTACAGCCCTGACATTGTGGCCAAAAGCAAGCAGCTAAACGGTCAAAAAGATGCAAGTTCAAAGTTTTAGCGGGTAAAATTATTGTATTGCGTCGAAAGATAAATCACAATGCCCAAAACTTTGCTGTCCCGTAATGACGTGTCAGGATTTTTAAACGAGGGGTATTATGGATCCGTCTTTGACAACTGATGTGCCGTCGGCAGAGGCCTTTGCCCATGTACGTATCATTATCGGTATTATTCTCGGACTGTGTATTTCACGGCTTCTCAGTGGTTTTGCGCGCTTCGTACAGCATCCCGGCAAGTTGAAAATCTACCCTGTCCATATGGCATGGGTGGCACTAACCCTGCTTTCGGTGGTACATTTCTGGTGGTTCGAATTCGCGTTGCGCACCATTCCAGTGTGGACGTTTGAAAAATACCTGTTCGTGATTTTCTATGTCGGGTTATATTTCCTGCAATGCACGTTACTTTTTCCTGACAGCATGGAGGAGTATACCGGTTATCGCGATTATTTCATGTCGCGGCGAAAATGGTTTTTCGGACTTTTGGCACTGACAGAGGCGGTTGACGTGATCGATACCTATATTAAGGGTGCCGAGCGTTTCCATCTTTACGGGATCGAATACCTCATCCAGACCGCCTGTTTTGTTGTCTTTGCCATTATTGCCATGTTCACCGAAAATAAGCGTTATCACGGCGCCTTCGTGACAGTGGCCCTGATTTATGAAATCGCTTTCACCTTGCGGCATTTCTCGACCTTGAACTGATCCCGGCTTAACCATTTGTTTGGCGCGACTGTGTCTTATTCTGTTATGGAAGCAACGCGAATAGGGGTGGAAAGCATCATGAAACGGCAAGAAGAGGAACGCCTTCCGCTTTTGGCCTATGCACCTGCTTATCCCGGAAAGGCGGTAAGACCGGTCCCGCTTGAGACGGCATCAGCCGACGATGCACACAACGATATAACCGAGCGGATGCACGCGGTGCGCGACGCACTGCAATCGCAGCTCGAAATGCAGCCACCATTTCCAGGAACCACGACAAATACGTCTGAAACGGCAGTGGAGACGACACAAGATATGCCAGAGTCCCGGGCAGTCTCGCTCTGGCGGCGTATTTTTGGAGCAGGTCTTTCCACACCTTCACATTCCGAACTTGAATCAGACGAGCACTTCAACACCTATAGCGATACCGGGCTTGCTGCTGTCATCCGCAGGGCAAATGAACGCTGGGAAGCAGAAAACAGCTCGCGAAAGCCGTCCTGAAGTATATAAACGTGGTTTTCCGTGCATCCACCGATTGTCATTGGCGATCAGGGCGCTTATGGCATGTGGTAGTAGTTAAGCTATGCAGATGGAGCGCACGCTATGGCCCAGTTGATCGATGGCAAGATGCTTGCCGAGGATGTGATTTCCACGGTGAAGAGCGAAACTCAGACCCTTGTTTCCTCAACCGGCACCGTGCCAGGCATTGCCGTGGTTATCGTCGGAGAAGATCCGGCAAGTCAGGTCTATGTCGCATCCAAAAGCCGCAAGGCTAAGGAATGCGGTTTTCATTCCGTCCAGCACGATCTGCCCGAAACGGCCTCCGAGCAAGAGCTTATCGATCTCATCGACAGCCTCAACGCTGACCCCGCCATTCACGGCATTCTGGTGCAATTGCCGCTCCCCAAACACATCGATGAAGGCCGTGTCATCCAAACCATTGCACCGGAAAAGGATGTCGATGGATTTCATTTCATCAATGTCGGCAAGCTCGGCACCGGAGAGACGGAGACTGCCTTTGTACCTTGCACGCCAGCGGGGGCGATGATTATGATCGAGCGTGTGCATGGCCGCGATCTTTCGGGGCTGAATGCTGTGGTGATCGGTCGTTCCAACATCGTCGGCAAGCCGATGTTCAATCTGCTGCTGGCAGCCAATGCCACCGTGACGGTTGCGCATAGCCGCACCAAGAATCTGCCCGAAATTGCTAGAAACGCAGATATTCTGGTGGCGGCGGTCGGGCGCCCGCAAATAGTCAAGGGCGACTGGGTGAAGCCCGGTGCTACGGTTATCGATGTCGGCATCAACCGTATTCCCGCACCCGAAAAAGGTGAGGGCAAGACACGACTGGTCGGCGATGTCGATTTTGCAGAGGCCGAGAAGGTTGCGGGCGCAATCACACCGGTTCCAGGTGGCGTTGGTCCGATGACGATTGCGCTTCTGATGGCCAACACACTGACGGCAGCCTGCCGCTCCTCTGGCGTTAAAAAGCCGGAATTCTGAAACGGAAAGGCATGCTTAACCTTTTGTCTAAGGCGCATTCTTGCATGAAAGCGGTGTAAAAACCGCTTTTTGCGTATCTCAGAACACAGATGCGCCTTCATCGGCTCGGCCGGAAAACTGGCGGAATGCGCGAAATAATTCGCGCCCCATGCCATGCTGGTTGGCGCTCAGGTCAGGATGGAGTTCCTCGCGCTGATGTAGCAATGCGTCATCGAGCAAAACGTCCAGCGTACCTTTGGCCGCATCGAGGCGAATAATATCGCCGTCACGGATTTTTCCGATCATGCCGCCGTCAAGCGCTTCGGGCGTGACGTGGATTGCGGAGGGAACCTTGCCTGATGCACCCGACAGACGACCATCGGTGACGAGTGCAACCCGCTGGCCGCGATCCTGCAAAATGCCGAGCACCGTCAGCAACCGGTGTAGTTCCGGCATACCATTGGCTTTAGGTCCCTGATAGCGAACCACGGCGATGAAATCGCCTGTGAGATTACCTGCCTTGAAAGCTGCCTGCAAACCATCCTGATCATGAAAGACTTTGGCGGGCGCTTCGATGACATGACGATCGGGCTTGACGGCAGAGACCTTGATGATGGCATTGCCGATATTGCCGCTTAACATCTTGATGCCGCCGCTCGACTGGAAAGGCGTATGGATCTTGGCCAGAACCTTGTCGTCGCCGCTTTTTTCCGGCACCGGCTCACGGATAATGGTGCCATCGGAACCAAGTTTCGGCTCGATAGCATAAGGGCGCAGGCCTTCGCCCCAGACGGTGCGCACATCCTCATGCAGTAAACCGCCGTCGAGCAGTTCCCGAATGAGAAAGCCCATGCCACCTGCCGCATGAAAATGGTTCACATCGGCAAGTCCGTTCGGATAGACACGTGCCAGAAGCGGCACAAGATCGGAGATTTCCGAAATATCGTGCCATGTCAATTTGATGCCCGCAGCCGCTGCCATGGCAATCATGTGAATAGTGAGATTGGTCGATCCACCCGTGGCATTCAAACCGACAATGCCGTTGACAAAGGAGCGCTCATCCAGCATTTCGCCGACCGGCGTGTACTCATTGCCCAATGCCGTGAGAGCGAGCGCACGTTTGGCGGCCTCACGCGTCAATGCATCACGCAAGGGCGTGCCGGGGTTGATAAAAGAGGCGCCCGGCAGATGCAGCCCCATGATTTCCATCAGCATCTGGTTGGAATTGGCGGTGCCATAGAAAGTACAGGTGCCCGGACCGTGATAGGATTGCGACTCTGATTTCAGAAGCTCTGCGCGCCCAACCTTGCCTTCGGCGTAAAGCTGACGCGTTTTGGCTTTTTCGTCATTGGGCAGGCCACTTGTCATAGGACCAGCTGGAATGAAGACGGCAGGCAGATGGCCAAAAGTCAGTGCACCGGCAACCAGTCCCGGCACGATCTTGTCGCA
Organism: Brucella sp. BE17; assembly: GCF_039545455.1. Lineage (NCBI taxonomy): Bacteria > Pseudomonadati > Pseudomonadota > Alphaproteobacteria > Hyphomicrobiales > Brucellaceae > Brucella > Brucella sp. BE17. The sequence continues at coordinate 713,267 of NZ_CP154468.1, read as the reverse complement.
GACGCCGAGATAAACGGCCGCATCGAACATATCATGCGACAGGCCGACGGCGGTGGCCATGGCGATGACTTCGCGTGAAAACAGAGACAGTTCCATGCCGGCAAAGCCCTGTGTAACGCCATCGCACATTGCAGGTACGCCTCCTGCAACCTGCGCTACACCCCCTGCATCCCGTGCCGCCTGTTTGATGAGCGCTGGGAATGTCTCAAACGGCTGATGCGCAGAAAGCATATCGTTATACGCGGTGATGATGCCAAGGTTCGGCACTTCGTCTGCGGTTAATACCGCCTTGTCGTGCGGGCCGCAGGCGGCAAATCCATGCGCAAGATTGGCGCATCCCAAAGCGGTACGTTTAGGCTTTTGTGATGCCGCTTCACGTAGCCGCGCGAGATAGGCTTCGCGGGAGGCACGTGAACGCTCGCGAATACGGGCTGTAATTTCCTCGATGCGACGATGCGCGGACTGGCCTGATGCTGGGATGGGCATGGGTACCACCTTTGCCTCTGTTTTTCGTAATCAACTTGTCCAGTACAACTGGATAGGCGTATGGGCATGACGGAATACGGCGCGAACCGGCATTTCGCTGGCATCGTCACTGGCAAGCGCCTTTTCAAGGGTTGCCTGCTTGGCGGCACCCTCAATATGCAGCACCAGCATAGGCGCTTCGATAATAAGCGGCAAAGTCAGCGTCAGGCGTTTTTCGCCCGCTCCTTCGGCCTGGATCGGCAGCACGATGGCGCGTGTTGCCGGATCGATTGCCTGATCAAGCCGGTCGGCATTGGGGAAGAACGAGGCGGTATGGCCGTCATTGCCCATGCCCAGCACCACCACGTCGAAAGGACGGCGCAGCGCATCGATGCGGTTTGCAGCAGCAAGGGCTGCCGCTTCCACAGAAGTCGCCGGGTTATAAAGCCCGACGAATTTTGCTACACCGGCATGATCACGCAACAAATGATCGCGCACCAGCTTTTCGTTGGAACGATCACTATCAGTTGCTACGAAACGTTCATCGACCAGCGTGATGGTGACGAGGTTCCAGTCGATCATTTTACGCGAAAGAATTTCGAACAGTTTTAGCGGCGTCGTGCCGCCGGAAACCGCCAGAGTGGCCTGTCCCCGCTCGGCGATTGCAGAAGCCAGCTTGTTTGCAATCGCTTCGGAAAGCTCTTGCGCCAGATCTGTTCCACTCGCGAAATCATGCCGTTCGATAGTCATGCCAATTCCTTTTGCGACATTCTTTAAAGGCTATCATGCCACGTCCGCCCGTCACGCTCGATGAGCGCTATGGACGACGAGGGGCCCCAGGTGCCCGATGTGTAACCTTGCACCGGCTGGCTGTTCAAGTCCCATCCCTGAAGTATCGGGTCAATCCAGCGCCATGCCGCTTCCACTTCGTCGCGGCGCATGAAAAGTGTCTGGTTGCCGCGTACCACATCCATGATCAAACGCTCATAGGCATCCGGGTTACGCTCGTTAAAGGATTCGGCAAAACTCATATCCAGAGGCACGTGGCGCAGACGCATGCCGCCCGGACCCGGATCCTTGATCATCAGCCACTGCTTGACACCCTCGTCAGGCTGCAGGCGGATGACCAACTGGTTGGCAATAACTTTTCCGGCATTTTCACCAAAGATCGAATGTGGGATCGGCTTGAAGGTGACCACAATTTCCGACACGCGCGTGGCAAGGCGTTTGCCGGTGCGCAGATAAAATGGCACACCCGCCCAGCGCCAGTTGTCGATCTCCGCCTTCAGCGCCACGAAGGTTTCGGTGTTGCTGGTGTCGCTGCCAAGGTCTTCCAGATAGCCCTTGACCGCACCGCCCGCAGAGGCACCGGCGCGATACTGACCGCGCACCGTCACATCCTCGACATTGGCATTGGTGATGGGTTTTAGTGAACGCAACACCTTGACCTTTTCATCATGCACCGCATCAGCTTCCATCGAGAAGGGCGGTTCCATGGCGACGAGACAAAGAAGCTGGAGAATATGGTTTTGCACCATGTCGCGCAGCGCACCTGCCGTATCATAATAACCGGCGCGACTTTCGAGACCGACCGATTCAGCAACCGTGATTTGCACATGATCGATATGGGCAGAATTCCATAATGGCTCGTAAAGCGCATTGGCAAAGCGCAGCGCCATTAGGTTCTGTACAGTTTCCTTGCCCAGATAGTGATCTATGCGGAAAATCTGGTCTTCGCGGAAAACATTGCCCAACGTGTCGTTGAGCGACATGGCAGTTTCGAGGTCACGTCCGATCGGCTTTTCCACGATGATACGCGTATCGCGAGTAATCAGACCGTTGCTTTTCAGGCGGGTTGCGATATCGCCAAACAACGATGGGCTGACGGCGAGATAAAAGGCGCGAATTTTCTCAGGCTTCTTGCCAATGGCAGCTTTAAGCTGATCCCAGCCACCATCGGACTTGGCATCAACCGCGACGTATGACAGACGTGCGACGAAGGTGTCGACCTCAGCTGCATCCACTTCCTCGGGCTTTACGAATTCATTGATCGCATTACGGGCAAACTGACGATATTCGTCATCGCTCATGGCGCTGCGCGATGCGCCGATAATGCGCGTCGGCTCACTGAACTGGCCCGCACGCTGGCGCTGATACAACGCCGGGATCAGCTTGCGTTCGGCAAGATCGCCGGAACCACCGAAAACGATGCAGTCGAAAGGCTCTACAGGAATTATCTGGCTGGTCATCTGTCGCTCTCTTCTTTCCTTGTGCAAATCACTTTGCCGCGGGCAGCATGCGATTTCATCACGGGTCTTGTCTATTATCTAATCGATTTAAATTCAATGGTTCTCTGTCATCCCTACGTTTATTTGAAAAAAATCCGGCTTTTCCTCGTCCTCGTCAACAGACTTAACGGCTTATGCATATATGACATGTTCATCTTATAGCCATAGTGAAACGGCTATTCAGGTTTCAAGCGATAATATGGTTTTGCCAAAGGAGCATGACATGAAGAGGTTGCAGGATAAGGTTGCGATCATTACCGGTGCCGGATCAGGTTTCGGTTCGGGTATGGCGCGACGCTTTGCAGCCGACGGAGCAAAGGTGGTTCTGGCAGATCTGAATTTAAAACGACTTGAAGACGAACTGGCGGATATCGGCACCACTGCGCTTTGTGTGCAGGCGGATGTGTCGCGCAAGGACGATATGGAGCGGGTGGCGCGCACCGCCTTCGAAGCACATGGACGTATAGACATCATGGTCAATAATGCGGGCTTCACCCATCGCAATATGGCGCTGACCGAGGTGGACGAGCATAATTTCGACCTGATCGCTAGCGTCAACATGAAGGCGCTTTATTATTCAACGCAGATCGTGGTGCCCATCATGGAGCATCAGGGCGGCGGCGTGATCATCAATACCGCGTCGGCCACAGCCCTTCGTCCGCGCAAAGGTTTGACATGGTACAGTGCCTCCAAAGGCTGGATCGTCAGCGCCACCAAGGCGATGGCGCTGGAGTTGGCTGACCGCAATATCCGCGTCAACTGCATCTGTCCGGCTGAAAGCGGCGGCGAGGGTTTAGGTGTTTTTCTGGCCGAGGATACCCCCAAAGCGCGCGAAGCGCTGAAGGCAACCATCCCGCTCGACCGGTTTTCCACACCGCAAGACGTGGCAGAAGCAGCCCTTTGGCTTGCCTCGGATGCAAGCGCCATGGTGACGGGAACTGCGCTCAACATTGATGGCGGATATTCCATCTGAGCGCTCTCTTCAGTGTGACTACTTCCTGACAATCAGCGCCTGTGTCAGGTCGCTTTCGAGATCAAGCGGATCTTCGAGGCCGACTGACAGGCGGATGAGCTGCGGACCGATGCCGGTGAGCGCCTTCTGATCTTCTGGAACCACCGCATGGGTCAGCGAGAACGGGTGCTGGATCAAACTTTCCACACTGCCGAGGCTCACCGCAAAATGGAAATAGCGCGTGGCCGTCAATATGCGTTCGACGCGCGCAAGGTCCCCTTCGACGTCTATTGAAATGACGCAGCCGAAATTCAGCATCTGTGCGGCAGCCATGTCGTGCTGCGGATGGCTTCCAAGCCCCGGATAGACGACACGACTGAGGCCAAGCTCGGCCTTGCGACGCTCAAGGCTTTCGGCGAGATAAAGCGCCGATTGCGCTTGCCTCGTGCTGCGGATTTCCAGCGTTTTAAGCGAACGATGCAACAGCGCGCAATCGCTGGGCGACATGACCGAGCCGAGCGCGTTTTGCAAATATTTGACACGGCCGGCGAGCCCCTCCGGTGCATGGGCCGACACGGCCACCACACCGCCCAACAGATCGGAATGGCCGTTTAACATCTTGGTGGCCGAATGCACCACGACATGAATGCCGTGCTCAATCGGGCGCTGTCCTGCGGGTGAAGAAAAAGTGCTGTCGCAGACCGTGATGGCTCCGGCTTCAGCCCCCAGTTTGGCGACCAGCGCCAGATCGACAATGCGCAGCGTTGGATTGGATGGGGTCTCGAACCACATGAGGGCCGGCTTATGGGCCTCTACCGCTTCGGATAGCGCATCCGCATCGGAAAAATCGACGAAATTGACGTTGAGATTGGCGGTCAGTGGGCGCACATCGGCAAGCAGGCGATAAACGCCACCGTAAAGATCGTTATGAGCAAGAACGCTCGCGCCTGCGGGCAAGGTTTCGAGAAGCGTTGCCGCCGCCGCGAGACCACTCGGGAAGGTGAGGGCGGCTTCAGCGCCTTCAAGATCGGCAAGGCAGAGTTCCAGCGCATTGCGGGTCGGGTTACCGCTGCGGCTATAGTCAAAGCCTTTGCTTTTGCCGATCCCGTCCTGAACATAGGTCGTAGCGTGATAGACCGGTGGAATGACCGCTCCGGTCAACGGGTCCGGCTCCTGACCGACATGAATGGCCCGCGTTGCAAATCCGGCCCGGTTACGATGAATTTTATCCGCCACTTTACTGTCTCACACTGCGTTGCTTACAAAAAATTATCCTTGCCGTCGGGAAACGGCAAGGATGCTTTTCTAATGTTCTATAAAGAAGGGGTCAGCTGCAACCGCTGGTCGCGCCACAAGTGTCGCACTTCAGGCAGGTGCCGTTGCGCACCATGGTAAAGTTCTGGCACTCGGTGCAGCTGTCGCCGGTATAGCCCTGCATCATCGACTTGATGCGGCGGTCGGCTTCGATCTTCTTGGCCGATGCGGCACTCTCAGTGCGGGCGGTCGCGGCATCCGCTGCGGCTTTGTCGGAGAAGAGTTCGGTTGCACCCGATGTCTCCGGTTCGGCTTCGCTTGCAGGCTGCTCGTCGAAGTCGCGCTTGAAGGCAGTAGCACCGTCCGTCACCAGGCCGACTGCTGCCGAACGCGCCGAGGAGGACTTCAGCGCCGTGACGTTATAGGCCGGAGCGGAAGCCTGCGGAGCGGACGTCGTCGCGCTCTTGGGCTCGGTATTGGAGACTAAAGTCGGCTTGTAACCGCGCGTCCAGCCAGTGGAAACCAGGTTGGTCTTACCTTCCTGGATGCCCTTGCCGAGTGCCGTGTTCGAGAAATCGCTGGTGTCGACATGGGCAAGGTCGTTACGGCCAAGATAGGAGACTGCCAGTTCGCGGAACACATAGTCGATGATCGAGGTTGCGGTCTTGATGGCATCGTTGCCGATGACCATGCCGGCTGGCTCGAACTTTGTGAAGGTGAAGGCCTCGACATATTCTTCCAGCGGCACACCATATTGCAGGCCAAGCGACACAGCGATGGCAAAATTGTTCATCATCGCACGGAAGGCAGCGCCTTCCTTGTGCATATCGATGAAGATTTCACCCAGGCGACCGTTTCCGAATTCACCGGTGCGCAAATAGACCTTGTGTCCACCAACGACTGCCTTCTGGGTATAACCCTGACGGCGGTTGGGAAGTTTTTCGCGTTCCTGCACGATCTTTTCAACCACCTTCTCGACGATGCGTTCGGTGACCTGAACGGCGCGGGCGGCAGCCGGAGCCTCGATGAGTGCTTCCACTGCATCGTCTTCATCCTCATCGTCAGCAATCAGCGAGGCATTGAGTGGCTGCGAAAGCTTGGAACCATCACGGTAAAGCGCGTTGGCTTTCAAGGCCAGCTGCCAGGAGAGCATATAGGCGCTCTTGCAATCCTCGACGGTTGCGTCATTGGGCATGTTGATGGTCTTGGAAATCGCACCCGAAATGAACGGCTGTGCTGCCGCCATCATGCGAATATGGCTTTCCACCGAGAGATAACGCTTGCCGATCTTGCCGCACGGATTGGCGCAATCGAACACGGCGTAATGTTCTTCTTTCAGGAAAGGCGCGTCTTCCAGTGTCATCGCACCGCAGACATGAACATTGGCAGCTTCGACATCCTGCCTTGAGAAACCAAGGGCTGGCAGCATCTCAAAGGAAAAATCATTGAGTTGCTCGTCTGTGAGTTTCAACACGTCCTTGCAGAAATCTTCGCCAAGCGTCCATTTGTTGAAGGCGAACTTGATATCGAAGGCGCTTTTAAGCGCTGCATTGAGCGCTTCGATCTTCTCATCCGTAAAGCCCTTGGCTTTCAGCGTCGAAGGATTGACGGCTGGTGCCTGATTAAGATTGCCATGACCGACCGCGTACGCTTCGATCTCAGCGATCTGGCTTTCGGAATAGCCGAGCGTACGCAAGGCTTCCGGAACTGCACGGTTGATGATCTTGAAATAGCCACCGCCCGCAAGCTTCTTGAATTTTACCAGCGCGAAGTCCGGCTCGATACCAGTGGTGTCGCAATCCATGACAAGGCCGATCGTGCCGGTCGGCGCGATGACGGTGGCCTGTGCATTGCGATAGCCGTGCTTTTCGCCAAGCTCCAGCGCCTTGTCCCAGGCGGCCCGGGCATGGGTGATCAGCTCGGGCTGCGAGCAATCCTCGGCAATCAGCGCCACCGGATTGACCGCAAGGCCTTCATAGCCCGTCGTCTCGCCATGGGCTGCACGGCGATGATTGCGCATCACGCGCAGCATATTGTCGGCATTGGGCGCGAAGCCGGGGAAAGTTCCCAGTTCCTTGGCCATTTCAGCCGAAGTGGCATAGGCAACACCGGTCATGATCGCGGTCAGCGCACCGCAGATCGCACGGCCTTCCACGGAATCATAGGGAATGCCCGAGGTCATCAGCAAACCACCAATATTGGCATAGCCAAGGCCCAGCGTGCGGTATTCGTAGGAGAGGCGGGCGATTTCCTTGGACGGGAACTGCGCCATCATCACCGAGACTTCAAGAACAATGGTCCAGAGCCGCGCCGTATGCTCGTAAGCAGCGATATCGAACGAACCGTCCTTGTTGCGATACGTCAGAAGGTTGATCGACGCCAGATTACAGGCCGTATCATCAAGGAACATATATTCCGAGCACGGATTGGACGCGCGAATGGGACCGGCCGCCGGGCACGTGTGCCAGTCGTTCATGGTCGTATTGTAATGAAGGCCCGGATCAGCCGACGCCCATGCGGCATAGCCGATCTTTTCCCACAGATCGCGGGCTTTCAGCGTTTTCATTACCTTACCGTCCTTGCGGGCGGTCAGATGCCAGTCGGCATCATCTTCCACCGCGCGCAGGAACTCGTCCTTGAGCGAGACGGAATTGTTGGAGTTCTGGCCAGAAACGGTCAGATAGGCTTCCGAATCCCAGTCGGTGTCGTAGGTCTTGAACGAAATATCCGTATAGCCCTGACGTGCAAACTGAATAACGCGTTTGATGTAGTTTTCAGGGACCTGATTCTTCTTGGCCGCCTTGACTTCACGCTTGAGGGCAGGGTTTTTGGCTGGGTCGAAGCAATCATCATTATCGGCTTCGCAATTGACGCAGGCTTTCATGATCGCCGCCATGTGCTGCTTGACGATCTTGGAACCGGTGACGAGCGACGCAACCTTCTGCTCTTCCTTGACCTTCCAGTCGATATATTCCTCGATATCGGGATGGTCGATATCGACCACAACCATCTTGGCAGCGCGGCGTGTGGTGCCGCCAGACTTAATGGCACCCGCGGCCCGGTCGCCAATCTTCAAAAAGCTCATCAGGCCGGACGACTTGCCGCCGCCCGAAAGCTTTTCACCTTCGCCGCGAAGGTGGCTGAAGTTGGAGCCGGTGCCCGAACCATATTTGAACAGGCGTGCCTCGCGCACCCACAGATCCATGATGCCGCCATCGTTGACGAGATCGTCGGCAACCGACTGGATGAAGCAGGCATGCGGCTGCGGATGCTCATAGGATGACTTGGACCGGGTCAATTTTCCGGTCATCCAGTCGACATAGAAATGACCCTGACCGGGACCATCGATGCCATAGGCCCAATGCAGACCGGTGTTGAACCATTGCGGGCTGTTGGGGGCCACGCGCTGGGTGGCGAGCATATAGGCAAGCTCATCGCGGAAGGCGAGCGCGTCTTCTTCCGTGTTGAAATAGCCACCCTTCCAGCCCCAATAGGTCCATGTGCCGGCAAGACGATCAAAAACCTGACAGGCGTCCATTTCGGAGCCAAAACGCTCGTCTTCTGGCAATTGCGCCAGCGCGTCCTCATCGGCAACCGAGCGCCAGAGCCATGAAGGGACTGAATTTTCCTCGACCTTCTTCAGGCGCGCAGGCACACCGGCCTTGCGGAAATATTTCTGTGCCAGAATATCAGCCGCAACCTGACTGAACTGGGCGGGAACGTTGATATCTTCCAGTCGGAATACGATGGAACCATCGGGATTCTTGATCTCGCTGGTTGCAGTCCGAAACGCGATGTCCGCATAGGCTGACTGGTTTTGTTTCGTAAAACGGCGTTCGATTTTCATCTGTCCATCCAAACGTTCTATATATAGTGGTGCTGCTGACGAATTTCCGCAGCGGTAAACCACTTGCTGCTTATCGCGTCTCTGTTTCGGTCGCTCTCTTGAGACGAGAGCCTCTCATCTACGTGGTGCCACATGTTGTGTGAGGCACCAGAAAACTGTTTTCCGCCTTTTGCCGCACACAACAAAACACCCTGAGAGAACCAATGTTCCCTGTGATGGTGCCATGGCGGCTAACAAATCAGCAGATGGGAAAATACCCTATCTTGTAAGAATGATGAGCGCAAATACTAAATGTAGTATTAACAACGTTTCATTCTCGAAATTTCCTTTCAATCCCGTAAGCGATCTCCGCGCTTAACAGGGCGCGGCTAAGCCCTGGGCACAATCGCGCTAAAAAAGCGCGATACCCACATCAGAACGCAACGAAACTGAAAGAAAGGCCGGCAAATTCAAACGCCCGACCACGCCACTCACGCAACGATATCACCCATAAAAAACGACTCGGCCCCAAGCGTCAAGCATTGGTTTCCTGTAAAGCGTCAGACGCTAGATATTGTGCATCGGTGAGAAAAGTGGTGTGGATAACGGGGAGAAACACATTTTGTGAATGAAGCCGGCTACGTTTGCATCAGAGAAAAGCCAAATCGATTTTTGAAGCCATACCGCGCAAGGCCAGTAGGAATTCCTAACCCAGAGCTGGGGCAGGAGAAAGCCAGGGCGATCACGATCTATTCGGCTGCGACCACGATATCGGGCGTGCCAAATCGATGAAGAATTTCCTTCAGATCAGGTTCCTCCACCCGGAGTACGGCCTCTTGTGGTGAAACCCAAGTGCAGACACGCTCTTTCTTCTCCGGCCAGTTCTTTTCCTGGCTCGTGAATTCCATTTCGAAAACGGCGACCGAAAACTGGTTTATGCGCTCCGGCGGCAAATCCGCCTTGGTGTAATTGAAGCTACCAATCGGTTCGCGAGAAATCTTGCCGCGCACGCCTGCTTCCTCATAGGCTTCACATATTGCGGTTTCAGCCAGCGTACGCCCCACCTGCGGCCAGCCTTTGGGCAAGACCCAGCGACCACTGCCGCGGCTCGTAATAAGGAGAAACTGCAATGAACCTTTCTGGCGACGATAAACCAACGCCGCAACCTGCTGCAAACGGCCAGAACGCGTAAGAATACGCTTCTCCGTCGCAACGAGCTGTTCTTTTGGCTGCTTCACCACAAATTCTCCATTTCCAATATCGACTCAACCAACGGCGAGATAAATATGAGATGCTCGCCTGAAGCAAAGATATATAAATCGAAATTCGCAAATTCCGGGGAGAGCCTTTATCTGCCTCCCGGCCATTTCAGGCAAGCTGAAAGAGCGTGCAAATATCAAATCGAAACACAAGGATGAAACGATTCGTCAAAATCACAATAACAAATTTAGGGCAAGAATTCAGGCACCCCACCCGCAACCCTCTCTAAATGGAAGATAAATAGGCCTATTTCAAGGCTTTTGGGTGATTGGCCTTATCACGCCGTACTTTCTTGTCATTCAGTTGCTGTTCGGAGGATTTAACTATTCCATTGACAGCACTCTGGTGGCGCTGGAGCAATATAATCCAGCCCGCCAGTAATACCACGTGGCCTTTGCACCAAACTTGTGTTGCCTCGCCGATATTGCTTTCTTATCGGAAACGTCCTGACACCGTCATCGGTCTCCGGAGATGGGCTCCTGATAGGTAAAGCCCATATCCCAAGGGAAATAAATCCAGGTGTCCTGCGATACTTCCGTCACAAAAGTATCGACCAGCGGGCGCCCCTTCGGCTTGGCGTAAACTGTGGCGAAATGCGCTTTCGGTATCATCTGGCGTACGATGGCCGCGGTCTTGCCGGTATCAGTCAGATCATCGACGACAATCACGCCTTCGCCTTCATTTTCCAAAAGCCCCTCGCCAATGCCTTTAAGTACCTGCATTTCGCCCTGAGACGTGTAATCGTGATAGGACGCAATACAGACGGTTTCGATGAGCCTGATGCCGAGTTCGCGACAGATAACCGCCGCAGGCACAAGCCCGCCGCGCGTGATGGCGACAATGGCCCGCCATTCTCGGTTCATGCCGGAAATCCGCCAGGCAAGGGCACGGGCATCGCGGTGAAACTGATCCCAGGAAACGGGGAAGGCTTTATCGGGTAGAGACATTAAACGCTCCATAGTCGCCTCGCCATCAAGCAAGCGAAGCGGTAAGACGATTATTCACCCGGCACGCGCCGGGTGAAGCTCATACCCGCAAAGACCCGGGTCCTGCAAGCTTTGCCTGCCATTCCTTCCCAGGGGGAGAAAGTCGGCCTATCGCGAAAACAGCGTCAGGACGGGCAATTCGCTGAGCATTGAGCGCGTTACACCGCCAAACACCAGTTCGCGCAGGCGCGAGTGGCTATAGGCACCCATGACCACGAGGTCGGCGCGCTCGGCTATGATGTGGTCGCGCAGCGCATCCTGCGCATAGCGGCCATTGGAGGAAAGCGGCGTAACCGTGACTTCGACGCCGTGGCGCGAAATGGATTCGGCCAGATCGCTACCGGCGAGCGACTTGTCCTCGCCCTCGGCTTCCGGCGGGTCGACCCAGACGATTTCGGTTCGCCCTGCAAGCTCGATCAGTGGAAGCGCATCGAAAGCCGCGCGGGCGGCTTCGCGCTTGCCGTTAAAGGCGATTACGATCCGATCCAGCGATGTCTGCGGCAGCACGGGCGCATAAGGCACCAGCAGGACCGGACAGCTCGCATTGAAAACCAGTGAGTCGGCAGTTTCGTCGTTGGTCGCCGGATCGTTGGGGTCTGGCTGGCCTGCGACGAGCAATTCCGCGCCAAGACAGGAGGTGAGAACGCTATCGGCGGCGGTACCCGTTTCAGACCGCATGATGCGAAATTCGTAATGTGCATCCTGACGGCGCATTTCTTCATCGAATAACGACTTAAGGCGCTCTGAAAGCTCCTTGTGCTGCTTGTCATGCAGCTCAAACATGCCAGGATCGATGAAGCCGTTCGGATCGGCATAAACGATGGGAGAGGGGATGGAATAAAGCCCGATCACATGGATATCGGGAACTTTGCGCATCAAAAGACCAATTGCGGCAAGAACTCGCTTCAACTCGGCTTCGCTGCGCGAATAGGCAATCACCGTTTTATAGGACATCGTTCGTCTCCTTCCGGCTATGTCTTTCTTTTTAGCATGGATTGTGACCTGCTTGTGTAAAAAAGAAAGCTGAATTCGCTGTTAATCCCATAGAATGCAAATGTCATTCAGCTTGCGCCGGAGGCCACCAGAGCGGCGATCATCGCTTCGATTTCGACCATGGCCGCATCGATTTTAAGCGTATCGCTGCCGCGAACGACGAGTTCGGTCGAAAACCGGCCTGCCTCGAATTTCGGATAGGAGCCGATCACCGTATCGGGGTTTGTCTTCTGGATTTCAGTCAGTAACGCACCGATGACGCCCTCGCCGAATGGGCATCTGACGGCGCGCGACAAAAGCTTGCGGCCCGTGCGAAGTGTGGGCAGAACATTGTCCAGCATCGCCTCAAAGACGGATGGAACACCTGCCATCACGTAAGTATTGCCGATGTGGAAGCCCGGTGCCGTTGAGACTGGATTGTCGATATGTTCAGAGCCTTGCGGCATACGCGCCATGCGCTTGCGTGAGTGGGTGAACTCCAGTCCGCGCCGGGCATAGTTTTCAGCAAGAATGCGGATTGCCTCATCATCATAAATGCATGGCACGCCGAAGGCCTTTGAGACTGCATCGGCAGTGATATCGTCATGGGTCGGTCCGATGCCGCCCGAAGTGAAGACATAATCATAAGACGACCGCAGCGCATTGAGGGCTGCAACGATTGCGTCCTCCTCATCTGGGACGATGCGCACTTCCTTGAGATCAATACCGGCTACCGTCAGCATATCGGCAAGGTGTCCGATGTTCTTGTCTTTGGTTCGTCCGGAGAGAAGCTCGTCGCCAATGGCGAGCATGGCAGCAGTTACAGTCTGTTGTCCGTTGGTTTGTAAAGTGTCGGTCATGCCTGCTGCTCCATTCATCGCGCGCGTCAGTTAAGCCACGGCCACAACCTTGCGCAACCGCTTTATTTACCCCCCACATCTTTTCAAAATGCAATTGCTTTTTACTTTAATGGGAGGAGAACTCATTCTACCAAACGGCAAGGAGATATCTCATGGTGAAGGTGCTTGTGCTTTATTATTCGGCCTATGGTCATACAGAGCAAATGGCTCAGGCCGCTGCAAATGGTGCACGTGACGGCGGCGCAGAAGTGACGATCATGCGGGTTCCCGAACTTGTGCCGCCGGAAGTGGCCGAACAATCTCATTACAAGATGGATCAGGAAGCGCCGATTGCAAAGCCGGACGATCTCGTCGATTATGACGGCATCATTCTTGCAACTGCCACCCGCTACGGCATGATGGCCTCGCAGATGAAGAATTTCCTCGACCAGACCGGCGGTCTCTGGGCCAAGGGTGCGCTGCTCGACAAGGTTGCGTCAGTGATGGTTTCGACCGCAACCCAACACGGTGGCGCAGAACTGGCGCTGATTTCCGCGCAATGGCAATTGCAGCATCACGGCATGATCATTGTGCCGCTTTCCTATGCCTATCAGGGGCAGGTGGGCAATGATGTGGTGCGCGGCGGCGCGCCCTACGGCATGACCACCACTGCCGATAGCGATGGCTCGCGCCAACCCTCGAAACAGGAACTGGAAGGCGCGCATTTCCAGGGCAAGCGCGTTGCCGAAATCACCGCAAGATTGCATGGTTCAAAATAGAAAGAGAAGTGGTGCGGTCGGCGGGACTTGAACCCGCAAGCCTAAAAGGCGACGGATTTTAAGTCCGTTGCGTATACCAGTTTCGCCACGACCGCAGCACTTTGATTTCTATGTCATGATTTGCATAACGAATTCAAGATAGAAAGCTGCCAGCAAGAAGCATGTTTTCAAAATGCTTGCCCGACGATGAAACTGGATGGCCATGGGTTCAACCTGTCGCGCAACCATAACAGGCTATCGATCCAGAAACCCGCGGCATGACGGTTATGAAACAGATCGAAATGGCCAGTCCTTTCAGAGCCCAAACTTGCTGGCTCCAGTAGTACCTTCTGCGTCAACAATAGGGATCGTGCTCCACATTCGCAATTCAGACTTGCTACAATATCCGGCTTAGGATTCCATAACGTAACCATGCGATGAATTGGGCATATCGCAGAAACGACCTTCGCCTTTTCTATTTTAGTATCAAAATATATTATAAAAATTCCACATCAACATTAGCTGATAATAATAACAGATTTATTTTATCAAAAATTGTATAATATAAGTTATAATTTAATTATTATTGTGAAAATGGTGTGTAAAAATGGCAGAAAGAACAATATATTTTGAAATCTTTAATGATACAAACCATACACTTTCTCTTGGGGAGGCTGATGAAGTTCATGGGGGTTGGGCTTTGTTTAAGTCTCCGCCTTTGATTATATCATCCAATAGTTCTGGAAATTTTCAAATAGAATCATCCGGCACATTTACAGGCGCAGAAGCAAAAGTATCATATATTATAAATCTAAATGAAAAAAACTATGATCGAATTAAGAATAAAAATGAAGACCCACATCAAGTGGAGTTATTTCTTCATCTTGATAATCCGTTTGCTGGATCTAATGTGTTTAATTTCCGCTTTGAGGGTCCTCAAAAAGATTTATTCCACCTCAAGCAGCCCACAAATCTTTCCGGAGAAGACGCGGAATGGGCGGTTACTTTGACGAAGAAATAGAATGAAATTATTATAAACGTAATATAGCTGTCGCTCAAAATTCAGCTTTCTTTGAATAAACTCTGTAGCAATGCGGTGAGGTCGGAAAGATCGGTGCCTTTAAAATGCTAGCCTGTCGATGCGGCTGGCAGGCCATGGGTTCAACCCGTCGCGCAACCATAATAGGCTATCGAACCAAAAACCCGCCGCATGGCGGTTATGAAACAGATCGAAATGCCCGATCTTCTCATAGCCAAGAGTCTCCGGTTCCAGCAGTATCTGCTGACGTCGGCTTCCTGAATAAAGGCTGAGTGTACGCGCAACGGCCCGTGGCGTACCCAATTCGTCATCGCTGAGCGTAATGGCCAGAATGTCGGCGCTAACCGATGCAAAGCGTTGTCGGATTTCCTTACGCTGAGGCGTCGGAACGGTGTTTTCCAGACGTTTGCCCATAAATGCCCAGTCGAGTGCCACCCGTGCGGGCAGGTCTTCCAGCCAGCCCAGTTTCTTTCCCGGGAAATAGCCGTAGAGCAGCGCCAAAGCGGGCATGACCAGATGCCATTTGGCGAGAAGTGGAAGCTTTTTCCCGCGCTTGTAATCACGCCAATAGGCATATTGTGCACCAACTAAGAGCATGCGGCTGATATGCCCGGCATTGGTGGCAAAGCCGGGGGCGACGCCGCCAAAACTGTGGCCTACGACATGAATGGGCTGGGGCAGATCGCGTGCCAACACGAAATCAAGTGCTGCGGCAAAATCCTTCTCGCCCCAGTCATGCCAGCGAAAGCCGGTCCGGCGCAGGTTTTCCGGTCGCGAATTGCCGATGCCGCGATAATCATAGGTCAGCACATCAAAGCCGTGACTGGCGAGAAAATGCGCATAGAAACGGTAATAGCGGGCCGCAACGCCGGTCGCCGGATTGATGATGACGGTTGCCGCAGCGGACGGATTGGATGCCGCCCACAGCTGCCCGCCCAGCACCACACCATCGGCGCATTCGATCCGCACGGTTTCGGGGGTGTGCGCCTCTGTCCCGGCGTTCTGATGCGCTTTGGTCAGCATGTTTCTCTCCTCATGCGAAAAAGCTACGCCAAAGCATTTGAAAATTACACTCACTAGGCAGTATACTTTTACCCATGGCAAAGGACACACGCGCAAAAATCATCGAAGCTGCGGAAAAGCTTTTTTATCGCGACGGCATTCGCGGGGTCAGCGTTGATGCGGTGGCAGAGGCTGCCGGTGTCACAAAGCGCACGCTTTATTATCATTTTTCCAGCAAGGACGAGTTGATCGCGTCTTATCTCGATCATCGCGATCAGCCCAATCTGGCACGCATGCGCGGTTGGTTCGAGGCGGCGCATGGAACCGTTGCTGAGCGCACACGCGCAATCTTTCATCATTTGGCGCTGTTGATGGACCATCCTTCATGGCGCGGCTGCGGATTTTTGCGCACGGCTGCGGAACTCGCCAATATGCCAGGTCATCCTGCCATTGCCATCGGCAGAGCGCATAAGCTGGGCTTTGAGGACTGGCTTTCCGAGTTTTATGCACAGGCAGGCATCAACGATGCCGGACAGCTTGCACGCCAGATCGTGCTTCTGGTCGACGGCGTTCACGCCAGCGGCTTGCTGCACCGCGACAAGGCCTTTGCGCAAGCCGCAGGCGAGGCCGCGCATGCGCTTGTCGAAACAAGGCTTGCAAAAAACATTGCAAATTAACTCATGTTTCTCCATGTACCCTGGCCCTTGTCCTTGTCTGGCTTGCCAAAGCGATGTAGCGATGAAACAAAGCTACAAAAAGCCGTCAATAAACAAAAGAAAGTTTCCGCATGACCGCCTTCGTGAAATCCGTCGCCCGGGCTGAAAAGGCGATGCGCTCGCTGTTTGCCGACACACCGTTGCAATTCAACGATCACCTGTCGGGCAAGTATGGCGCGGAAATCTGGCTCAAGCGTGAAGACCTCACGCCGGTACGGTCTTACAAGATACGCGGCGCTTTCAATTTCATTTCACGCGTGATTATAACGGTCGATGAAAATGCGGTGTTTGTCTGCGCTTCGGCGGGCAATCACGCGCAGGGCTTTGCCCTCGTCTGCCGCCACTTTGGCCGCAAGGGCGTGGTTTTCATGCCGGTCACGACACCACAGCAGAAAATCGACAAGACCCGCGCCTTTGGTGGCGAATTTATCGAGATCAAGCTGATCGGCGATATTTTCGATGTCTGTTATGCTGCTTCGCAGGAATTTGCCGAGAGTAATAAGGGCGTCATGGTGCCGCCTTTCGATCACCCGGGTATCATCGAGGGACAGGCAACCGTCGCACTTGAAATCGAGCAGCAATTGCCAGAGGGCAAAAAACCAGATCTGGTTCTGCTGCCGGTTGGCGGCGGCGGGCTTGCCGCAGGTGTCACCCAATATATGGCCGGTATTGGTTGGAAGACCGCTTTTCGTTTTGTCGAGCCGGAAGGAGCAGCAAGCCTCAATGCGAGCCTCGAGGCGGGCAAGCGGGTCAAGCTTACAAAGGTCGACAATTTTGTCGACGGTGCCGCAGTCGCAGAAATCGGCAAGGAAAACTTCAAACTTCTCAAAGGTTTTGATGAAAAATCTGTCATAACGGTTCCAGAAAACCGGCTTTGCGCGACCATTGTCGAAATGCTCAATATCGAGGGAGTCGTGCTGGAACCAGCCGGTGCGCTCGGTATCGATGCGCTCAAGCATTTCAAGAAGAGCGAATTGAAGGGCAAGCGAATTGTCATCGTGGTTTCTGGCGGCAATTTCGATTTCGAGCGCCTGCCGGACGTGAAGGAGAGGGCGCTTCGTCACGAAGGACTGAAGAAATATTTCGTCTTCCGCTTTCCGCAGCGCCCCGGTGCTCTGCGCTCCTTCCTTGATCTGCTGGGACCGGAAGACGATGTGGCGCGCTTTGAATATCTGAAAAAATCTGCACGCAATTTCGGCTCGGTGCTGATCGGTATCGAAACCAAAAATGCCGACAATTTTAAGATATTGAACCGCAAATTCGAGGAGGCGGGGTGGGCCTATCAGGACATTACCGACAATCAGGTTCTGGCTGATTTTATCATCTGAGAGCGAATTCATTTGCTTTTTGGAGCAAAACGCCCCATATGCCGCATCAGGCGCATGGGCCGACGTTTTCGGCTTTCCCTGCATTGGACTTGTTGCGTCACGCCTCTCGCTTTCGGAATGGTCCGCAGGCGGGAGAGACCCGGACAAAAGTTCGGGCACGGCTGCGCAAGTCGCCAGGAATTTTCCGGCGTCCCGTCGTTATCATTATAAGAATTGCGTTTGGTCCAGTTGCGCTTGGCCGATCATTTACAGCGGACCGCAATCATGCGGTGCCGCCGAAAGAGATTGAATTGACACAAGAAAATACAGGCGGCTTTGCCGCTCTCGGCATTACCGGCGCGTTGCTCAAAGGCGTTGAAGCCGCAGGTATGACCGAGCCTAAACCGATCCAGACGCAAGCCATCCCAGCGCAGCTTGAGGGTCGCGATATTCTGGGCATTGCGCAGACGGGTTCAGGCAAGACGGCAGCCTTCAGCCTGCCAATCCTACAAAAAATCATCGCCATTGGCGACAAGCGCCGTCCCAAGACGGCGCGCGCGCTTGTGCTGGCGCCAACCCGCGAATTGGCGGTACAGATCGAGGAAACCATCCGCACGGTTTCCAAAAGCGCCCATATATCGACCGCACTGGTGCTGGGCGGCGTTTCAAAACTCTCGCAGATCAAGCGCATCGCGCCGGGCGTCGATGTGCTGATCGCTACACCGGGGCGTTTGACCGACCTCATGCGCGAAAAGCTGGTCGATCTTTCGCAGACCCGCTGGCTGGTGCTGGATGAAGCCGACCGCATGTTGGACATGGGCTTCATCAATGATGTGAAGCGCATTGCCAAGGCAACCCATGCTGAGCGTCAGACCGCGCTTTTCTCGGCTACCATGCCGAAAGAAATCGCAGCTTTGGCGCAGAGCCTACTTCATGATGCAGTGCGTGTCGAAGTGGCGCCGCAGGGTACGACGGCTGCCGAAATCACGCAGGTCGTGCATCCAGTGCCGACCAAGGAAAAGCGCCGTCTTCTGTCGGCACTGCTGGCCGACAAGGACATGCGTTCGGTTATAGTCTTCACCCGCACCAAGCATGGCGCGGATGCGGTCGTGCGCCATCTGGAGCGTGACGGTTTTGACGTTGCAGCCATTCACGGCAACAAGTCTCAGAATGCACGCCAGCGCGCGCTCACGGGTTTCCGCAACGGCACGCTGCGCATTCTGGTGGCAACCGATATTGCCGCACGCGGTATCGATGTTCCGGGCATCAGCCATGTTGTAAACTACGACCTGCCGGACGAGCCTGAAACCTATGTGCACCGCATTGGCCGCACCGGCCGCAATGGTGCCGATGGCGCTTCGATCACGCTTTATGATGCGGCAACGGAAGAATCGAAGTTCCGCGCCGTGGAGCGCGTGACGCGCAGCAAGCTGCCGATCAAGGAAGCCCCGGTCAAGCTGGCCCCGGCTCCCGTTTCGCGGACTTCCACACCCGGTGACGAAGATGCGCGTGCGCAAAAGCCCCAGCACCGCAAGGGCGGGGCGCAGAACCATCGTCGTCCGGCGCAAAAGCCCGGTGAACATCGTGCAGGTGGCAGTGCGGCCCCCGATGCCGCAGCCAAGGCCAAGCGCCCGTTCCGTCGCAAGCGTCGCACGGGTGGCAATGGTAACGGCGGTGGACAGCGCGCGGCTTAAGCCTTTCCAGCAAAAATTCGAAGCGGTTTTGCCTAGCATAAGGCGGATCCGTGAAACCGATAAAAAACTTTTACGAAAGCCGCTCCAATGGGGCGGCTTTTTCCATTACGTATCATTTCAGGGTAAATATTTGCGGAGCGCAGTGAAAAATTATTCCATCCTTGCTTGAAGGGGGGAGCTTATCCTCCTAATTTCCTTGGCGAAACAGAAAGGACGGAAGCCATGCTCAATTCGGTTCTCGACGCCATTGGCAATACGCCGCTCATCCGCCTCAAAAAGGCTTCCGAACTAACCGGCTGCGAAATCTACGGTAAGGCCGAATTTCTCAATCCGGGCCAGTCGGTCAAGGATCGTGCCGCGCTCTACATCATCCGCGATGCGGAAAAGCGCGGGCTCTTGAAGCCCGGCGGCGTGATCGTCGAAGGTACGGCGGGTAATACCGGCATCGGCCTGACGTTGGTTGCTAAGGCGCTCGGCTACCGCACCGCCATCGTCATCCCGGAAACGCAGGCACAGGAAAAGAAGGATGTCCTGCGGCTTCTTGGAGCGGAACTGATCGAAGTCCCGGCAGCACCTTATCGCAATCCCAACAATTATGTCCGGCTATCAGGTCGCCTTGCCGAGCAATTGGCGAAAACCGAACCACATGGCGCAATCTGGGCCAACCAGTTCGACAATGTCGTCAATCGTCTGGCGCATCAGGAAACGACCGCGCAGGAAATCTGGCGCGAGACGGGCGGCAAGGTGGATGGTTTCGTTGCCGCTGTTGGTTCCGGCGGAACGCTTGCGGGAACAGCCTTTGGCCTCAAGGACCACAACAGCGCCATCAAGATCGCGCTGGCCGATCCGCATGGGGCAGCGCTTCATTCCTTCTATACGACAGGTGAGTTGAAGGCCGAAGGCGATTCGATTACCGAAGGCATCGGACAGGGGCGTATCACCGCCAATCTCGAAGATTTTACGCCCGATTTTTCCTACCGAGTCTCGGATGCCGACGCGCTCGACGTGGTGTTTGACCTGGTGGAAGAGGAGGGGCTTTGCCTCGGCGGCTCATCCGGGATCAATATTGCAGGTGCCATCCGTCTTGCAAAAGATCTGGGGCCGGGCCACACAATCGTGACGATGCTTTGCGATTATGGTAACCGTTACCAGTCGAAACTGTTCAATCCGGCATTTCTGCGTGGCAAGGACCTGCCGGTGCCTGGCTGGCTTGAAAAGACGACGGAAATACCCATCCCATTTGAGGAATAATCATGACCGAAAAAAGCGCGTTTGTCGTATCCCGTGACTGGTTGAAGGAGCGGCTCGGCAAACCCGGTATCGCGATCGTCGATGCTTCGTGGTATCTGCCGACGGCTGGCCGCGAGGGACATGCCGAATATGACGCGGCACATATTCCGGGTGCCGTCTTTTTCGATCAGGACCTGATTGCCGACAAGGCTTCGGGCCTGCCACATACATTGCCATCGCCCGCATTGTTTGCACAGCATGTCGGTGCGATGGGGATCACGGCGGATGAAACTGTCGTCGTCTATGATGGGCCGGGGCTTTTTTCCGCACCGCGCGTCTGGTGGATGTTTCGCATCATGGGGGCAAAGAACGTTGTTGTGCTTGACGGCGGTTTTGACGGCTGGAAGGCCGCCGGCTATCAGGTCACCAATGAACCAACCAAGATCGCGCCGACGCTATTCTCACCCAATTTCAACAAATCTGCCGTGGTCGATTTTGTGGAAATGCAGGAGATCGTCACCGAGCGCCGCTCGCAGATCGCCGATGCACGCGGGGCGGGACGCTTTACGGGGCAGGAGGCTGAGCCGCGTGAAGGCATGCGTTCTGGCCATATGCCAGGAGCACGCAATGTCCCCGTCACGACGTTGGCACAAAATGGCGAATTGAAGGATCTGGAAAGCCTGCGCAAGATTTTTGCCGAGGCTGGCGTTGATCTGACAAGACCTGTCGTGACAAGCTGCGGTTCTGGTGTGACGGCTGCGGTCATAACGCTGGCACTTGCTTCTCTCGGGCATGAGGATAACCGTCTCTACGATGGTTCGTGGAGCGAGTGGGGCAGCAGGCAGCATACGCCGGTCGTGACCGGCGAGCCCGACTGATCATGGCTGAAACACTTAAAGCACGTATTACGCATCTCGAAATGCACGCACGACCATCGGTTGTCGTGCCGACGCCTGCCGGCCTGCGGCTTGCCATCATGCGTGCCAGCGCCATGCCGGTGCATTATTATCGCTATCTTTATGAACAGATTGGGCGCCAGCATCATTGGCAGATGCGGCGAAAGCAGAGTGACGCGGAAATCGCCGAAGTCATCCACGCCGACACAAATGAAATCCATGTGCTTTATGCAGATGGCAATCCGGCCGGTTTTGTGGAACTGGATCTTTCTGACTTGCCGGAAAGCGCCGAAATTCTCTATTTTGGGCTTATGCCTGATTTTCAGGGGCGGGGACTTGGCAAATTCTTTCTCAGCGAGGCGATATCAGCCGCCTGGTCACATGGTCCTCAAAAACTGACCATCCATACCAATACGCTCGATAGTCCGCGTGCCTTGCAGCTTTATCAGAAAATGGGTTTTTCCGCAGTAAGCTGGACGGAAGAAGACATAGAGCCATGGATTTAAAACCCATGGCTCTATGTTACCGATAGAAATTATATTCGTCAGAAAACAGCCAGATATTTCAACAACGAAATAATACCAATGACGATGACGATCACCTGTGCGATCTGCTTAACCTTTCCGTCGAGAGGCAGCATATTAATCAGGTAGAGTACGAGGAAGATAACAAGGACGGTTATCAGAAGACTGATAAGGATGGACATGGGCGAGTGCACCTTCCCGGAACGGCTGTCGTTCCCCTTGTCTGACGGACGCTCCGAGACAACGCCAGACTGAACAGTTTAAGCATTTTGGACCCGCTCGAACGAGCGACGACCCATCATGCGGCAATGGTAACGGAAGAACAAAAGCGGCAACGCCGCGTGATTTCCCCGTATATCACCGTTTTCATTGCAAAAACATATGCGCAGAAACGATATGCCAATTAACGTCCGGCATAAAAAATTGTTCCATACAGAATGCAGGAGACGTCACTGACGCTGCATGGTGCCGCTCTGTTGGCGGTTCGTGTGCCAACTGAATGCTTCTTCGAGAAGATGCGGCGTATGCCCACCACGCACTGATGCGCGCGCAAAATAATCATTCAACTGATCGCGATAATCTGGATGCGCACAATGATCGATAATAACACGGGCACGCTCGCGCGGCGCAAGCCCGCGCAGATCGGCAAGGCCCTGTTCCGTCACCAAAATATCTACGTCGTGCTCAGTGTGATCGACATGGGTAACCATAGGTACAACTGACGAGATTGCACCATTCTTGGCTTCTGACTTGGTGACGAAGATTGAAATATAGGCATTGCGCGCAAAATCGCCCGAGCCGCCAATGCCGTTCATCATCATGGTACCATCGACATGGGTGGAGTTCACATTGCCATAAATGTCGAATTCCAGCGCCGTGTTGATGCCAATGATGCCCAGACGGCGGATGACTTCAGGATGGTTGCTGATTTCCTGCGGACGAAGGATCAGCCTGTCACGATAGCGCTCAATGTTGGAAAACACACGCTCGCCATAGGCCGGGCTCAGCGTGATCGACGCACCCGATGCGAAATCGAGCTTTCCGGCGTCGAAAAGGTCGAAAGTGCTGTCCTGCAAAACCTCGCTATACATGCGCAGATTATGGAAAGGACTGTCTACAAAGCCGTTCAACACTGCATTGGCGATCGTGCCAATCCCTGCCTGAAGCGGATTGAGGGTGAGATCGAGGCGATCTTCTTCAACTTCTTTTTTGAGAAAGCCGATCAGATGACCGGCGATAGCGATGGTTTCGCTGTCGGCAGGCTCAACCGTAGACGCGCTGTCGTTTTCCTGTGTGATGACGATAGCGGCGATCTTTTCAGCGGGGATCGGAATATAGGGCAGGCCGACACGGCTGTCGCAGGCGGTGACCGGAATGGGATCGCGGGTAGGGCGCTTTGTCGGGATATAGATATCATGCAGGCCTTCCAGCGCCAGAGGCTGGTTGAGGTTGATCTCGACGATGACCTTTTCAGCCAGAATGGCGAAGCTTGCCGAATTGCCGACCGAGGTGGTGGGAATAATGCCGCCGCTCTCGGTAATGGCCAGCGCTTCGACCACTGCATAATCGATTGAACCGATCTGGTTGGAACGCAGCTGCTCAACAGTTTCGGAAAGATGCTGGTCGATAAACATGACCTCGCCGCGATTGATCGCAGCACGCAAGGTACGGTCAACCTGAAACGGCATGCGGCGCGCCAGAATATGCGCCTCAGTGAGGATCTTGTCGACGTCGTGACCAAGCGATGCACCAGTGATCAGCGTGATCTGGAAGGGATCGTTGGTCGCTCGTGCGGCCATGGCGACGGGGACCGCCTTGGCGTCACCGGCACGGGTGAAACCGCTCATGCCGATGATCATGCCATCCTCGATGAGGTGTGCTGCCTGATCGGCACTCATGATCTTGTTTTTAAGGGAGGTGTTGCGAATACGTGCGTCCAACATTTACGACTATACCTTCTTTCCCGTTCAGCGGCTTGATCCCGGTCAATGGGTCGGGTGTGCTCGCCCGGCATATCTACCGCGAAGAGAAATGCGAGACCAGACCGAAATCCGCTTCGCGTCAAACAGGATCTGCGTGTCGATTAAATGTTTCGTTCGTCTTAACCGCAGTCTATCGAGTGGCTCAGGCACTTCAGTGAAGGACTAGATGACAAATAGATTGCATAAGATAGGTTATGGAACTTACTTGCACAGTTTGAACCAATTATTTGTAGATCTCCGGCCCGACCACGTCCGAAAAGCTGGGCTTGGTGTTTCTATGATGCTGTTCTGCAAGCAATGGACAAAGCGTTACAGCTTGTTCATTCGCGTATCGGCGCTGAAGAATGATGCATGTGCCTCGGCCACCGGTATCAAAGGACGGATATAATCCGCCCTTCGATAAAAAACATTAGAAACGTGGTGTAATCATTTGAAGTTAAAATGATTACATCTGCCTAGTTCAACGCTTTCTGGCGCGTTTCAACATTGATGAAGAATGCGATGAAACCGGCAAGTGCCAACAGGCCCGCGAACATAGCAACAGCTAGGTAGAAACTCTGGCTGATGACGAGCGCCAGTGCCGATGGTGCCAACAGGCCGCCAAGACGGGCCATGGCACCAGCTGCGCCCATGCCGCTTCCACGCAGCGCAGTGGGATAGAGTTCCGGTGTGAAGGCATAGAGCGCGCCCCAGGTACCCAGAAGCGCGAAGCTCATGATCAGTATCGAGCTGCCGACGAGAGCCGAACTGGTGGCAACCGTGAACAGGGCGCAAGCTGCCGCGCTGGTGAACAGGAAGGCGATCAACGTTGTGCGGCGTCCCCAACTTTCCACACCATAGGCAGCTAACGCATAGCCCGGTATCTGCGCCAACGCTACCACGACCAGAAAGCCATAGCCACGCACAAAGCCGAAACCATCGCCAGCGAGTTTGGCGGGTATCCAGGTAAAAATGCCATAATATGAAACGGAAACCAGAAACCAGATCGCCAACGTCGCCAGTGTGCGCTGGCGCATATTGGGCGAGAAAAGTCGTTCATTTGTGACGAGTTGTGGTGCTTCGAGCTGTGCTTTGGGCGGCAGTTCTTGCTTACCGTTACGGCGCAGAACACGGTTCATCACCGCCTTTGCTTCTTTTGCTTTGCCCGATTTCAGAAGATGCATCGGTGATTCTGGAACCCAGAGTCGAAGCCAGATGCCGATCAACGCCGGGGCTGCCGTAACCGCAAAGATATAGCGCCACGCATCCTCGACACCGGCAAGGCTTGCGCCCCATGCCGCCAAAGCGATCACCACCGTACCTACGGCCCAGAAACCTTCCAGCATGACCAGCCAGCGACCGCGGTTTTTCGATGGGAGAAATTCTGCCATCATGGCGTAATCAACTGGCAGGGTTCCACCGACCGCAATGCCCGTCAAAAACCGTAAAGCCAGCAAAATGCCGAAGCCCGGCGCAAACACCGACAGCAGGCCGAACAGAGCGTCCATTGCCACCGTAATAAGCAATACGCGACGACGTCCATATTTATCGGCAAGGCGACCAAAAACGGCTGCCCCGATCATCATACCAAGGAAGAATAGTGTTCCCGTCTGCAATGCCTGCGGCACGCTGAGGCCAAAGGTTATGGCGATGGATGCAGCTGTAAAGCCAACCGCCATAACCTGCATGGCATCAGCCGCCCATACCAGACCAAAAACGCCGAGCAGACTGCGCTGGAAAGCGCCCGTCCCCGCTTGGTCAAGCGATTGTTCGATGGTGATTTTCATACCGCGCGTTACCCTCTATCCGCGAAGACGAAACAAGGAGGCGCATTTACAGCCCCGCATATGGTGCGCTGTCAATCGCTTCTTTTATAAAATCTCAATATAAGGCGCCTTCCCCACCATCTTTCGGACGAAATGGCCGATTCAGCCCGAGGTTAATGTGGTTTTCACTGTGATTCTCTGCCCGTTTTCGCTGCCATCGCGAATCCCTACGACAGGGATCGACATCCAGACCTGTTTTCCACGCCTAAATTCTTAGAAAACACTTTAATAAGATATATTATCACTCTGTGATCTATATATATTATGTAGAATTCTGCCATATTTTTCACAACCGGATGGTTTGATGGCTGGGGAAGCCTCAGTGTGAAATATGCATTTGTGAAGGAGGTTGTTAACCTTCATTTTTTATTACTGGGGTTCATTCAGGCGATAGTCTCCAGGGTCCAGGTATCATGCGTAATTTGAGAGAAAATTTCCTTCAATCCAGCGGCAGTCAGGGCGGGACTGATTCTCAGTCAAAGCTCCAGCCGGAAGCCACTTCGGGGGACGGAGCATGGAAAGCACATTTTTCGCTTGGTGATAATGTGCGCTTTACCCGCACGCCGGAAGTGGAGCTGATGCGTCGGCGTGGTGAGGATCTGCCGGACATCAATGCTGTTGCATCTGCAGGCCCTATCGATAAAGTCGCTGCCGAAATCGTTGAACAGGTCGCGGAAGCCCAGCCTATGGTGGTGGCAGCCCTGCAGCAGAGCGTTTCGCAAAATCTGATGCGTTCGCCGGTCGTCCCTGTTGCGCCCACTTTGCCAGCTCAGCTGATCGAAGCGCCTGCCCATATAGCCCCGGTCGCAGCGGTCGCTTCCGTCGAGTTTGAAAAGACTGCGGATAATATGCCCGTCCCTGCGATTGCCTATCTTTCCGATTTCGCTTTCTTCGAAGGCGGCGATCTGGACATGAATACCACACTGGTTTCCGAGCCTTCCATTCCAGCTGCCGCTCCGACCCCTGCTCCGGCTCCTGTCGAGGCAAAGAAGACCGCAAGCGTTGAATCTATTCTGGCGCAGTTCCGTATTCGCGAATGGACTAAGACAGCGGGAGAAGCCTCCGTTGCTGCCGCACCGCAACCGGTTGCATCCGTAGCGGATGTCGCAGCGCCCACGACTGCCAAACTTAACGACCCCATAATCGAGCCGGTCCAAGCTGAAGTTCAAGGCGAAGAGTTTGTTGCAGAAGCATTGACCGACTCGACTGTTGAGACCCCCAATGTCGTGGAAGAGCCGGTTATAGAACTGGTCGAAGTTCCTGCTCCGACCAAACCTGCGCCATCGATCGCACTCTACCAGCCTCAGCCCCTCCCCCGTGCTGCGGCACCCGTTCTGACCGGCGAATATGAATTCCCACCACGCGATCTGTTGCAGGAACCGCCCGCACAGGACGGCAATGTGATTACGCAGGAAATGCTGGAGCGCAGCGCGGGTCTTTTGGAAAGCGTGCTGGAAGATTTTGGCGTGCGCGGCGAGATCATTCATGTCCGCCCCGGCCCTGTCGTGACACTTTATGAATTCGAGCCAGCCCCTGGTGTGAAATCCTCGCGCGTCATCGGCCTTTCAGATGATATCGCGCGCTCGATGTCGGCACTTTCCGCCCGTGTGGCTGTTGTTCCAGGACGTAATGTCATCGGTATCGAATTGCCCAACGCCAATCGCGAAACTGTATACTTACGCGAAATGATCGACAGCCGTACCTTTGAGGCATCGAATTATCGCCTGCCACTTTGCCTCGGCAAGGGCATCGGCGGCGAACCGATCATCGCGGAACTGGCAAAAATGCCTCACCTTCTGGTGGCAGGCACCACGGGTTCGGGCAAGTCGGTGGCCATCAACACGATGATTTTGTCGCTGCTCTACCGTTTCAAGCCGGAAGAATGCCGTCTGATCATGGTCGATCCGAAAATGCTGGAGCTCTCCATCTATGATGGCATCCCGCATCTCCTCACCCCGGTTGTGACCGATCCCAAGAAGGCCGTGGTAGCTCTCAAATGGGCTGTGCGCGAAATGGAAGACCGTTATCGCAAGATGGCGCGGCTCGGTGTGCGCAATATCGAAGGCTTTAACCAGCGTGCAGCTTCTGCCAAGGGTAAGGGCGAAACCGTGATGTGCACGGTGCAGTCAGGCTTTGACAAGGAAACCGGCGAACAGACCTATATTCAGGAAGAACTCGACCTCACACCGATGCCTTATATTGTCGTCATCATTGACGAGATGGCCGATCTGATGATGGTCGCAGGCAAGGATATCGAAGGTGCGGTACAGCGTCTGGCTCAAATGGCGCGCGCTGCGGGTATCCACCTGATCATGGCAACCCAGCGGCCGAGTGTGGACGTCATCACCGGCACGATCAAGGCCAATTTTCCGACCCGTATTTCTTTCCAGGTCACGTCAAAGATCGACAGCCGCACCATTTTGGGTGAAATGGGTGCCGAACAATTGCTCGGTCAGGGCGATATGCTGCACATGGCAGGCGGCGGACGCATCGTGCGTGTCCATGGTCCCTTCGTGTCCGATGAGGAAGTGGAAAAAGTCGTCGATCACCTCAAGGCGCAGGGCCGCCCGGATTATCTGGCGACCGTGACCGAAGGCGAGGAAGAAGAAGACGAAAGCGCAGATGCCGCCGTGTTCGATGCGACTGCCATGGCTTCGGACGAAGGCGACGATGTCTATGAACAGGCAGTCAAGGTCGTCATGCGCGACAAGAAGTGCTCGACCTCCTATATCCAGCGCCGTCTCGGCATTGGATACAATCGCGCTGCCTCGCTTGTCGAGCGTATGGAACAGGATGGATTGGTCGGACCCGCCAACCATGTCGGAAAGCGGGAAATCCTGGCCGGCAACCGCGACTGATTTACGGTCAACTGAATGTGAAAGGTCGGAATTCTCTGAATTTCCGGCCTTTTTCATCCATACCACCAAAGGCTTACGCAGGGTTGCAAAACTTCGCTTGTCAACCAATAGGTTTTGGTTAATAATCTCTATATTCGCACATTCTTATAATTATGGTTTGACGCGCGCGCGAGCTCCACTCGCGTTCGTCCGTCGATTTTATGCAGGGAGAATGAACGATGAAAAGCATCATTATTGGCCCTCAGGCGCAGGATAGACCTGTTACCCGACAGATATTACAAAATGCGCAGGCGCAGATGCCAAAGCCTTCGGAAGATAAAACGCAAGTTTGCAATGTGCTAAGACTTTCCAAGGGCGGTTATTCGCACCGCAGGCACCGGGCTCATAAATCCGCCTGACCGTAATTGTCTCAATACCCCACGATTTCAGCCGAAAAAAGCGCCGTGTTCTTCCCATAAGAAGACCGGCGCAGTTTTTATTGCGGCTTTAAAACGGTGGACGGCTCTGTTATCAGGAAGGCCATGACGACATCCGCTGAACATCCTCCACGACCGGCTAAAAAACTACGTTTCTTCCTTACCCTGCTGGCTGTACTGGGCGCACTGTTTTTTGCGCTTTTTATGGGCCTTGGCATCTGGCAGGTGGAACGTTTGCAATGGAAACTCGATCTGATCGCTCGGGTGGATGCGCGGGTGCACGCAGCCCCCGTTGCAGCCCCTACAAAAACGAGCTGGAAAAAGGTCAACCGTGCGGACGACGAATATCGCCATGTGTCGCTCACAGGCACCTATCTCAATGATAAGGAAGTTCTGGTTCACGCCCTGACTGAACGCGGTGCCGGCTATTGGGTAATGACACCAATGCGCGGCCATGATGGTGCGCTGACCTATATCAATCGCGGTTTTGTGCCAACCGACAAGCGCAACGGCGAAGCACGGCCAGAAACGCAGGTGGCGGGTGAAACGACGGTGACCGGTCTTCTGCGAATGCCTGAACCGGACGGTTTCTTTCTACGCCCTAACTATCCGGCGCGTGATGTCTGGAATTCACGCGATGTCGTGGCCTTTGCCGCGCGTGATAATTTCGGCCCGGTAGCCCCCTATTTCATCGATGCGGAGGCAAGCGCTAATCCCGGCAATCTACCTATCGGCGGCTTAACAGTTGTCAGCTTCCGCAACAATCATCTTTCCTATGCGCTCACATGGTTTGCGCTGGCTGCAATGATCGTGGGCGCCGCAATTTTCTTCTGGCGGCACGAGCGTAAATCCAAGAGCTAAACATGCAGCGCATGGCCAAGCGCCTTCATGCTTGCCTCGGCAAGCCCCTCACCCAATGTCGGATGTGCATGGATAGTCTCAGCTATATCCTCAAGCCGCGCGCCCATTTCGACGCTTTGCGCAAAAGTTGAAGACAATTCTGAAATATTCGTGCCAACTGACTGTATTCCCAGAATAAGATGATTGTCTGAACGAGCCACAATACGAATAAAACCGTCCTCGCGCACGATCGTCGTGGCGCGGCCATTGGCCTGAAATGGAAACATCCCGACCTTGACCTTCTGCCCTGCCTTGCGAGCCTCGTCAGGCGTGAGACCAGCCGTCACGATCTCGGGATCGGTGAAACAGACGGCGGGAATGCAGCGTCTGTCCCATGCCTGATTGCCGCCCGCAATGATTTCGGCCACCATCTCACCTTGCGCCATGGCGCGATGTGCCAGCATCGGATCACCCGTCACATCACCAATGGCGTATATACCGCGCATCGAGGTACGGCATTTTTCGTCTATGCGGATAAAGCGCCCTTCCATGTCGAGTCGGATTTCGCTCAAACCCCAGCCATCGGTCTGCGGCTTGCGGCCGACCGCCACCAGCACCTTGTTGGCGGCAAGCGCGCGCGTCGTCCCGTTGCTTACCACCTCAAGTGCAGCGCCATCTGCCGAGAGGCCCTTGGCAGATGTGTTTGTAAGCACCTCAACACCGAGCGCCTTTAACCGTGTCATAATGGGACGGGTCAACTCGGTATCATATTGCGGTAGGATGCGGTCGGTTGCCTCCACCACTGTCACTTTCGCGCCAAGCTTTGCAAAAGCCGTGCCTATTTCAAGCCCGATATAGCCGCCGCCAACAACCACCAGCTCTTGAGGCACGGTTTGTGACGACAGAGCTTCGGTTGAGGAAATGATACTACCGCCAAATGGCAAAGCTTCGATTTCAACCGGCACCGAGCCTGTCGCAATGACGATGTTTTCGGCGTGGATCGTCTGGCGGCCTGTATCCGTATCGACCAACACGGTCTTGCCATCGATAAACCGCGCCTGCCCCTGAAGCATGCGCACGTTCGTGCTTTTGAGCAATCCGGCAACACCGCTGTTCAGCCGATTGACGATCCCGTCCTTCCATTCCAGCGTTTTTGCAAAATCAATAACCGGATTTTCCACGCTGATGCCAATCGGGTTTTTGACCGTCAGGCGATGGAATTCATCTGCGGCGTGGATCAGAGCCTTGGATGGAATACAGCCGACATTGAGGCAGGTGCCGCCGAGGTGCTTTTTCTCGACAAGCACCGTATCGATGCCAAGTTGTCCGGCGCGAATGCCGCAGACATAGCCGCCGGGGCCGCCGCCAATGATCAGGAGCTTGCAGGTAATCTCGACCATCTGCTCAATCCTCCACAAAGATCATTGCAGGCGTTTCTATGAGGCTTTTGATCTTTTGCACAAAGACGGCGGCATCCCAGCCGTCGATTACGCGATGGTCGAAACTGCATGAAAGATTCATCATCTTGCGCGGCACGAATTGCGCGCCATCCCACATGGCGCGGATAGCCATGCGGTTGACGCCGACAATCGCTACTTCGGGGCGGTTGATGATCGGTGTGGTGGCAATAGCGCCAAGCGGTCCCAGCGACGTTATCGTGATGGTGGAGCCGGTCAGTTCATTACGCTTTGCCGTGCCATTGCGTGCGGCCTCCGTCACGCGGGAAAGCTCGTTTGCCGCTTTAAACACCGCCATGCTTTCGGCATGGCGCACCACCGGCACGATCAGCCCGTTTGGCGTCTGCGTGGCAATACCGATATGCACGCCACCGAATTGTCGGATCATATCGGCCTCATCATCGAAATGCGCGTTCAGCCCAGGCTGCTCCTTCACCGCTTTCACGATGGCGCGTATAATGAACGGTAAGACTGTGAGGCGCGGTCGCCCTTCTTTCTTTTGATTGTTGAGACTTGCACGCAATTCTTCAAGTTGCGTGACATCCACTTCCTCGACAATGGTGATGTGCGGAATATGGCGCTTGGCTTCCGCCATGCGTTCGGCAATCTTGCGGCGAAGCCCGATCACCTTGACCTCATTGACCGATGTGTCGGCCGCATAGCCGGACGCCACCGGCCCCCCACCGGTTTCGCTCTCGAAAAACGCGTCGAGGTCTTCATGGGTGATACGGCCCGCCGGTCCGCTGCCGCGGATGCGACGCAGATCGATCCCGGCATCCCGCGCCCGCAAGCGTACCGAAGGCGTGGCAAGCGGTTTTTCGCCCTCGGCGCGGTTTGGCCCAGCCCCGGAAAAAGCATGACTGACACTCTCGCGCTTCGGACTCTTGGGCTTTTCCGGAGCCGTTTTTTCCGGTGTCGGCGTTTGCAGGAGAACCGGTGCTTGCGGCTCGACGGGTTCGGATTTTTCAACCGGTGCCGCTTCAGCCTGCACATCCGTTTCAAGGCGCACCAGTTCGGAGCCGACCGCAATCTTGTCGCCGGCCGTGCCGTTGATGGCAATGACCGTTCCGGCGCGCGATGAGGGAATTTCAACCGTTGCCTTGTCGGTCATGACGGCTGCGAGCAAATCGTCCTCGCGCACAACGTCGCCAACCTTCACATGCCATTCGACCAGTTCGGCCTCGGCAACGCCTTCGCCGACATCGGGGAGTTTGATCGGAAACTGTGCCATGCATTCTCCCCTTTCAGGCTTCGATTACAGACATAAGCGCCCGCCCCACCCGGTCGGGACCGGGGAAATAGGCCCATTCCTGCGCATGGGGATAGGGCGTATCCCAGCCCGTCACGCGGATGACCGGCGCTTCGAGATGATAAAAACACTCGCGCTGAACGATGGCTGCCAGTTCCGCGCCATAGCCGCAGGTGAGCGTCGCCTCATGCACGATCACGCAGTGCCCGGTCTTTTTGACCGAGGCCATGATGGTTTCAGCGTCGAGCGGCAAAAGCGTGCGCAGATCGATGATTTCAGCATCGACGCCGGTCTCTTCCGTGGCGGCCAGCGCCACATGCACCATGGTGCCATATGCAAGTACCGTCACCGCCGCGCCCTCGCGCCGGATCGCCGCCTTGCCGAGCGGCAAAGCATAATACCCCTCCGGCACAGCCCCCAGTTCATGTTTTTTCCACGATGTCACCGGCCTGTCGTGATGACCGTCGAAGGGACCGTTATAAAGCCGCTTTGGCTCGAACATGATGACCGGATCGGGGTCTTCAATAGCAGCTAGAAGCAGACCTTTGGCATCAGCAGGCGTCGAGGGCATCACGGTTTTAAGCCCGGACACATGCGTGAACAAAGCTTCCGGGCTTTGGCTGTGGGTCTGGCCGCCGTAAATGCCGCCGCCCGAGGGCATACGGATCACCATCGGACAGGTAAACTGCCCCGCCGAGCGGTAGCGCAGACGCGCTGCCTCCGAGACGATCTGGTCATAGGCGGGATAGACGTAATCGGCGAATTGCACCTCGATGCACGGGCGCAGGCCATAGGCCGCCATACCGATGGCCGTGCCGACAATGCCAAGCTCACTGATCGGCGTATCGAAGCACCGGTCCTTGCCATATTTTTTCTGCAAGCCCGCCGTGCAGCGAAACACGCCGCCAAAATAGCCGACATCCTCGCCGAACACGACGACTTTTTCATCGCGCTCCATGGCAAGGTCATGGGCATTTTGGATCGCCTCGATCATGGTCATGTTCATGCGCTTTTTCCTCCGCATTTCCGGACGGAAAACCGCTTCACACTTTTCCTGGAAATGCTCAAAACCCCGCCTCCTGTCGCTGGCGCACGAGATGCTGCGGCGTCTCGGCATAAACATCCTCGAACATATCGCGCATCGAGGGTTTTCGTCCGTCATGCAGCGTACCTATGGCTTCCGCCTCGCGCTGGGCGCTTACCACGAGGTCCATGACCTCTGCTTCCGCCTGTTTGTGGCGTTCTTCACTCCACACTTCCCGCGCAATCAGATGGTTTTTCAACCGCAGGATCGGGTCGCCGAGCGGCCATGCATCGCTTTCAGCCTTGGGGCGATAGGCGGAGGGGTCGTCCGATGTCGAATGCCCACCGGCGCGATAGGTAACATATTCGACGATTGTAGGCCCAAGATTGCGTCTTGCGCGTTCCACCGCCCATTTCGCAACTGCATGCACGGCCAGATAATCATTGCCGTCAACGCGCAAGGCCGGAATGCCAAAACCATGCCCGCGCGCTGCAAAGGCGCCCGAACCACCCCGTGCAATGCCCTGAAAGGTCGAGATCGCCCATTGATTGTTGACGATGTTGAGCACTAACGGCGCCTTGTAGGTCGAAGCGAAGACGAGGGCCGCATGAAAATCGTTCTCGGCGGTCGAACCGTCGCCGATCCATGCCGCGGCAATCTTCGTGTCATGGCTGATGGCAGACGCCATCGCCCAGACGACTGCTTGCGTATATTGCGTGGCAAGGTTTCCGGACAGGCTGAAAAAGCCGTGATCCTTGGCCGAATACATGACCGGCATTTGCCGGCCTTTCAGCGGGTCCTGTTCGTTGGAAAAAATCTGGTTCATCATGGATACCAGCGGATAATCATCAGCAATCAGAAGTCCCGCCTGCCGATAGGTCGGGAAGTTCATGTCGCCCTTGCGCAATGCCTTACGGAAGGCGCAGCTTACGGCCTCCTCGCCCAGATGCTGCATATAAAACGAGGTCTTGCCCTGCCGTTGCGCCATCATCATGCGGGTGTCATAGGCTCTCAGCGTCATCATATGGCGCAGTCCTTCGCGCAACTCCTCATGGCTCAGAGTCCCCGCCCAGGGGCCTACCGCCTCGCCGTCGCGATTGAGCACGCGAATGATGCTGAAGGCCAGATCGCGCATGACTTCCGGTTTTTCGTCAATGTCCGGGCGGCGTACCGAACCTGCGCGGGGGATTTTGACATGGGAGAAATCCGGCACGTCGCCCGGACGCCATTCCGGTTCTGGAACATGCAGGGACAGGACGCCATCGTCGCTCATGCGGGTACACCTCCCGACAGACAAGCAAGAAACCAACATCCAATCGCATAAGAAATGAAGCCATACCGGCCGCAAAGCCCGTTCAGACTATCTCCTCCCACGTGATGTGAAGCCGATTTCCTCCTCCGGTTTCACTCCCCACAAGAGTGATATGAGCGGGAAAATAAAGCAAGATTATTCTTCACCTCCCTCCGATACGGGTAATTAGATGGGTTCGATACGGAGCCGATAAGAAGAGAAACACTGAAAGGAAATAAACTTATCATATTGAATTATAATGAATTTTATATGAAAAGAATTTCATCCTAAAGGGACATAATATTTCGCATCATCTTCTGATGAAAGCGTACCAATTGGTACTATAATAAAATGACAATAAAATTACACCGCGCTTCTGGCAAAGCACGGTCCAGTTTTTTTAAAAGCTGACGAAATTCAGTGGTTCAGCGAATAGCCTGACCTTCATCATCGAAGCGATGCAGCTTCTCCGATTCTGCCGTCGCAAAGATCATGTCGCCTTCGTTGTAATGATGCTCACCAAACAGGCGCACGGTGATCAGCCCCACCGTTTCCGTGTCGACATAAAGGATCGTATCGGCACCCAGATGCTCTGCATGAATAACTTTGCCCTGCCAAGCACCCTTTTCACGGCCGACCGCGATATGTTCGGGGCGGATGCCGATGGTCTTCGCCTCTTTCTCATCGATACGGCCTGCGTCGATGAAATTCATTTGCGGCGAACCGATAAACCCGGCCACGAACAGGTTTTCGGGGCGGTTGTAAAGCTCCATCGGTGAGCCGACCTGCTCGATGCGGCCTTCATTCAGGACCACGATACGATCGGCAAGCGTCATGGCCTCAACCTGATCGTGGGTGACATAGATCATGGTGGCTTTAAGCTCTCGGTGCAGCCGTGCAATTTCGAGCCGCGTCTGCACGCGCAAAGCCGCATCGAGATTGGAAAGCGGTTCGTCGAACAAAAACAGTTCCGGCTCGCGCACCAAAGCGCGGCCGATAGCGACGCGCTGGCGCTGTCCACCCGACAGTTCTGCCGGTCGCCGCGCCAGATAGGGATCGAGCGAGAGCATGGCCGATGCTTTCGCGACACGGTTTTCGATATCGGCTTTGGGGTTTCCTGCCTGTTTCAGTCCCAGCCCCATATTGTCCTTGACCGAAAGATGCGGATAAAGCGCATAGGACTGAAATACCATGGCAATGCCACGCTTTGACGGCGGTGTCACGGTCACGTCCTTGCTATTGATCAGCACCTCGCCTGCCGAGACATCCTCAAGCCCTGCAATGGAGCGAAGAAGCGTCGATTTTCCACAGCCGGAGGGGCCGACGAAGATCACGAATTCGCCGTCCGCAACTTCCAGATCAATGTCCTTGAGGACAGCCTGCGCGCCGTAGCTTTTATGGACTGATTTAAGTTGCAGCGATCCCACGGGCAGTTCCTTATAGTTTTACGGGTGCGCCAAGGCGCACGCTCTCATCGGCGGCAAGGCAGATTTTCAGCGATTGCAGCGCATCGTCCATATGGCGGTTGAGGTCGATATTCTCGACGATGGCTTTGAGCATAAAAGCTTGCTCGCGCTCGCAGAGTTCCTGATGCCCGGGCTCATCAGCCATGGAAAGATCAGTGTCAGGCTCGGCAAATCTGCCGTCCTCCCCCCGCTTCGCTTGGTGAATGCGGATAGTCGAGGTTTTGGTATGCGCATCCACATCGTCGGACTTTGTCGCGGCCTCGTTCATGACGATGGACACTGAGCCATTGGGCGAGATCACGTCTTTGACGAAAAAAGCTGTTTCCGACATCATCGGCCCCCAGCCCGCTTCATACCAGCCCAGCGTGCCGTCATCGAACAGCACCTGCAAATGACCGTAATTATACATGTCTGGCGCGATTTCATCGGTGAGCCGCAGGCCCATGCCGCGCACTTCGACGGGTTTCGCATCGGTGATCTGGCACATGACATCGACATAATGCACGCCGCAATCGACAATCGGTGACGTCGTGCGCATCAGGTTCTTGTGCGTCTCCCATGTAGCACCGCAAGATTGCTGGTTGAGGTTCATACGGAAAACATAAGGCCCACCAAGGGCGCGTGCCTCTGCAATCAACCGTATCCATGAGGGATGATGGCGCAATATATAGCCAATGACGAGCTTGCGCCCATTGGCGCGCGCGCAATCAAGCACTCGCTGCGCGTCGTCAACCGTCGTCGCCAGCGGCTTTTCCACGAACACATGCGCGCCTTGTTCTAACGCAGCAACCGCATAATCGGCGTGACTTTCCGAATAGGTGGCGATGCAAGCAAGATCGGGTTTCAATTCGCGCAAGGCGTCATGAAACGAAGGATGGATTTCATAACCGGACAATTCGTCCGGCACAGGTACTTTCGTGCGGTTGACGAGACCTGCAATCGCAAAACCTGGATTGCGATGATAGGCCAGCGCGTGACTGCGGCCCATATTGCCAAGGCCAGCGGCAAGGACACGGATCGGTGTTTGCGCAGTCATTTCACTGCTCCTGCGGTAATGCCGCGGATCAGTTGCCGCGAGAAGATGACATAGAGGATGAGGATCGGGAACATGGCCAGCGAAAGGGCTGAGAGCACCGCATTCCAGTTGGTGACAAACTGGCCGATGAAAAGCTGAGAGCCGAGGGTCACCGTCTTGGTGGCCTCGCCCGGTGCCAGGATCAGCGGAAACCACAGATCGTTCCAGATCGGGATCATGGTGAAGACGGCAACTGTTGCCATGGCTGGGCGGATCAAAGGCAGCACCAGTTTAAAGAAGATAGCATATTCGGACATGCCGTCGATGCGTCCGGCATTTTTGAGATCATCCGAAACCGTGCGCATGAATTCCGACAATATGAAGATCGCCAGTGGCA
The DNA here is from genome assembly GCF_039545455.1 of Brucella sp. BE17. Lineage (NCBI taxonomy): Bacteria > Pseudomonadati > Pseudomonadota > Alphaproteobacteria > Hyphomicrobiales > Brucellaceae > Brucella > Brucella sp. BE17. The sequence goes on along the minus strand of NZ_CP154468.1, from coordinate 675,459 downwards.
GGCCCTGCGCGGTATAGACGAGGATCAATGCGGTCAATGTATTGACCAGTCCCGCAGCAACCATGCCCTGCAACAATGCCACTGTTCCAAGACGGATCGGGATCATGATCCCGATGGCCAGATAAAGCCCCATCAGCGTATTGCCCTTGAAGCGATATTCGGCCAGTGCAAAAGCCGCCATAGCGCCAAACAGAATGACGAGAGCAATGCTCACCACGGTTACGATGGCGCTGTTCTGGAAATAGGTCAGGAACGAGCCCTGTTTGAGCACCGTTTCATAACCGATCAGACTGAATGTTTCTGAAGTTGGGAATTGCAGCGGCGTACGGAAAATTGCATTGCGGCTCTTAAACGAATTGATCAGCGTCAGCGCCACCGGGAATACGGCTACAGCCATGTATAAAATCAGCGCTGCATGGACGAACGTGGAACGAAGAGGCGATGTACGGGCTTTCGACATGATCCCTCCTTTAGAACTGATAGCGGCGCATACGGCGCTGGATGCCGAAGAGATAAAGCGACACACCGGCCAGAATGATCAGGAACATGACGGCCGCAATGGTCGCACCCATCGCCTGATTGCCGAGTTGCAACTGAAAGCCGAAGAAGGTGCGATAAAGGAAGGTGCCGAGAATATCAGTGGATTTGTCAGGGCCGGCCAATGCGCCTTGCATCGAATAGACGAGGTCGAAGGCATTGAAATTGGCAACGAAAGTCATGACCGATATCAGCCCGATGGACGGCAGGATCAGCGGCAGCTTGATCTTGAAGAACTGGCTCCAGCCGGTAATACCGTCGCATTCGGCAGCCTCGATGATTTCATCGGGAATATTGAGAAGGGCTGCATAGATCAGCATCATCGGAATACCGACGAACTGCCACACCGATACCAGCGACACCGTAATCAGTGCTGAATCGGCTCTGCCGAGCCACGGGCCGAACAGCCATTTCATTCCGACCAGATCCATCATCCACGGCGCAACGCCCCAGATCGGCGACAAGATCAGCTTCCAGATAAAGCCGACGATTACGAAGGACAAGAGTGTCGGCAGAAAGATCGCCGTGCGGTAAAACGCGGCAAAGCGAAGTTTGGGCAGAGACAACATTGCGGCGAGAAGAATTCCGATCGGATTTTGAACCAACATGTGAATAATGAAAAATATCACATTGTTTTTCAAGGCATTCCAAAAATCACGCGACCAGTTCGCATCACCAAACAGCACCTTGAAATTAGCAAAGCCGACAAAGGCGCGCTGGCCGTCCACGACATTGAAAAAAGCCTGTCGCAGCGTTTCAATAAGCGGCAATACCATCACCACGGTATAGATCAGTACACAGGGCAGTAAGAAAACCAGAATATGCCAGCGCCTTTGCGGCCGCCGGCGCTTTGGCTCTATCGCTGTCATGTCGGCAGTCTGGCTCATGTCGGCATTCGCTTGTTATGTTCGTGTTTTAGGGAATGCACATAGCAGAACCCAAAAAGACACGGGCGGCATGTCCCCTCAAAAAGCCGCCGCCCGTATTCGCCCATACTAATTATTGAGCAGGCTTGTACCAGCTGTCGAGACCCTGTTGCAGCTTCTTGGCCGCATCTTCCGGGGTCACGGTGCCGTTGATGACATTGGCCGATTCCACCCATGTCTCGTTTTCAAGGTTTGGTGTGCCGCGCGACAATATTTGATAGGTCGAACGGATCGTCGGCTCGCACTTTTCGCGCCAGGAGACGAATTCCTGCGCCACCGGATCGGTGAGCTTCACCGGCGTCGAATTGAGGCTGAAGAAGCCCGGCAAGGCATTAGCGTATATTTCCGCAAATTCAGGCGAAGCAACCCAGTTGAGGAACACCTTGGCCTGTTCGGCATTCTTGCTCGCTGCGTTCAGCCCGATGCCGATATCGTTATGGTCGGAAATATAGCAGGTATCGCCCGCATTCTTCACCGGTGGCGGGAATGCCCCCATCGTGAAATCGGCCTGAGGACTGAAAGGGCCGATCTCCCATGAACCGGCGGGATAGATCGCTGCACGGCCAAGCGTGAACAGGTTCTGGCTATCGGGATAGGTCTGCGCCTCAAAGCCGTCGCCAAGATAATCCTTCCACTTGGCAAGCACGGTGAATGGCTCCACCCATTGCGGATCGGTCAGCTTTTCCTTGCCCGCGATCAGCGCCTTGCGACCTTCCTCGCCCTTCCAGTAGGTCGGGCCGATATTCTGGTAGCCCATGGTTGCGGCTTCCCACATATCCTTGGTGCCCATGGCCATCGGAATATAATTGCCGTCAGCCTTGATCTTTTCGAGCAGTTCGAAGAATTCGGCTTCGGTTTCAGGCGGCGTCACGCCAAGTTGTTCGAAAGCATCCTTGTTATACAGAAATCCGTGAATGACTGAGGCCATCGGCACGCAGAAGGTTTTTGCGCCATCATCCGTGCTCCATGCCGCCTTGGCGACATCGGAGAAATTCTTCATGCCTTCGAGATCAGTGAGATCCGTGAGCTTGCCCTTGTTGAAGAGTTCGAGCGAGGTGTCGAACGGGCGGCACGAAATGAGATCGCCGCCGGAGCCGGCATCAAGCTTGGCATTGAGCGCTGCGTTATATTCGGTTGGCGCGCTTGGCGCGAAATTGATTTTGATACCTGGATTCGTGGCTTCAAAGGCCGGAATTATCTTTTCCTGCCAGATCTGCAAATCGTCATTACGCCAGCTTTCCACCGTCAGCGTAACTTCCTGTGCGAGTGCTGTGCCCGCAGAGGCCAGCAGGGTAGACCCCAGCAGCGCGAGTTTCACCATATTGCGAACCATGTGATATTCTCCCGTTTTTAAGCGCTATACGCAAAAGAGGCGAAAAATGCGCTTCCCCTTTGCCTTGATTTAATGCCAAACACGTACCAATTGTCCAGAGAAGTTTACGAATTTCTCTCATAAAATTTGCATGAAAATAATTTACCAAATCTTATCAATGCAGTAAGAGAATTTCCTCCAATACGATAAATCCACTTGGTTAATGGTATTTTTTTGGTATCCTCAATATGGAGGTAGCGTATGGCTGAATTTTTCATAGGCGTGGATGGCGGCGGCACCGGATGCCGAGCTGTGGTTGCGGCAGATAACGGCGCGCTTTTGGGACGCGGCGAAAGCGGATCGGCTAATATCGTCACAGACCCGCAGACATCGCTGGTCCATGTGCGCGCAGCTATAGACAACGCCTTTGCCAACGCTGGTATTGACCAGAGCCATTATACCGAAAGCCATGCCGTGTTGGGGCTTGCCGGTGGCAATGTCGAGGATGCTGGCCTACCCATTGAGCGCGCCCTGCCCTTTGCGCACGCCGATGTAGAATTCGACGGGCTGATTGCACTACAAGGCGCGCTTGGCGACCAGGACGGCGCGGTTGCGATCCTGGGCACCGGCACCGCCTATATCATGCGCAATAAGGGAAGTATCCGTTCGGTCGGCGGCTGGGGTTTTCCCTTGAGCGATCTTGGGAGCGGCGCGCGTCTCGGACAAAGCCTGTTGCAGGAATGCCTGCTCGTGCATGATGACATTCATCCCGGTAGTCCGCTCACCACCGCCATACTCGACGAGTTCTCGAACAAGCCGGACAATCTGGTCGAATTTGCGTGGGAGGCCAAGCCTGGCGATTTCGGCAGATATGCGCCGCGCATTTTTCAATATGCCAATAAGGGCGACACGGTCGCAACCTTGCTTCTGGAGAGATCAGCGGCTTACATCAGCGAAACGCTTGCAATGCTTGTTGTTCAGGGGGCAGAGCGCATCAGTCTGCTTGGCGGCATGGCGAGGTTTTATGCCGACTGGCTGCCACGGGATTTGCAGGCGCTTCTGGTCGAGCCGCAGGCGGATGCGCTGACGGGGGCCTTGCAACTCTCTTTCAAGCGCTATGGCGGCGAGGCGCAATCATGAGCGATCATTTCAGCATCTTTTTGCCGAAAGACCTGCAAGGGGCAGCGCCCAGCTCTGGCGCGGGACCGCTTTATATGCGCTTGCGCCAGTCACTGGAAACGGCAATTCGCTCCGGTCATCTTGCCGATGGCGAGGCGCTGCCGCCCGAGCGCGATATTGCCGAATATGCCAGCATCAGCCGTGTCACTGTGCGCCGCGCCGTCGATGATCTGGTGAAATCCGGCCTTTTAGTGCGCAGGCACGGCTCCGGCACTTTTGTCGTGCGCCCCGGCGAGCGTGTTCAGCAATCTCTTTCCATGCTGACCTCGTTTACCGAGGATATGGCGCGACGCGGGGTTAGCACGCAATCGAAGTGGCTGGAGCGTGGGCTATATTATCCTTCGCCTGAGGAAATGATGAAGCTTGGCGTTGCGTCCGAAACCCGCGTTGCGCGCCTCGGTCGTCTGCGCATGGCAAGTGATCTGCCGCTGGCAATCGAACGCGCCAGCCTGCCTGCCGAAGTCCTGCCCGATCCCGATGCAGTCGCAGGCTCGCTTTATGCGCAACTGGGCCGTAGCGGCTTTCACCCGGTGCGTGCCGTGCAGCGCATTTCAGCTTGCAATATAAAGGACCCGGATGCGCGCATTCTCGGTGTGAACGCTGGCGACGCCGGTCTTTCCATCGAACGCATTTCCTATCTTGCTTCGGGGCGGGCGGTAGAGCTCACCAAATCGCTCTATCGCGGCGACGCCTATGATTTCGTGGCGGAACTGTCTATACCGCTTAGCTGAAAGTTCTACGAATGACGGGAGTGCTGCATGGAAATGCAGGATGCGATGGAAAGCGCATCGAAGGAATGGAAATGGGGACTTGCGGTCTCAGTTCTCCTGCATCTTGCGGTAGCATTTCTGTTGATCGTACGCTTGCCGTCACTCGCTGAACCCCTCTCCGAACAAGCCGTCAATGTCGAGCTGGTACCGCCCGAACAGTTATCTCCACCTAAGCCAGAACAGGATAATCCGGTTCCACCTCCGCCGCCTGCACAGGCAAAGCCGCAGGCCTTCGAATCCGCACTTGCCGAGAAACAACCCGAGCAAGAGCTGGAGAAGGTTGGCACGGGAGAGGAAAAGCCCGCAGATGACGCCGGGAAGCCGACTGAAGAGCAGTTTGAGGCGCAAGGTGGTTCGGCACCATCGGGAACGACCGACAAACAGGCTAAGGCATCAGCTGCAGAGCCTGAAAACGAAAAGCTGAGCGAGGCGCGAAAACTCTATTCAAAAGACGCCCTTGCCGATCCGCGTGTCAAACAGGCACTGGGTCGATTGCCACCGCAGGAGCGCATCATCCAGGTCTGTAATATCGAGGCGCTGGAGCAGATACGCCATCACAGGTCCGGCACCTTTCCCGACATGCTGGCGCGCGATCGTGGTTCGGTTTCAGCATCCGGCATGACTGTTTCCGACGGTGCTTTCCGCAGCTACGGGCAATGGTACGCGGTCGATTATAAATGTGAGGCCGATACTAAAACGATGGAGATCGTTTCGTTTCGCTATGCAGTCGGTGCGGCAATTCCCAGAAGCGAGTGGGCCCGCCGGCAACTGCCGACGGACTGAATTTCCAAAGCATCATTCAATGATGCTTGTTGCCTTCGCGCGACATGTCGATGGTAGGATCGACCGCCAGACGCTTGCGCGCCCGATCATCCATCAATTCATACCACATGGCGTTCAGCACCGCGAAAGCGGCTGCGAGCGGCAGTCCGAGCAGCCAGGCAAAATACCACATTTCGCTTTCCTTTCTCTGTTAGTAAGCGTGATTGCTCTCGTCTTCGATCATGTCCTTCTCCACCTTGCCCCACAGAACCTTGTAGACCCAAGAGGTGTAGGCGACGATGATCGGCAGGAAGATGAGGGTCACCACCAGCATGATGAATAGCGTGGTATGGCTCGAGGATGAATCCCACACAGTCAGGCTCGAACGCGGATCAATCGAGGATGGCAGGATGAACGGGAACATCGAAACGCCGACTGATGCGATAATGCCGAAGATTGAAAGCTTACCGAACAGGAGCGTTGAAACCTCGCCGCGTTTTCGAATGCTGGCCCATACGGCGAACGCGCCGATAAAACCAAGTGCAGGGGCGATCAGCAGCACGGGATAAGTCGCATAATTGGTGAACCACGCACCATGGTCGAATTCCACCGTCTTGCGTAGCGGGTTAGACGGGCCATCTGTAACAATGGCGCTGGTGATCCGGTAGCCCGAAATCCACATCCAGCTTATCACACCCGCAACCCCGTAAAGCACGATCGTGGCCAGAGCCGCAACAGAGCCGACGGTTCGTGCCCGTGCCTGCACTGCCGCCGTTGTCTTGAGCACCAGCCATGATGCGCCATGCATGGTCAGCATGGCGACCGAAAGCAGGCCACATAAAAGCGCAAACGGATTGAGCAAGCCAAAGAACGATCCATCATAGAATATTCGCAGATCGTCATTGAGGCGGAACGGTACGCCCTGAAGCACATTTCCGACCGCCACGCCGAAGATCAGAGCAGGTATAAATCCGCCAATAAACAGCGCCCAGTCCCATCCGGTACGCCATGCCTGGCTGTCACGTTTCGACCGATACTTGAACCCGACTGGACGCAGGATCAGCGCAAACAGGATGATGAACATCGCCAGATAAAAGCCGGAAAAAGACACCGCATAAAGCGGCGGCCACGCAGCAAAAATGGCACCACCACCGAGGATCAGCCAGACCTGGTTGCCTTCCCAGACTGGTCCGATTGTATTGATGATGATGCGCCGTTCAATATCCGTCCTGCCAATGAAGGGCAGAAGAATACCGACACCGAGATCGAAACCATCCATGGCTGCAAAGCCGATCAACAATACGCCAAGCAGAACCCACCAGATGAGACGCAGGGTTTCGTAGTCCAGTAAATCACTGAGTATCATGATCCTTACTCCGCAGGTGCGATGCTAGCAGGCGCAAGCATGGCTTCTGGTTTGCTGTCGGGTTCCGGGCCTGCCTTGATGGCACGCAGCATAAGGCCCATCTCGATAATGAACAGGACGGTATAGATTGCGACAAAGCCGATAATGGTCGCAAGAACCGTCGAAGCGCCAAGATCAGACACCGCGACCGCTGTGGGCAATATTCCCTCGATAATCCACGGCTGGCGTCCGAATTCAGCAACGATCCAGCCCATCTCAATGGCGATCCACGGCAGCGGAATGGCCAACACCGCGAGTTTCAGCAGCCATGGATAATGGTCGAGCTTGCGCCGTGCCGAAAGCACGAAGAAGGTGGCAGTCAGGCCAATGAGCAGAAAACCGATGCCGACCATAATGCGGAACGCCCAGAATAGCGGCAACACACCCGGCACCGTATCGTTAGCAGCCTGTGTTATCTGCGTATCACTCGCCTGGCGCGGATCATCGACATAACGCTTGAGCAGCAGCGCATAGCCCATCCAGCGGCTGTTGTCGGCAAAGGCATCCTTGATGTCCTGCGGCACCTGAGATGTATCGCGGGAAGCACGGATTGTCTGCAGCGCATCATAGGCAATGATGCCGTTGCGAATGTGTCCTTCGGCATTCTTCACCAGATCGTCGATCCCCTCGATCGGGGTGGTGAGCGAGCGTGTGCCGATCAGCCCCATGACCCATGGGATATGCACGGCATAATGGGTTTCACGCGCCTTTTGATCCGGAAAGCCGAAAGCAGTGAAGGAAGCGGGCGCGGGTTCAGTCTCCCACATCGCCTCGATGGCCGCGATTTTCATCTTCTGATGTTCATTGGCGAGATAGCCGCTTTCATCACCCAAAACCACGACCGAAAGTGAGGCCGCCAGTCCGAAAGAGGCCGCGACCGTCATCGAGCGCTTGGCGAGTTCCGTCGAACGGCCTTTGATGAGATACCAGGCAGACACACCGAGCACGAACATCGAAGCCGTCGTATAACCGGCGGAAACCGTATGCACGAATTTCGCCTGCGCCACCGGGTTCATCAGCACCTCATAGAAATCGGTGATTTCCATGCGCATGGTCTCGGGATTGAATGCTGATCCTACTGGGTTTTGCATCCAGCCATTGGCGATGAGAATCCAGAGCGCGGAAAAATTGGAGCCCGCAGCAACCGCATAAGTGGCCATCAGATGTCCGATTTTTGAAAGCTTGTCCCAGCCGAAAAAGAACAGTCCGACAAAAGTTGCTTCAAGAAAGAAGGCCATCAGGCCTTCTATCGCCAGCGGAGCGCCAAAAATATCGCCGACATAATGGCTGTAATAGCTCCAGTTCATGCCGAACTGGAACTCCATCACGACGCCTGTCGCAACGCCCATCACGAAGTTGATACCAAACAAACTACCCCAGAATTTCGTCATCTGCCGCCAGATGAGTCGCCCCGTCATCACGTAGACGGTTTCCATGATGGCGAGCAGCACGGAAAGCCCCAATGTGAGAGGCACGAAGAGGAAGTGATAAAGTGCCGTGATCGCAAACTGCAATCGTGACAGGGAGACAATATCGAATTCCATCTGCTTCAGCCGGAAAACCCGGCCCTCCTAAGAACACACACAAATTAAGTCTGCTTGCAGTCAGTTCTGTTGCACCATCCGGCTTACCGCATGGCTTGCAGAATTTCGTCAAAGCGCGCGTTATTTCTGCAAACAGACTGAATTAACGCCCCTTGGTCGAAAACAATGATCCGTTCGCAGATTTCGGCCTCACGTCGAATATGCGTAGCGATGAGCAACGTCCGGCCCTGTCGTTCGGCCTCAACATGCAAGCGCTCAAGAACATCGCATGCCGTCGTGGCATCCAGCCCCTCTGTCGGTTCATCAAGCAACCAGAGCGGCGCATCGCTCAGAAAAAGCCGCGCCAATGCCAGACGCCGCCCCTGCCCGCCCGAAAGACCAAGTCCGCCTTCGCCAAGTGGCGTATCGAGACCGTCAGGAAGCTCACCGACAAAACCGCCAAGTCCGGCCAATGCGAGCGCATCGTTGAGCGCCGCATCGTCGGCAGTCGGGTTTGCCAGACGCAGATTATCGCGCAAACTGTCCTGAAAAAGTTCGCTACGTTGGGTTAAAAGCGTGGCGGCCAGAGTTTTGACACCACCGCTTCGCGCAATAGTTTCACCAGCCAAAAGGTTGAACAGGGTCGATTTTCCGGCCCCGCTTTGACCGACGATAGCAACCCGCTCGCCAATGGCTACATCCAATGTGATGTCCTTGAGCGCATCGACCACGGCCCCCTCGTGACGGACAGAGGCGGCGGCGAGAGTAACTGCGCTGCCTTCGGCCGGAACGGGCAAGGTGGGGTTAATGTCATGCATTTGCAATTGTGGCGCGATGCGCTGTGCGGCTATCACGGTGCGGCCAAGTTCCATGGCACCACGACGTAGCGCTGCAAAGGGTTCCATCGCAGCAAGCACAATCAGCACGGCAAGGGCTGCAACGGGCGCATTAATAGCGTCCGCCTGAATGAGCCAGCCGACGGCCACGACACTGCCCGCCAGAAGGGCGGACTGGACGATGCCAAGGCCTGCACCGGTTCTGATCTCTATACGGTTGAGGGCGTAATCAGCACCTGCAAGATAACGGTCAGCATGAGCGAGAGCGTTTTCCTGCGCCTGCATGCGCCCAGCAAGCAGCAGTTCCGTCTGGCCCGCAACCAGATCGACCGTGCGCGCTCGCAGAGCTTCCGTGCCCTTAGCGCGGCGACGCATCGGCTTTTGCGCTTTATTTGCTGCAAGAAGTGGCAGGCCAAGCCCTGCCACCAGAAGCAGCAGAAAAACGGCAAAGCCAAAGAGTGGATGCATGAGGCCGAGCGCCAAGCCTGTGATAAGTGCCGTGGCAAGGGCCGCGCCCATCGGCACGATCACGCGCAGATAAAGTGAATCCAGCGCGTCAATATCCGCGGTCAGGCGAAAAAGAAGTTGTGCCGGGCGTTTCAAAAGTGCTTCTGCCGCCGCCGGTCGCGCCCAACTGCGGAAAAGCTTTTCACGCATGGCGGCGAGAATAGCGAGCGTCGCATCATGTGTAACGAGGCGCTCCAGATAACGCGAGCCAGTGCGTAGGATGGCCAGAAGGCGGATACCGGCGGCAGGTGCGAAAACGTCGAACACGATGGCTGTTGCCACGCTCAATCCGGCAATTGCAGTTGCGGTGATGAACCAGCCCGAGAGGCCGAGCAGTGCGATCCCGGCCAATACCGTAACGGTGGCAGTAATCATTCCGGCGACAAGTGCTCTGCCTTTTGTCCTGAAGAACAGGCCGAGGATGGGGTGCAAGGTTTGCAGCGCGTTCATTCGGCAGCCCTTCTTTCTGGCAGGGTTTCCCGCTCATCAAGACGAACGATACGATCCATGCGGCTTGCCAGCGCTTCGTCGTGGGTGGCGACGATCAGCGTCCGGCCTTTTGCAAGCCGCAGCAGACTTTCAGTGATCTCCATAGCTGTCTCGCGGTCGAGATGCGCGGTCGGTTCATCGGCAAGGATGATATCGGCTTTCGCGTCAACTGCGCTACGCGCCAGCGCGAGCCGCAAGGCTTCGCCACCGGAAAGCCCGGCACCATCTTCACCGATCTGGCCGTTGCCCGTGATACCGGCGACATGGGAAAGCGCCATGTTATCGATGATTTCCGCGATTGCTGCAGCAGAGGTCTTGCGTCCGAGCGTGATGTTGTGGCGCGCTGAACCCGCAAAAATGTGGGGCTTCTGCCCAACCCAGCGCATGCGGCTCCGCAAGTTTGCGGCCCGGTTTCCGACATCGTCGTTGTCCATGGCAAAGCCTGCGATTTTGATCGTGCCGCCATCAGGTGCTGCAAGGCCTGCAATCAGCGCCAGAATGGTCGATTTGCCAAAACCGCTGGGCGCAAGCAACGCAACATGTTCGCCAGCCTCTGCAGAAAAATCGAATGCTTCAAGAACCTTTGCGCCACCGGGATAATGAAAATCGACGCGATGCAATTGTATGGAAGGTTCGGCTTCCAAAAATTTATCTGCCGTAACGGCGCCAACGATCGGCGTTTCGATCTGTGCGAGCTTTTCCAGTGAATCGATAGCCGCTTCGCCTGACGCGCGATCGTGCCAGACGGCCGAAAGATCGCGCAGCGGCTCAAAGAAGGCGGGCGACAAAAGCAGGATGAACAGCCCCTCACCCAGATTGAGTTTTTGGCCCCATGCCCCGAATTGCAGCGTGCCGAGCAAGTGAAAACCGATATAGACGGCAACCATGGCAACGCCAAGCGCTGCAAAAAGCTCCAGCACCGCCGAAGACAGAAAGGCGATCCGCAACACATGCATGGTTCTCTTGCGCAGCGTTTCGGCATTGTCGCGCAGCCGGATAGCAGTGCTATCCACCGCACCAAATGTGCGGATGGTGGCAAGGCCACGCAGCCGGTCGAGTAAAAAGCCGTTCATGCCGCCGAGTGCCGCAAGTTGCTTCTCGCTTGCAGCCTTCGCCCGCATGCCAATCAGTGCCATGAAAATTGGAATGAGCGGAGCGGCGATCAAAAGAACCAGTGCGGCGATCCATGAAAACCACAGCACGACAAACAGGATTGCCAGCGGCACCAGCATGACTCGGATGCGCACCGGCACGAAACGCGAAAGATAGGGCACAACCATCTCCGCCTGTTCGGCCAGAATACTGGCCGCCTCGCCTGAAGATGGGCGGGTGCGGTCAAGCGGCGAGCGCAACGACAAGACGCCGATGGCCTTTTCACGCAACCGGGTCAGCTCAGTACGGGCCGCGTCATAGGCCATTGCGGCACCGGCAGCATCGATGATGGCGCGCGCGCAGCCAATCAGGAAAATACCGAAAGCTGCATAATAAAGCGTGCTGTCGAAGCCGATATCCGCAAGGCACCCGATGGCATAAGCGATAAGCCCAGCCTGCGGCAGCCATAAGAGCGCGGCCAGCGTCTGAAAATATGCCCCCCGTTTGAGTACGGATGGAACAGGACGGCGCAGGGCACGGCGCGAAGAACCTTTGTCGCGTTTTGCCTTGTTGCCGTCCGTCGTTAGCTGTTCCGTTCGGGGGACAACGGATGTCACTCTTTCTTAGGCTCCTTCTTGGCCGATGCTCGCCCGCGCCCCAGAGCCACGATCCTGTCCGTGGTCTCAAGGAAACGGGTCACCTTGGCGCCAAGCGCCAGAAGACTGGTCAGCCGGTCGGTGTCGAGTTTCTTGACATCGTCGTACCAATTGGTCAGCCGTTCGATCAGACCGTACATGTCCTTCATGCGGTCCTGTGCGTAGCGGTCACTGTCGCCTTGCGGTGCCTCCATCAGGATTTCTCGCAGGACACTCAATGTCGGGTCGATTTCGCGCTTCTTGCGCTCCTCGGCCAATGTACGCAGAATTTGCCACACATCTTCGGGCGTGGTGAAAAAATCACGGCGATCTCCGGGGATGTGTTTTAACAGCACAAGATTCCATCCCTGAAGCTCGCGAATGCCCATGGAAACATTCGAGCGAGATACGCCGAGCGAATCGACGATCTGATCGGCACAAAGCGGATCCGGCGACAGATAGAGCAGCGCATAAATCTGCCCCACGGTGCGGTTGATGCCCCAACGGCTGCCCATCTCCCCGAAGTGGAGTACGAACGACTGAACGATTGGTGACAATTCCAAATTCTCTCTCCCGTAAATTCTGAATTTACAGAAATTACTGAAATTCAGATAATCAAACTTTAGAAAACCTTCAATCCGTCCGTCTGAAAACAAAGGCCATCAGGACAATTGGCCGCAGCCTGCGACATTCCTCCAAATGCCGCTGACAGCTCCCACCCTGACCTGAAAAGACAGAAACTCGTGCAATAGATTCGGCGAGGTTATGGCTTTTATTGAAAGGTTGGTCTTTTCTGGATAGATCGAAAAGAACCCCACCCTTTTGAGAGCCACTAACGGCCGCTCCCTAAAGAGCAGGCCGTGACCATTCCCCAAACTCTGCGGCGGGAAGCCAGAAATCCGGCTCTCGCGCCGCAGGCACGAACTCTGCCGGCCTCAATCGGGGTCGGAAGAAGAAGGTAGCTCGCTGCTGTCCTGGGTCCGGTCGCGATGAATCACGGCGCGGCTGAGCAGCATGAGCGTAACCGGCGTTGTGACGATCACAAAGACGGCAATCATCACTTCATGCAAAATCGGCTTCGATTGCAAGATGGAGAAAAATATGATCGATGCTATCAGGATTCCCCCAGCACCAAACGAGGAACCAATCGTGGGAGCATGCACGCGCTCATAAAATGTCTTGAAGCGCACCAGACCGATGCACCCGACAAGGGTAAGGAAGGCTCCGCCGACCAGAAGGGTCGATATAATGATGGCGGCCCAGACCGGGATTTCAGCTGCATGGATCATTCGATCACCTCCCCGCGCATGAGGAACTTGGCAAGCGCCACGGTGGCGACGAAGCCGAGGAGGGCTATGATCAGCGCAGCCTCAAAATAGATGACGCTACCGGTGCGGATACCGAATGTCAGAAGCAGAAGCAGTGCGTTGAGATAAAGCGCATCGGTCGCCAGCACCCGGTCCTGCGCACGGGGCCCCACAACCAGCCGATAGACCACACAGCCCATGGCAGCAACCAGCATGAGTTGAGCTGCAAGCAAAGACCAGAAGAGAATGACTGCACTCATGCGGATTTTTCCTCCGGCATCACATCTTCAGCCCCGAAAATCTCGATCAGCGGCTTCTCATATTTACTTTTGATCAGGTCGCGCCATTCCTGCGCTTCGGTGAGATCAAGTACATGAATGGTCAGTTCGCGCCTTGCAGCATGGTGATCAACCCAGGCAGTACCGGGTGTTGCCGTAATCATGCAGGCAAGGGCAGCCAGCGCGGTACGGTTTTCCAGCTCCAGCGGAATGACCACGAAGCCGGCGCGGCGCACACGTTTGCGTCCGGACAGGATAATGCGCACGACCGCGATATTCGACAACAAAATGTCGAGGCTTACCGTTCCGAACAGTTTCAGGATCGTCGTAAGCGAGCGGATCCGGTTCTTTTGCGGTTCAAGCGCCGTCATGGTCTGGCAAGCGAAAAATGCAACCAGAACCCCGATAATTGTCTGACCACGCGTAAATCCGTTTAGCAACAGCCAGAACAAAATGAGTGCCGCAAACAAAAGCGGATAAGGCAGCATTCGTCTCATTTCACCTCCGTCGCTTCTGTGCCTGCACCCACGCGCGGTGCTTTGAGGACGCTGTCGATATAATCAGCAGGATTATGCAGCGAACGTGCGGTTGCATCCATATATTTCATGGCCGGACCTGCGGCGATGGTCAGCGCCAGACACAGCGCCAGCAGGCCCGCGATAGGCACTACCTCGCGCACCAGAACACGCGGCACATTGCCTTCGAGCGAACCCCAGAAAGTACGAATACCGGTACGCGTCATGGCAATGAGTGCCGAGAGGCCCGATAGCAGGATCAGCGTGATCAGAACCCAGCTCGCCGGACTGACGGGCATGGAAAGTTCAGGCGTTGCTGTACTGCCGTTAAAGACTGCGGCAATCAGTAGGAATTTGGCGATGAAGCCCGAAAAAGGTGGCAAGCCGATCAGCAAGATGGCACAGATACCGAACAATATGCCGAGAATAGCGAGCGTTGCAGGCAAAACGATACCCACTTCGTCTTCTTCGACTTCTTCCTCCTCGTCATCGCCGTAGGCCTCCATGGTTACGGCAAGAACGTTGGCGGCCGCATCCTGCCCGCGCTCGACAAGCTCGATCAGCAGAAAAAGAGCGGCGATGGTCAGCGTAGAACTTGCCATATAGAAAAGGGCTGCTCCTGCCATCGCCATATTGCCGCTGCCCACCGCTGCCAACAGCGTACCGGAAGAGACAAGAATGCTGTAGCTTGCAAGCCGTCCCATGGCCTGCGACGCCACAACACCGATCAGGCCGAAGGCGAGCGTTACCATGCCACCATAATAAAGCCAGTCATTGCCGAAACCATAAGATGCCCCGGCTTCGATCCCAAACATCAGCGTCGTCAGTCGCAAAAGCACATATATGCCGACCTTGCTCATGATCGCAAAAATTGCCGCGATGGGAGCCGCCGCTGCCGTATAAGTCGGTGCCAGCCAGAAGTTGAGCGGCCACATGCCAGCCTTGATGAGGAAGGCAACCCCCAACACCGCAGCACCGGCTTCTAGAAGCATGCGATCATGGGGGGCGACCTGCGTGATACGATCCGCGAGATCGGCCATGTTGAGCGTGCCAGTGACACCATAGATCAGGCTGACACCGATCAGGAACAATGACGAAGCCAGCAGATTGACGGCAATATAATGCAGACCTGCTTTAACACGTGCAGGCCCTGATCCATGCAACGCCAGACCGTAGGATGCGGCAAGCATAACCTCGAAGAATACGAACAGGTTGAAGAGATCACCGGTCAGAAAGGCCCCGTTCACCCCCATCAGTAGCAGCTGAAAGATGGTATGGAAATTCGGGCTCGCCTTGTACCAATGCGCAAGTGCGAAACTCAACGACGCCATGCCAAGCAGACTTGTCAGCACCAGCATGAGTGCTGCCAGCCGGTCGAGCACTAAAACGATGCCGAAGGGAGCAGGCCAGTTACCGATCAGATAGACGATTGCTTCGGGCGCCGTTTCGACCGCCGCAAAGGCAAGCATTATGGTAATGGCGATAAGGCCGAGCGTCGATATAGAATTGATCGCCATTTTCAGGCGGCGGCTGCGCTCGTCGATGAGAAGCAAAAGTGCTGCCGTCACCAGAGGCAGCAATATGGGCGCGACGATGAGGTGGGATTTCCAGTCCATCATCAATTCTCCTTGCCGTCGACATGATCGGTGCGCGTCAGTCCGCGCGAGGCGAGCAGCACGACGAGGAAAAGTGCGGTCATCGCAAAGCCGATGACAATAGCGGTGAGCACCAGCGCCTGCGGCACCGGATCGGTATAAAGGGCAGGCTGCACGTCAACACCCGATTCCAGTACAGGCGGCGCATTAGAGCGCAACCGCCCCATCGAGAAGATGAAGAGATTGACCGCATAGGAAACCAGCGACAAACCGATGGCGACCTGAAATGTGCGCGGACGAAGGATCAGCCAGATGCCGGACGCCATCAGAATGCCGATTGCCAGAGAAAGAACCAGTTCCATCAGTTCTCCTCCTTCGCACTCGCGGCGAGTTTTTCTACACGATGCTTGCGGATCGACTGGTGGGCAAGTGCGATCAGCATGATGACGGTTGCGCCGACCACCAGCGAGAAGACCCCGAGATCGAAGAACAGCGCACTTGCCATCGGCATTTTACCGACATGCGGGATATCCGCATATTGATAAAAACTCGTCAGGAACGGATAGCCGAACAGCCACGCTCCCGCCCCGGTCATTGCGGCGCACAAAAGCCCGAAGCCGATCCAGCGCAAGGGCAGAATGCGCAGTCGATCCTCGATCCAGCGCGTGCCTGCAGCCAGATATTGCAGCAGGAAAGCAATCGCCAGTGCAACACCGGCGGCAAATCCCCCGCCTGGCAGATCGTGGCCGCGTAAGAACAGATGTACGGCGAGAACAATGATCACCGGGAACAGCCATTGCATGATGACTGAGGGAACACCTAGATAATCGGCAAGCGTCTCTCCGGCTTTACGGTCCGGCATAACCTCGTCGTAAGCATCCTGGATTTTCTGTTGTGCGGTCGATCCGGTCGTATCCGAGGCGGGACGGAAACGACGCAGAAGCGCGAATATTGTCAGTCCGACAATGCCCAGAACCGCGATTTCGCCAAAAGTATCGAAGGCTCGGAAATCCACCAGAATAACATTGACGACATTCTTGCCGCCGCCGCCCGAATAGGCCTTCTGAAGGAAATAATCACCAATGCTGCCGGAAAGCGGTCGCGTCATCATCGCATAGGCAATGAGCGAAACCCCGGCACCACTACCAATAGCCAGTGCAAAATCGCGATAACGGCGCAGGCGCGGTCCGATTCTTACCGGCATTGGATCGGGATCTTCGAAACGTTTTGGCAGCCAGCGCAGGCCAAGCAGCAGCAGAACAGTGGTGACAATTTCCACCAGAAGCTGGGTTACGGCGAGATCAGGCGCGGAAAGCCATACGAAGGTGAGGCAGGTGACAAGCCCGGCCCCGCCAAGCAGGATCAAGGCGGCAAGTCGATGATATTTCGCCTGCCAGGCCGCACCGATCGCGCAAACACCACCCAGCACCCAGAGGCCTGCAAAAATCGGGTCGACCGGTTGAGGCATCACGCCACCCGCATAAAGCCCGTCCTCGATTAGCGGCCACGCCGCGACGAGAATTGCAGCCACCACAATGATGCGCAATTGCGGCTGAAGGCGGCGTGTGCTGAGAAAGTTTTCCGCCTTGCGCGCCCAGTTCCACGACAGCGTCACCAAAACACGCTCGAAAATGCGTTGGCCTTGCAGGTGCCTGAACAAGGGCGGACCGTCTTCGCTGTTGGCCAGATAGTTTTTCAACAGCCAGTGCAGCAGAACGCCGCCAACCATTGCGATGATGCTCATCATCAAAGGTAGGTTAAATCCGTGCCAGACCGAAAGGCTATAATGCGGCGTCTGATCGCCGAGCACCGCAATCACGGCTGAATTCAGAAACGGCCCGATTGAAAGCCCCGGCACAATGCCGATCAACAGGCAAAGCAGCACCAGAAGCTCAATGGGGCGACGCATCCAATGCGGCGGCTCATGCGGCTCACGCGGCAGATCATGCGGCGGTGGTCCGAAGAAAGCAGAATAAATAAAGCGCACCGAATAGGCCACTGTGAAAATGCCGGCAAGCGTTGCCACATAGGGCGTGATCGTATCGAGCCATGAGGCAAGATGGGTTTCGACCGCCTCGGCGAAGAACATTTCCTTGGAAATGAAACCATTGAGAAGCGGAACGCCTGCCATGGAAGCGCTCGCCACCATGGCGAGCGTCGCCGTATAGGGCATGGGACGCAGCAATCCGCTCAAGCGGCGCATGTCGCGCGTGCCAGTCTCGTGGTCTATGATGCCGGCCGCCATGAACAGCGATGCCTTGAAGATGGCGTGATTGACCATGTGGAAGATCGCAGCGACCGCGGCAAGCGGACTGCCAAGGCCCAGCAGCGCGGTAATCAGCCCGAGATTGCTGATGGTGGAATAGGCGAGCAGGCCCTTGAGGTCTTGCTGGAAGACGGCGAAGAAACTGGAAAGCAGAAGCGTCATCAGCCCCGCGCAACCCAGTATCCAGAACCATTCCTCGGTACCCGACAGCACCGGCCAAAGCCGGGCAAGCAGGAACACACCAGCTTTCACCATAGTTGCCGAATGCAGATAGGCCGAAACTGGCGTTGGTGCTGCCATGGCATTGGGTAGCCAGAAATGGAACGGAAACTGCGCGCTCTTGGTGAAGGCACCAAGCAAAATCAAAATAAGTGCGACCGCATAAAGCGGATGCCCGCGGACAATATCGCCCGCCGCCAACACCTTATCGAGATCGTAGCTACCGACGATATGACCGAGAAGAAGCATACCAGCCAGCAGGCAGAAGCCGCCGATGCCCGTCACCGTCAGCGCCATGCGCGCACCATCGCGCGCACTGGCATTATGATACCAGTAGCCGATCAACAGGAACGAGAAAATGCTCGTCAATTCCCAGAACACCGCCAGAAGGATGATGTTACCCGAAAGGACGATGCCGAGCATCGAGCCCATAAAGGAGAGAAGGAACGAGAAGAAACGCGGCACCGGATCGTCCGGCGACATATAATAGCGCGCATAGATAACCACGAGCAGGCCGATGCCGGTGATCAGCATGGCGAAAAGCCAGGCAAAACCATCCATGCGCAAGCTGACGTTCAGCCCATATGCGGGCAGCCACTCTACAGTGCCACGTAGCACCCTTCCGTCGGAAACGACCGGATACAGACTGGCCGTAAGAATAAAGGCCACAAGGGCGATTGCAGCGGTGAACCACGCCGAGCCGTTGCGATCCGCACCTCTGAAAAGACCCGTGATGACGCTGCCAAGAAACGGAAGAAGGACGAGCAGGAAAAGCATTCTGCCGTCCATCGTCATGCGCCCAAGGCCTCCTACCCAATTATTTCTATCATCTGTCAGGACATCCGACGAGACACCGCCGGACAGTTTTGCGAGAAAGTTTCACCCCACCGCTCACCGAAGCTTAAGGCCTCGACAGGCAGCGACGGAAAGGCTCCGCCGGTGAATATAGGGAATCAACTATTCCGTTGTCATTATTATGACCGGTCAGGTAATAAATTGGCAATGGGTTTCAATGATTTATCGCGCAACAATCGACGAAGAGCTGAAATTTTTGAAAATTTCCAGCATAGCGTGTATTTGCGACACACTTCTAAGGGCGCATTCGCCTCACCGGCGAGGTGTCCTGCGGGGATAATACAGCTTATATTTTATCGCTAAGCAGAAACCCTGCCAACTGTGCAGCCTGAACGCGGATGTCAGGAACAGCCGTGACCTCCCAGAAGAGACCTTTCGTCAACGGGCCGAGTGCATAGATCGGTGCAGCCGATCCGCCATGCGCATCAATCAGCCGCAAATCGTCGCGAACATCGAGGCCGAGATCAAGCGGATCGGGCCGCCCCAGACCATTTTCCATCAGGCCGGCGAGGGCGGGATTGCGCGTGGTGGAAAAACGCGGATTGCCACCGCGGCAGTCGATGATCGTCGCGACCGTAAGTTCAGCGCTCTCGCGGCGATGACGACGTCGGTAATGGATCGCTACGCCGTTCTCCCCTTCCCTGACCGATAAAAGTCGGCCCGCCTCGATTTGCAACTGGCCTGAGGCGCGCGCCGCATCGATGCGATCAGCCACGCGCGGGGCCATGCGGTGGCGATGAACATCCCACCATGGGCGTAAATGGCGCAGGAAGCTTTCGCGTTCAGTAAGGGACAGCCGCTGCCATAGGCTCCCTGTAAAAGGACGCAAGGAATCCATGACGGCCCGCCAGTCCGAGCCGCTCGCTGCCGCTTCGCGCATCAGCGCGCGTATGTGGCTGAGCAAGCTGGAAAGACTGGCACAAGCAAACAGAGGATCGGCTGAAAGCGCGAAAGGCTCAACATGCTCATGCCGGGCAGGCACGAGACCGCGTCGCGACAAGGCATGGATCGGGCCCTCATGGCCCCGGTCGAGCAGGGAAAGGACGCTGTCGACCATCGAAAGTCCGGTGCCGAAGATTGCAACCGATGCGGTTGCGGGAATGTCGAAATAGCCCGAACTCGACCAGTATTCCCTGACGCGACCGCCGCTGACAGCAATCGCCGCCTCGTTGCCGGTTGCCACAATCAAGGCAGAGCCTGAAAATGACGCGCCGGACGAAGCCTTCACGCAAGGAGCGCCGTCCTGTATCTTGATGCCAACGATTTCGCATGTCTCGATCACCAGACGCGGTTTTTCATCCTCAAGGTAAGGCGCAATCAGATCCTGAAGATAGAGGTTATACAATTTTCGCGGCGCATAGGATTGCTCTGACCATTTAGTCCCCCCGTCCGTTTCCGAGCGCTTTTGCAACCAATGAAGAAAATGCTCCGGTTGTTGCGCAAAAGCGCTCATATTACCGGCTCGGACATTCAGTAGATGGCTGGGATTTTGTGTCGAATAGGCGATGCCACTGCCGACCCGTCCCGAACGTTCGAACAAACGGATATGAAGGTGCTGTGCATGGGCCAGCACTTGTGCGGCAAGAATGACACCGCTTGCACCGCCCCCGATAATCATGACTGTCTTCAAACTATCGTGACCCGCGCCTGTTTTATGATTTTTTCGCCATTATAGACATAGCCTACCCCTTCCTGAAACCCAACTAGTTTAATAAGGTCTCACGAGTGCTTTCCGGATTTAAATCCGAAAAGCTGTATTTCAATCTCTCTGCGGACCGGCAGGCCGACTTCCCCTATTGCGTTCACCTCATTTGTTGACAGTGTGTTTCTGAACAAGGGGCTGGCCTTGCCGGGCATTAATTCAATATCTTCGGTTTCAAAATCCGGGATCAGCCCGCGGTTTCGATGCAAACATCAGGATAAAGACGAATGACCAACAGCCTTCTCGAAGCCCTTAAAAAGCGTCGGACGCAATATGCACTTGGCAAGACCCTCCCCTTGCCAAAGGAAGAAGTTGCTGAACTGATCCGTGAAACGATCAAACACGCACCATCTTCGTTCAATTCGCAAAGCTCGCGTGCCGTCATCCTGTTTGGCGCTGAAAGCGAGAAAGTCTGGGACATCACCAAGGAAGAACTGCGCAAGATTGTCCCGGCCGATGCCTTCGGCCAGACCGAAGCCAAGCTCGATTCCTTTGCCGCCGGTGCGGGCACGGTGCTGTTCTTCGAAGATCAGGCCGTGGTGCAGAAATTGCAGGCGGACTTCCCGCTTTATGCCGATAATTTCCCGGCTTTCTCCGAGCAATCCGGTGGCATGGCACAATATGCAGTATGGAGCGTACTTGCCGTTGCTGGCATTGGCGCTAGCCTTCAGCATTATAATCCGGTGATCGATGCAGAGATCGCCAAGACCTTTGATGTGCCCGCGTCGTGGAAACTGCGTGCGCAGATGCCTTTTGGTTCAAACGAACAGCCATTTGGACCCAAGACGTTCATGGATGATTCAGAGCGGTTCAAACTGTTCGGCTAATCGTTGAACCTACGCCCTAGATTTTAAAGGCGCGGTTTTCCGCGCCTTTTCTTATTTCAAAAGTTCCGGTAGCAAGCAGGCAATATAGAATAGTTAAACGCTATCTGTTTGCACATCAGCCGGGCCGATGCGCCTTGACCACTTCGGGATCGGTCTCGATGCGCCCGGCACCAATCAGATCAAGGCAATAGGGCACTGCTGGAAAAACCGCCTGCAGGGTCATGGCGATGGACGCTGGCTTGCCTGGTAAATTGAGGATGAAACTCGCACCACGACTACCCGCCGTCTGGCGCGAAAGAATAGCTGTCGGCGTCTGTTCGAGGCTCACGCGACGCATCAGTTCTCCAAAGCCCGGAAGCTCCTTGTGAAGCACCGCCTGCATCGCCTCCGGCGTTTCGTCGCGTGGGCTTGGTCCGGTGCCGCCGGTGGTAAGGATCAGGTCGCACTTGTGCGTATCGCAAAGCTCAATCAGAGTATCGCGTACGGTTTCCATGCCGTCGGGAATAACCCGGCGCAACACCTCATAGGGTATGACGACGGCGCGTTGCAACCATGCCTCAATGGCCGGACCGCTGAGGTCCTCATATTCTCCGCGGCTGGCGCGGTCGGAAACCGTAACGACACCAATTTTCAAAACCCAGTCCTTTTCTTCTTCTGACGTGTATTCTGAAAAAACACATAGCGCCCGCCACCCGCAATGTGAAACATCAAATCACCCTGCAACCGCAAACGGCAAAGATCAATTATGGCAATTGGAGAATAATATTTATATAATTCATATACTTAAGTATTTATTTTAATCTTTCAATTCATACTCGGTAGATCGTCCGGTTTTCGAATAAAGTTTCCGCGTTAGGAATTTCGTAAACTTTGGATTCAGTTTTTACCTCTAACTTAGCCCGAGCAGTTCCCTCAGAGGAGCATTGCAACCCATTTTGTTTTGAGTACGGGTATCCATGCGTCTTTTGCCTCAGCACCTCGTGATCGTGTCGACGATCATTCTTGCATCGAGCGCCCTTGCGGGTTGCACGTCGAGTTCGGGCATCGATAATCTGATGTCGCAGCCGCGTCCTTCCGCCGAGATGACCGGTTCAATTGTGCGCCCCGTACCGCCCGTAACCGTCAGTCAGGCAGCCAATACATCGGCTCCACAGGAAGAGGTGCTCGCCTGGGCCGGTCCCGTCCCTGACAATACACAATTTAAGGCTGAGCCGCCTGCCGCCGTGGCATCCCCACAACAGGAGCGCAGATTTACCCAAGTCCCGGTGCCGACGCCACAAACTGCAGCCTATCCGCAGGTGCGCCTTTCCCAGCCGCAAACGGCATCGCGCAGCCGGACAAAGATTTATAGCCATCGGTTCCGTGATGCTAAACCCATCAATTTTGGTCGCGTCAATCCTCGAAAGCTCGCCGTCCACGGGGTCGATGTCTCGCGCTGGCAGGGCAATATCGACTGGGAAAAACTGCGCACGCAAGGTGCCAATTTCGTCTATATCAAGGCCACCGACGGCGGCGATCATCTCGATCCGATGTTCAAGAAGAACTGGCGCGAAGCAAAGTCTGCGGGCGTCAAACATGGTGCCTATCATTTCTTCTATTGGTGCCGGGTAGCAAGCGAGCAGGCCGACTGGTTTATCCGCAATGTGCCAAAAGACCCGGATGCGCTGCCACCCGTGATCGACGTTGAATGGAACGGCGATTCTGCCTGCCGCAGGCGTCCATCGCCCGCACAGGTGCGCGAAAAAATGCAGGTCTTCATGGACCGGCTCGAACGCCATTACGGCAAGCGACCGATTATTTATACGGCACCGGACTTCTACGACGATAATTTGAAGGGTGCCTTCAAGAACTATCCATTCTGGCTGCGTGCGGTCGCACAGCATCCCTCAAAAGTCTATCCCGGACGTCCGTGGGTCTTCTGGCAATATTCAGGCTCCGGCCTGTCGAAAGGCGTCAGCAACAAGATTGACCTCAATGTCTTCAACGGCAGCGAGGAACAATGGCATCGCTGGCTACAGAAAGTAGGAAGTTAGCTTATAAAACGAACGGTTATTTATAGTTTCCTCGTCTAAAATATAAGCAGTCCCCGGAGCAGAGGGCTGCATTTTCCACCGAAGGCCGAAAAAGGTCGTCTCCAATAGTTCTCAAAAGAAGTTATTCTAAAATAACATCTTATATCATTATCTTTTTCTAAAGAATGAAGCATCGATATTATGGCGTTGCAAACGGGCATAAAGGCTGCGGCGCGGCATTTGCAGATGTTCAGCGGCCTGCCCCACATCGCCGTTGCAGCGCTCCAGCATGGCACGGATGACGCCCTCCTCGAACCGGTCCATCTGATCGCAAAGCGGTAAAGTCCCGGATATGTCCTGCAGCTCGCCGCTCAGACCAAGCACCACCTGCTTGGCATAATTACGCAGTTCACGCACATTGCCGACCCAGTCGTCTGAATTGAGCCGCGCTTCGATGGCCGCGTTGATGGGCGGGCGTGGCTGGCCGAATTGTGCTGCCGCCTCATCGAGAAAATAGGCGAAGAGCAGACCAATATCCTTGCGCCGCTCACGCAAGGGCGGAATGCGTAGCCGCACGGTTTCAAGTCGATAAAGAAGATCAGAGCGAAAGCGTCCCTCTGCCACAGCGCGATCAAGATCGCCCTTGGCAGCGGCCACGACGCGCAGATCGACGGCGCGCGGCTCTCCCGTCAACGACGGCAGTTCGCGCTCTTCCACGACGCGTAAAAGCTTGCCCTGCAACATTGACGACATGCTGTCTATCTCGTCGAGAAACAATGTACCGCGATCGGCCTCTGCGATGCGTCCGCGCTGGATACGATTGCCGAACAAAACCTCATCGGCAATTACATCGGGGAGAGCAGCGCAGTCGATCGCCACCAAGCCACGACTGTGGCGCGGGCTCCAACGATGGAGGAGGCGCGCAACAAGTTCTTTTCCAGTACCCGTCTCGCCCTCGATCAGCACATCGACGTCGACGCTTGCAAGCTGACGAATCGTCTCGCGCAGCCGCACCATAACTGGCGTTTCGCCGAGCAGCGGATAATCCTGTTCGGCTTCGGCCGCAGCGCGGCGCAGACGGCGGTTTTCAAGCACCAGACGGCGCATTTCCAAAGCCCTTCTGACACTTGAAACAAGATGATCTGCGGCAAAGGGCTTGGCGATGAAATCGAAAGCGCCTTTTTTCAACGCTCCCACCGCCATGCCGATATCGCCATGGCCGGTCATCAGAATGACGGGCAATTCGGGATCGCGAGCCAGCAAGGCGTCGAGCACTCCATTGCCATCAATACGGGGCATGCGGATATCGGTGACGACGACGCCGGGAAAATCCGCGCTGATATGGGAAAGGGCTGCCTGACCGTCGCCATGGGTCTCGATAGCAAGCCCGGCGATCTCGAAGGCATCGGCCAGCGCTGTGCGAAAAGCCACATCGTCATCGACCAGCATGACGCGCAATGGTTCGTTTTCACTCATGATTTTTTCGCCTGTTTTATGCTCGCCGCAAAGGCCGCGCCGCCAAGCGGCGAGGAAACGATACGCAATGTGCCGCCAAGTTCGCTCATGATGTCGCGCGCGATGCCAAGACCAAGGCCGAGTCCGTCCGGCTTGCCGGTCACAAAGGGGCTGAAGACATCGTCACCGATTTCCGGATCTATGCCCGGGCCGTTATCGGCCACGGTCAAGGACAGCATATCGTCATCGATATCTACCAGCAGAGCAACCCGTGGCACCGCCTCACCTACGACCGCATCAAGCGCGTTCTGCAAAAGATTGACTAGAACCTGTTCGAGCCGCACCCGGTCGGCTGCAATCTGAAGCGTAGATTTTTCGGGCAGTTCCAGCTCGACATTGGCATTGCGAAAACGGTCGCCCATCAAAAGCAAGGTACCCTCTATCAGCTCGTCAATAGCAACAGGCCTGTTTTCGCCGCGTCGCCTACGCGCAAAACGGCGCATTTCCTGGGTTATCGAGCCGATACGTGCCGTGAGATCAACCGCGGTTGAAAGATTGGCGGCAACCTTGTCCATGCGTCCCACCGAAAGATAATGCTGTGCATTCTCACTCAATGTACGAATGGTCGCGACCGGCTGGTTGATCTCATGTACAAGCCCTGCAGTGATCGATCCCAGCGAAGCAAGGCGATTTGCCTGCGCCAGTTCCTCACGGGCCGCGCGAAAACGCCGGTCGGCGCGCTCACGCTCGGCAATTTCCGCGCTTAGTTCCACCGTTCGTTCGGCGACAGCCGCTTCCAGTGCCGCACGATCGGCTGCGGCACGGGCCGCCCGCGTTATGCGCCAATAGACAGCTCCCCCAAGACACACAACGATCAACATAGCGGCGACAGTAATCAGCCGCGCCAGGTCGCGCGCTGCCTGCATTGCGGGCGCCACTGGCTCGATATGGAGGAGTTTGAGCTCCGTACCGCCAATCGGCTCCTCTACGGCCAGGAATTGCTCGCCAGATGGACCAATCACACTGCCATTTGCCCCGATGGCATAGTGGCTTGGTTGCAAATCGGCCACGCTGAACTGACCGCTCTGGGTTATCCGCTCGCGTTCAGCAGCTGAGATTGGTTCAAAGGAACGCAGGTCTTCCGGCTTGTCGGTCGACGCGAGAATGATGCCACGTGGGTCGGTCACAAATGTCTGCCCAGGATCGTTTGACCAGGTCCTCACCAGGCGATGAAATTCGAATTTGATGACCACGACGCCTATGGGATGGCTTTCGTTGCCGATACGGCGAGCCAGAAATAGTCCGAACCGACCACTCAAATCGCCGATTGCATAATATTCCGCAGCACCGTCTGCCATCGCTCCCTGAAAATAGGGGCGATAGCTGTAATGACGGCCGACAAAACTTTCCGGGGTATCGGCATTGGACGAAGCGATCACCAGCCCGTCGGGGGTAATGACATAGATGATCGGCGAACCGATCTCTTGGGCGAGAAATCCGAGCTTTTCGTTGAGGCGCTGCGTTGCCGCCATGGATCCGCCAGCCAGCACATCGCGCAGATCGCTATATTCTTTCAGTACCACCGGCAGCAGACGAAACTTTGCCAACTCGCTGTCGATGAGCCTTGTTTGCTGGCGTGCGACGAATGTCGCGCTCTGGCGTAGCCGTTGCGACGCACCCTCTTGCGTCCACCAGCTGGCCGCTGTCCATAGGATAGCGACGAGCAGCACGGTCACAAGGACCGCAAACATCTTGGCAATGTTCCGACGAATCCGCATTTGTGCAGAATTATGCAAAATTGCCCGCAAAGTCACGCATATTTTTGCACAAAACGACGTAAGACGTGGGGTCAAAACGTCTTTTAATGAAGCTATTTCAATAGATTAAACTTTTTAAGGCCGAACTATGGCGGCATCGCGTTTCGTCCTGCATTTTGCAGTTCACTTCGAAAGTGGGAGTTTCGCAAGGAGGAACCTACCAGATCCAGGAAAAATTGCCGTACTCGCTCTCACAAAGTGCGCGGCAATCAAAGCATTCCGTCACACGATAGCGCCTTTGCGCCGCAATCGAGGTGGCGGAAATATCCTTTGAACAAATCACCATTTCGTTCGCTCACATCTCCCAACAACAGCTGTATGGCGGGCGTGAAGCGAATGACAATCCAGAACACTCGGAAAACGGCGCGTTACTGACGTCTCTCCATAACGGGTGAAACGAGAAATCCAAGGAGCAGGAAATGGCCTCAATAACTTCTGAAGGAAGTGCAGCGCCGAATACCAACAACCGGCTTAAATCCATCATTGGCGGTTCGACCGGCAATCTGGTCGAATGGTTCGACTGGTATGTCTATGCAGCCTTTGCGCTTTATTTCGCGCCGCACTTCTTTCCGTCCGAAGACCAGACCGCAAGCCTGATGAGTTCGGCCGCCGTCTTTGCCGTCGGTTTCGTGATGCGCCCCATCGGTGCATGGATCATGGGCATCTATGCCGACCGCAAGGGCCGCAAGGCCGGGCTTACGCTTTCGGTGACGTTGATGTGCACCGGCTCGCTGATTATTGCACTAACGCCCGATTACCAGACCATTGGTCTGACGGCACCAGCCCTTCTCGTGCTGGCTCGTCTGATGCAGGGCCTTTCGGTTGGCGGCGAATATGGCGCCAGCGCCACATATCTTTCAGAAATGGCCGGTAAAAGCCGTCGCGGCTTCTTCTCGTCGTTCCAGTATGTGACACTGATTTCCGGTCAGCTTCTGGCTATCGCACTGCTGATCCTGCTGCAAACCACAATGGAAACCGAAGCACTCGAATCCTGGGGCTGGCGTATTCCGTTCTTTGTCGGTGCCGTTCTTGCTGTTGTCGTCTTCTGGTTGCGTCGCGGTCTGGCTGAAACGGAAAGCTTTAAAAACGCCAAGGCAAGTAAGGCACCAAAATCCGGCTTCTGGGTACTGGTCAAGAACCACCCCAAGGAAACCGCGCTGGTCATGCTTCTGACAGCCGGTGGCACGCTCGCCTTCTACGCCTATTCGATCTATATGCAGAAGTTTCTGGTCAATACATCCGGCTTTAGCCGTGAAACAGCCAGTCTGATCAATGGCGTGACGCTTTTCGTCTTCATGTGCCTGCAACCGATTGCTGGCGGGCTGTCCGACAAGATCGGCCGCAAGCCGCTGATGATCGCCTTTGGCGTTGCCGGCGTTTTGTTCACCTACCCGATCTTCTCGACGCTCGAACACACGCGCGATCCTTGGGTTGCTGGGTTTCTGGTGATGGGGGCGCTCATCATCGTCACCGGCTATACCTCGATCAATGCGGTGGTGAAGGCTGAGCTGTTCCCGGCGCATATTCGCGCACTCGGCGTGGCGCTGCCCTATGCGCTCGCCAACACGTTGTTCGGCGGTACGGCTGAATATGTGGCTCTGCGCTTCAAGAATGGCGGCTGGGAACAAGGTTTCTACTGGTACGTTACCGTCATGATCGGCATCTCGCTCATCGTCTATCTGCGTATGCGTGATACGAGCAAGGACAGCCAGATCCAGGAAGACTGATTGATCCATCTCCCAAGCTGAGAATGTCGGGCCAAAAGCCCGGCATTTTCATTTGTGGGCCAAGCGCTTATTCTCCCCCCGAAACGGAGGAGGAGCGGCTATGAAGAACGGCGATCCAATTGTCATTGTCGGGGCAAGTCGCACGGCGCTCGGCGCGTTTCAGGGTGCATTCACCGGTGCGGCGGCATGCGATCTGGGTGCTGCCGCGATTACCGGCGCATTGCAAAATGCGGTGCTTGAACCCTCAGCGATAGATGAAATTCTGATGGGCTGTGTGTTGTCCGCTGGTCAGGGGCAGGCTCCAGCGCGGCAGGCATCCATCAAAGCAGGATTACCGGTTTCGGCAAGTGCGACCACGCTCAACAAGATGTGCGGTTCGGGGATGAAAGCAACGATGCTTGCACATGATCTCCTTCTCGCAGGATCGGCAGATGTCATCGTTGCAGGCGGCATGGAGAGCATGAGCAATGCGCCCTATCTCCTGCCAAAGGCACGCGGCGGTTACCGTATGGGCCATGGCGCAATCGTCGATCATATGTTTCTCGATGGACTCGAGGACGCCTATGACAAGGGGCGCGGGATGGGCACTTTTGCCGAGGACTGCGCGCAGAATTACGGTTTCAGCCGTGAGGCGCAGGACGCCTTTGCCATTGCTTCGCTCACCCGCGCGCAAAATGCCATAGCAGAGGGGCTGTTCAGGGCCGAGATCACCCCTGTGCCTGTCGAAACAGGTCGTGATATGGTTGAAGTTGCAACAGACGAACAGCCCGGAAAGGCAAAGCCTGAGCGCATCTCCGCCCTGCGTCCGGCTTTTCGAGACGGCGGCACGGTGACTGCGGCCAATTCCTCATCCATATCCGACGGTGCGGCAGCACTCGTTCTCATGCGCGCCTCGAAGGCTGAAAAGTGGAGCCTTGCCCCACGCGCCATCGTAACCGGCCATGCAAGCCATGCCGATAAGCCGAACCTGTTCCCCACGGCCCCCATTGGTGCCTTGCGCAAACTCTCCGAAAAGACCGGATGGCATCTGAACGAAGTCGATCTTTTCGAGATCAACGAGGCTTTTGCGGTCGTCACAATGGCGGCGATGCATGATCTCGACCTGCCGCATGACAAGGTCAACATTCATGGCGGTGCCTGCGCGCTCGGCCACCCTATTGGAGCCTCGGGCGCGCGCATTCTGGTAACCCTTTTAGCAGCCCTTGAAACCCATCGTTTGAAGCGCGGCATGGCCGCGATCTGCATCGGCGGCGGTGAAGCGACGGCTATCGCAATTGAACGTATTGCTTGACGAATATTGCGTTTCATTCGTCGAATTTAACGATTGATTTGCCGCGCGTGATGTCCGTGACAAGCTGCGAAAGTCCATCCTGCACAGCGATCGGTACATTTCCGAAAACCTCCACGCCGGAAGCGATGAAGTTTTCCTGTGTGATGGTGACATGATTGATTGCCGTGAGCCGAGCCTTCAAAAGCGCATGGTCGGAAAAATCGCAGACGAAAGTGAACCCGGTCATCGGGATCACTTCCATCTTTTCCGCCTGTCGCAGGCAGGTCGCCGCGGTACCACCATACGCACGCATAAGCCCGCCAGCACCGAGCAGAATGCCCCCGAACCATCGCGTTACCAGCACCACAATATTATCAAGCTCCTGGCCGTCTATCGCTTGTAAAATCGGTTTACCCGCAGTCCCGCTCGGCTCGCCCGCATCATTGAAACGGTAATTCTGACCCATACGCCATGCCCAGCAATTATGCGTCGCTCCCGGATCAGAATATTCGATCAAAAATTCTTTCGCTGCCTGTTCACTGGCAACCGGAGCGGCAATGGCCAGAAAGCGGCTTTTCTTGATTTCCTGATTGAAAGTTTCAACGCGGCTGATGGTGAACATGGAATCCCTGCAAAACGTATTTTGTGGCGTAGCACTTTCATTCGCCGATGACGAGCCGACCAAACAAAAACGGCGCCCGAAGGCGCCGTTGGCTTGATTCTATAAAGTTTATGCGGCGCTAGACTTACCGCTTTTTTCAAAACGCTTGCGCTCATTGGGATCGAGATAGAGCTTGCGCAGACGGATGGACTTCGGCGTCACTTCCACCAGCTCGTCATCCTGAATCCACGACAGAGCGCGTTCCAGCGTCATTCTGATCGGCGGCGTGAGCTTCACGGCTTCGTCCTTGCCGGAGGCGCGGACGTTGGTGAGCTTCTTGCCCTTCAAGACATTGACCTCAAGATCGTTGTCACGGCTGTGAATGCCGATGAGCATTCCCTGATAGACCTTGACGCCCGCCTCGATGATCATGGGGCCGCGATCTTCAAGGTTGAACAGCGCATAGGCCACCGCTTCGCCCTGATCGTTAGAAATCAGAACGCCGTTGCTGCGGCCCGAAATCTCGCCCTTAAAGGGCTGATAATCGTGGAACAGACGGTTCATGATCGCCGTGCCACGCGTATCGGTCAAGAGTTCCGACTGGTATCCTATCAGGCCACGGGTCGGTGCGTAGAAGACCAGGCGCACGCGATTTCCGCCCGAAGGACGCAACTCGACCATTTCAGCCTTGCGTTCGGACATTTTCTGTACGACCGTGCCGGAATATTCTTCATCAACGTCGATGACGACCTCTTCGACCGGCTCAAGCTTTTCACCATTTTCGCCGTCCTTCATGACAACGCGCGGACGCGAAACGCCAAGCTCGAAACCTTCGCGGCGCATGTTTTCGATGAGAACCGCAAGCTGCAATTCGCCTCGACCGGATACGAAGAACGAGTCCTTTTCGCCCGATTCCTCGATTTTCAGCGCGACATTGCCTTCAGCTTCCTTAAGCAGGCGGTCGCGAATGACACGGCTCGTCACCTTGTCGCCTTCAGTACCCGCATAGGGGCTATCATTGACGATGAAGGACATGGTGACGGTCGGCGGATCGATCGGTTGGGCTGCCAACGGCTCTTTCACAGCCGGATCGCAGAAGGTGTCGGCAACCGTACCCTTTGAAAGGCCGGCAATCGCTACGATATCGCCTGCTTGGGCTTCTTCGACCGGCTGACGCTCTACGCCGCGGAATGCCAGAATTTTGGAAATACGGCCCGTTTCGAGAAGCGATCCGTCCTGTCCAAGAACTTTCGTGGCCTGATTAGCCTTGATTGAACCGGAATGAATACGACCGGTGATGATGCGGCCAAGGAAAGGATCGGCTTCAAGGATGGTGCCGATCATGCTGAACGGACCTTCGGCGACTTTCGGTGCCGGGACGTGCTTCAACACCAGATCGAACAAAGGTGCTAGACCTTCGTCCTTCGGACCTTCCGGGCTCAGCGCCATCCAGCCGTTGCGGCCAGAACCATAAAGGATCGGGAAATCGAGCTGTTCGTCGGTGGCGTCGAGATTGGCGAAGAGATCGAAAACCTCGTTGACCACGTCTTCGTGGCGACCATCGGGACGGTCGATCTTGTTGATTGCAACGATGGGACGAAGGCCGACCTTAAGCGCCTTGCCGACGACGAATTTCGTCTGCGGCATCGGGCCTTCGGCAGCATCGACCAGAACGATGGCGCCATCCACCATCGACAAGATACGCTCGACTTCACCGCCGAAATCGGCGTGGCCTGGTGTATCGACGATATTGATACGGGTGTTTTTCCAGACAACCGAGGTTGCCTTGGCGAGAATGGTGATCCCGCGTTCTCGTTCAATATCGCCCGAATCCATCATGCGTTCGGCAACGCGCTGGTTCTCGCGGAACGAGCCCGATTGCTTCAAAAGTTCGTCGACAAGGGTGGTTTTGCCATGATCGACGTGTGCGATAATAGCGATATTACGCAGTTCCATATGGGGTCACTTCTATATGAGTAGGGAGCCGCGCCAACATATCTGCGCGGAAAAACAATGGGGCGCTCTTACAGGTTTTTTTGCGTTTTAGAAAGGGGCAGTGCGAAACTGCCCCTTATTTCTGCCAAAAAACCTGAATTTCAGGCTTTTAGTACACTGCCTGTTTGACATTTTTTTTGTCGACAGCTCCCTATAATAGCGTTCCCGACAGAATTGCCAGTGCTACGCTGAAATAGATTACAAGCCCCGTTACATCGACAAGCGTTGCTACAAAGGGGGCAGAAGCACTTGCCGGATCAAAGCCCAATCGCTTGAGCGCAAAAGGCAACATCGAGCCTGCCAGCGATCCGAATGTCACGATACAGACGAGCGCCATGCCCACCGTTGCGGCAATGAGCACCCAGTGGTCTCCGTAATCATAGATGCCAGCAATCTGCCACGTGGCGATGCGGGCGACGCCAATGAAACCAAGGAAGCTCCCCAGTGCAAGACCCGTCGGCAATTCACGCAGCGCCACCCGCCACCAGTCGCGAAGCCGCACTTCCTGAAGTGCAAGCGCACGGATGATGAGTGATGTCGCCTGCGAGCCGGAATTACCGCCCGAAGACATGATGAGCGGAATGAACAGGGTCAAGACGATTGCCTTTTCCAGTTCGACCTCAAAATGCTGCATGGCGCTTGCGGTCAACATTTCGCCTAAAAAAAGGATCCCGAGCCAGCCGCCGCGTTTTTTCAGCATTTCGCCAAAACCGATACGCATATAGGGCTTATCGAGCGCCTCCATACCGCCAAAACGATAGGCATCTTCGCTGGCATCCTCTGCCATGGCGTCCAGCACGTCATCCACCGTGACGATGCCGATGATGTGGCGGGTTTCGTCAACGACGGGCACAGCCAGAAGGTCGTGCTTGCGGAAGAGGCGCGCCACATCTTCACGACTGGTCAGCGGAGAGATGGTGATCGGCTGCTCGTCGCGAACGATCGACA
Organism: Brucella sp. BE17; assembly: GCF_039545455.1. Taxonomy (NCBI): domain Bacteria; kingdom Pseudomonadati; phylum Pseudomonadota; class Alphaproteobacteria; order Hyphomicrobiales; family Brucellaceae; genus Brucella; species Brucella sp. BE17. The sequence goes on along the minus strand of NZ_CP154468.1, from coordinate 642,097 downwards.
GGATCGGCTCTTCCGGCTCGCGAATAATGAGACGGCGCAGGCTCACCACGCCTTCCAGAACGCGGCTTTCAGGGTCGACCACATAGATTGCATAGACGGTTTCGCGCGTGCGCTCGACTTTACGGATATGCGCCAGTGTCTCGGCGACATTGAGCGTTGTCGGCACGGCGATGAATTCGGTGGTCATGAGTGCGCCCGCCGTATTCGGCGGATAGCCCATGAGTTTTTTAAGTGTCGTCTTGGTTTCGGGTGCCAGAATGGCAAAGAGACGCGTGCGGTCGCCCTCGTCCAGTTCCTGAAAAATATCCGTCGCGCGGTCGGCAGACATGCCGTCGAGCAACAGACTTGCAATGCCAGGTGTAAGGGCTGCGATGATTTCGGCGGAACGATGCAGTTCCGGCTGATCAAGCATACGAATAGCGTCGTCGTCGCTCAACGCGCGGAATACGGAGATCGTATCATCGTCTTCAAGCTCGTTGAGAAGCTCAACCGCATCGCCTGTATGCATTTCGGCGATGCGTGCGGCGATTGCTTCTGGTCCAAGCTGTGCCACATCCAGCACATCTGGAGAAAATTCATGGTCGGTCATAGGCTTGCCTTTCCGTCGATCCGCCGTCGAAGGCAGATCGTGCAAGCCGACCGCAAGCGATCAGATCACGATTTGCCTTGACGGCTCACACAATCGACTGTGACTGTCGCTGGGCATAAGAGGATAAAACTCCAGTTGAAAATCGCTGACGCAGACAAAGCGGTCAGCGCGCCTGATGTGCGCCGGGCAGCATCTAAAGTCAAGCCCCCTGCTCACCAGGCGCATTTTTTTCATGCCGTTGTCACAACGGGTTCTGGCAAAAGCCGCCAGATCACGAAAGCCCCGGTCGCAACAAACCCCAGCACGGGAATAAGCGTTGCAAAGGCGATGACCGGATCGCTCATGGCCGCGGCAATTGCACCGCCAACCAGTCCCCCACCCATTTGAAAAAAGCCCATCAGTGCAGAAGCAGCACCCGCTATTTTCGGGAAAGGCTCCATGCCTGCTGATGTCATGACCGGCATGACGAGTGCGATGCCGAAAGCAAAGATCGCCATGGGCATGATGACAAGAAGATAGGTAGGGTCGTATAGTCGCAAAAGCACCGCAATGGCGACGCTGGCTATTGAAATCGCCGTATAACCGATGGCTGCAAGTTTTCGAGGTGTTGAAACGGCGAGCAGGCGGCGAAACAAAAGCCCGCCCACAAGATAAAAGCCGGTCTGTAAAAGAAGCCCCATTCCAAAATGCGTGGCGGACATGCCGACACGCGCCATCAGGATGAACGGCAGAATTGTCGCTGCGGTATAAAGCGCGCCTGTGGTGCCGCCGACACCAAGGCAGCAACAAATGAAGGCACGACTGCCCAGAAGTTTTCCGTAGGCTTGCACGAGTTCCCCAGGGCGAATACGGCTCAAGTCGCGCGTCACCGTCTCCTTGATTATGAAAAGTGCCATCAACACGACAAGAATGCCGAGCAGCACCATGACGAGAAAAATTGCGTGCCAGCCGAAATATTCCATGGTGAAGCCACCAAGCGTTGGCGATATGGCGGGGCCGACCGCAATTACGATACCAATCAGGTTCATGACGCGCGCGGACGAATCATGTGTAAAGAGATCGCGCACGATAGCGCGCGAAACGGTAACCCCAACTGCTGCCCCTACCCCTTGCAGGAAGCGGGCAACAAGCAGCACATGAATATCGGGCGCAAACAGCGCCAGGACGCTCGCGGCCAGATATATGACCATGAAGGCAATGGTGATGGGTCTGCGCCCGAACCCGTCCGAGAGCGGGCCGCAGATCAGTTGCGCGAAACAGAAACCGGCAAAATAGATTGACAGCGTCAGCTTGACCAATGCCTCCGTCGTACCGAAGGCGTGAACGATTTCAGGCATGGCAGGCGTATAGAGCGCCATGGACATCGAACCGATGGCAGCAAGCAAACCGCCAACAATACCGACGCGCAATTCGCTCATCACAGGTGCGGGTAACACGGGCGCAGCATTAAGCTGGCTTTCGCGCACTGTCTGCGTCATTTTTCTACAGTAAGCTTCTGGTCATGCCGGTTTCGCGTGCGATCGACAAGATCATTGCGGATAGACTTGAGCGCGCGATTGAGACCGTCCCATTCCTCCGGTGCAACCATGTCGGAAACTGTCCCGCGAATGCTACCCGATATCTGATGGATAAAATCAAGCATCTGCGTGCCCGCAGCTGTCAGATGCACCTGCTTGGTGCGGCGATCTTCGCTCGCAGCTTCGCGGCGGATCATAGCGCGCGCCTCCAGCCGGTCGAGATGACCGCTCAGTGTCATGGCTTCAATGCCCATGCGCTCCGCAAGGATTGCCTGCCGCAACGGGCCTTGACGCGCCACATGCACCAGAGTGCGTGCTTCTGCGGGGGTGATTTTCAGCCCGGCTTGCGCGATCCGGCGATCAAACTCGGCGCGATAAAGGCGGGCAATATCCGTGATGAGAAAGCCGAAGCTGTCAGGATCATATGATCTGGTGATCATGGGTGTTTCCCTTTATTATAAGGATTCCTTACTATTTTTCATATTTCCGATCAAGTGCGTCAGCCTGCCCTTGCTCCTTCCCCATCAAAACCTTAAATCTCAAAAAATATTTCAATCTGGAGTTCTGCCATGCCCGACAAGCCTTCCTTCAATCACGCACTCACTGAATGGAACGGAGCGCTGGGCCTGCCGGATTTCACCGGCTTCAGGGATGAGGATTTTGCACCGGCTTTTGAAGCGGCTCTCGCCGACGATCTTGCAGAGGTCGAGGTTATTGCCCGTGATCAAAACGCTGCAACAATAGAAAATACGCTCAAAGCACTTCAGTTAACCGGCAAGGCGCTGAACCGTGTGTCGGCAATTTTCTGGCTCAAGGCGGGCGCGCATACCAATGAAAGCATTCAGGCTCTGGAGCGGGACATTGCGCCCAAAATGTCGCGCCATTATTCGCGCATCATGATGGACCCTGCCCTTTTCGCCCGCATTGACGCGCTTTATGAAAAGCGTGAAATGCTCAATCTTGACACGGAAACCAAACGCGTTCTCGAAAAGACATGGAAGGGTTTTGTCCGTTCCGGCGCAAAGCTCGACGCGGCGGGCAAGGCAGACCTAGCCGCGATCAACGAAAAACTGGCCGGCCTTGGCGCGGCCTTTGGACAAAATGTGCTCAAGGATGAAACAGGCTGGGTTCTCATCATTACCGATGAGTCCGATCTGGCGGGCCTGCCGGACTTTCTAAAAAACGCCATGCAGAGTGCTGCCGCCGAGCGCGGCAAGCCGGATTGCTGGGCTGTTACGCTGTCTCGCTCCATCATCGAACCCTTTCTCACTTTCTCGCAAGATCGTATCTTGCGTGAACAAGCTTTAACGGCCTGGGCAAAGCGTGGTGAAAATGGTGATGCCAGTGACAATCGCGACGTCGTGCGCGAGATGGTGGAACTGCGCGAGCGCAAGGCGCATCTTCTGGGCTATGATAATTTCGCCGCCTTCAAGCTGGATGACACCATGGCGAAGACGCCTGAGACAGTCATGGAGCTTCTCGAACCAGTCTGGGACAAGGCCCGCGCCAAGGCCGCAACAGAGGAGGCCGAACTGGAACGGTTGATTGCAGCTGAAGGCCAGAACCACAAGGTTGCGCCATGGGACTGGCGCTTTTATGCGGAAAAACTGCGCGCTGAACGCTTTTCATTCGACGAAGCGGAGCTCAAACCCTATCTGCAACTGGAAAAAATAATCGAAGCCGCCTTCGATGTGGCGGAGCGCCTATTCGGTATCCGCTTTGAAGAAAAGAAGAGCATCACCGCCTGGCAAGACGACGTGCGGGTTTTTCAGGTTTTCAATAGCGATGGCAGCGAGCGTGGACTGTTTCTGGGCGATTATTTCGGCCGTGCCTCAAAGCGCTCCGGCGCGTGGATGAGTGCGCTGCAAAGAAGCCATAAGCTTGATGGTGGGGAAAAGCCGATCATCTACAATGTGATGAATTTTGCCAAGCCAAAGGCGGGAGAACCGGCGCTGCTCTCGCTTGATGATGCGCGCACGCTGTTTCATGAATTCGGTCATGCGTTGCATGGACTTTTGTCGGAAGCAACCTGGCCTGCGGTTTCGGGCACTGCCGTTTCGCGTGACTTCGTGGAGCTGCCATCACAGCTTTACGAACACTGGCTGACGGTGCCGGAAGTGCTTGAAAAATACGCTGTGCATTACCGTACCAATGAAGCAATACCCAAAGCGCTGCTCGACAAGGTTCTCGCGGCCAACACTTTTAATGCCGGCTTCAACACGGTTGAATTCACCGCTTCCGCATTGGTGGATATGGCTTTTCACACGGCTAAGGAAAAGATTATCGACCCACTCGCTTTTGAAGCGGAGACCCTTAAGAATCTTGGCATGCCGCAAGCGATCATCATGCGTCACCGTACACCGCATTTTACGCATGTCTTTTCGGGCGATGGCTATTCTGCTGGCTATTATTCCTACATGTGGTCGGAAGTGCTCGATGCCGATGCGTTTTCAGCCTTTGAGGAAACCGGTGATGCATTCAATCCCGAGCTCGCGGCCAGACTGAAACAGCACATCTATGCCGCCGGTGGCACCCGGGACCCCGAAGAACTTTACAAGGCCTTTCGCGGTAAGATGCCCTCGCCCGACGCCATGATCGCAAAGCGCGGACTGAATTGAAAATTGGAGGCTGGGAAATCCCAGCCTCGTTTCGCCCTGGTCGGATTATGCACTAGACGTGAAACGCTCTGGTGTGGCTAATCTGAAATTGGTATCATTTTGAAGCAACGCTGTGAATGAATTTCAGATTGAAAGTCACGCTAGACGATTTTCGACTGCCTGCGCCACAGATCGATGCCGCTTTCCGTAGCAAAGCGGTCGATCTCGGAAAGCTCTTCTTGCGAGAAGGTCAGATTTTTGACCGCATCGAGTGAATCGTTAAGCTGCTCGACGTTTCTGGCTCCTATCAGCGCCGACGTGACACGCGGTTGCCGAAGCGTCCAGGCAATCGCCATTTGCGCAAGTGTTTGTCCACGCGCCTTTGCGATCGCATTCAAACCGCGCACCTTTTCAATCACGTCGTCACTCAAAAGTTTTTCATTGAAAGATCCGTTGCGCGAGGCACGGGCATCCGCCGGAATACCGTCGAGATATTTTGAGGTCAAAAGACCCTGTGCCAGCGGCGAGAACGCGATACAGCCAACGCCCAGTTCATCAAGCGTGTCCAGCAGCTCATCCTCAATCCAGCGGTTCACCATCGAATAGGACGGCTGGTGGATAAGAAGCGGAATGCCTTCTTTCTTGAGCAATTCGTAAGCCGCGCGCGTCCGATCCGGACCATAGGATGAAATGCCCACATAAAGAGCCTTGCCCTGACGAACGATCTGCACGAGCGCGCCAATCGTCTCTTCTAGCGGCACATCTTCTGTCGGGCGATGCGAATAAAAAATATCGACATAGTCAAGCCGCATCCGCTTAAGGCTCTGATCGAGAGAGGCCAGAATATGTTTGCGCGAGCCACCGATACCGTAGGGACCAGGCCACATATCCCACCCGGCCTTCGTCGAGATGATCATTTCATCACGGAAATCCGCAAAATCCGCGGTCAATATCTTGCCAAAATTCTCTTCGGCCGAACCATAGGGCGGGCCATAATTGTTGGCCAGATCAAAATGCGTAACGCCCCGATCAAAGGCACGGCGGATGACGGCGCGACCCGTTTCAAAGACGTCGGCACCGCCAAAGTTCTGCCACAGGCCAAGCGAAACCGCCGGGAGTTTTAATCCCGACGCGCCGCAGGCACGGTACGAAACGTCATCATATCGTTTTGAATCCGGCGTGTGCATATATGCATCCTTTTTTATAACTGGACCTTCGATGAAGAATCCATGAAACTGGTAGGTTAAAGCCTTCGCAATGCTGAAGCTATGGAGGCTATTTCAAAGAAGGAAGAACTTTAGAGCGCATACCGAAAAGTGTGAAATGCTTTTCGGGAAGAAATGCTAAAAAATCGAATAATGAGAGCGCTGATCTGGTTCAGCCAGATTGAAATACGCTCTAGATGCCGTTTTTCTGCTTCCAGTCTTCAAACTTGCGCTCATTTTCCTGCTTTGTGCACGGATAAAGGCCGATGATAGAGCCGCCGTTGACGACTTCCTCCAGAACGAATGCCTCAAAGTTTTCCATTCCCGCACATTCATCCGCAATCTCTTCACAAAGATGCGCCGGAATGACCATGACACCATCATTATCCCCGACCAGTACGTCACCGGGAAAGACTGCTACATCGCCACAGGAAATCGGAACATTGATGTCGATAGCTTCATGCAATGTCAGATTGGTCGGTGCGGAGGGCTTGGCACAATAAGCGGGCATGTCCAGTTCACCGATACCGCTTACATCACGATAGCCTCCATCCGACACGATCCCCGCCACGCCGCGCAGGGCTAGCCGGGTCACCAGAATGGAACCTGCGGTGGCCGCACGCGCATCCTTGCGCGCATCCATCACAAGAACTTGCCCGGGCGGGCAGGTTTCGACTGCCACGCGCTGTTTGTGTTCAGGATTGCGGAAAACGGTGATCGGATTGCGATCTTCACGCGCCGGTATGTAGCGTAGCGTAAACGCTTGCCCGACCATGTTTTCGGACTTTGGTGCAACCGGCAAGACGCCTTGAATATATTGATTGCGCAGGCCGCGCTTAAAAAGCGCTGTTGCAACGGAAGCGGTCGAAACCTTCTTCAGCTTCGCCCGGGTTTGTTCAGATAAGACATAGTCCGTCATCAAAGTTACCTCTTGCAAAAAAAACCGGCATATCTCCGGTCGAAAAACAAACTCATGCGCGCCATAAATAGAGGGCGGGAGCCATAGTCCTGCGGCTGAAAGAAAATGGGCCGCATCATTTTGCGCCCCCGCCCCAGATTGGCGAAAACATCACATATGGCTGCTCGAAACCTGCAAAATCGGCGCGCACGAATTCCGCACCTTCAGGCAGTTCATCAGGGAAAGCTTCGATATCCGACATGCGAAGTTGACAACCCGTTTCGGCCCGTATTGCCGGAAGCTCCTATGTTTTATGGTTCAAGCGCCGCTCATCCGAGCACCTCGCAGTAAGCTGTTACATCCATGATTGCCTCCCCAAAACAGGTCAAAAGACCAGTTTTATATGCGTTTCCCCTGCCTTCATGATGTGCTCGCGCATCAAGCGTTCGGCCAGATCCTCGTTTCTGGCTGCAATGGCCTGCATGATTGCCTCGTGCTCACCAAAGGACTGCCGCCGCACATCCTCGCGCGACAAAACCGTCACACGGGCAGCGTGGTCATACATGCGTTGCGCATTCTGCAATCGACGCAGATATTCACAACCCGACGCTGCATGAATACCGTCATGAAACTTCTCGTTCAGTTCGATCAGTGTGTTTACGTCGCCTGACCTGACCGCTAGCCGCATGTCTTCGACTACCCCGCGAAGAGACAAAAAAGCCTCTTCACTGCCGTGCTTTGCCGTCTGACGCGCAATGATGCTTTCCAGTGCTGCACGCGCCAGTGTCATCTCCTCCGCCTGACGCGCACTGAACGCAACGAAAGTTCCGCTGCGTGCTTGCGTCCTCACCAGCCCTTCTCCCTCAAGCTGACGCAACGCTTCTTTCAACGGGCTGGTACTGATGCCCAGATCGGCAGCCAGCTGCCGCTCATTCAATCGTGCTCCGGCTTTCAGCCGACCCGAGATGATGGCTGCGCGCAATTCGTCATGCACATGGTCTCGAAGGCTTTTCACCTTGATGGGCGCCAGAGGTGAAAGGGGCGAGACGGTTTGGTTCAATGCACACCTGATTTTTATTCGGTTACCAAAGCACTATCCGTACACAAGACTGATATGTCAAGATGTGATGTATCAGATATCACGGCTTAAGTAAAAACTGCCGGTGGATGTGAACGGCACTGGATGGGAGGTAAAACCGGTCGGAAGACTGCAAACGAGCCGAAACATTCCGGCTCGCTATAATCGCAATACGCTTTAATGGAAATCAGTGATGCATCATCTCATGCGCGATGTCTTTTCCGCTTAAGGAAGCGCCGTAGTAAGTCGGCCAGTTTGTTACTTCCTTGAGAAGCGCCGCCCGGTCATCACCGAGATAAAGGTGATAGTGGTCTGCTTTTGCGGGGGCAATGCGATGATCGCTGAACTGGATGAAGTCGGGTGCTGCCTTATCACCCGCGACCTTCTTGAACACAAAGCGTACGCCGCGATTGCCCTTTTCATAGCTCAGGATTTCATAACCGTCGCTAGCGTAACGCGCGCTCACCGTCCCGTCTTTCTTATGAAACGAGATCTTGTCACCTTCGATATCGATCCGCCTCACATCGCTGCGATAGCCGACTTCGTAATAATCGCGATACTGCTTGGCATTTTTGTCGCCATGCTCCGCCTTATGCGCGAATACCGGATCCAACGTGCCATCCTGCAAATAGGGATAAACCGACTGCCATTTCCCGGCCCAATCGGAAAGGGGTCGCTCGGCAACCTGACTATCCTTGAAATACCCCTTGTAAATCTCCTTGTCCTCAACGTGGGAATGGTCATGGTCATGGGCATGCGAATGTTCTTTCTCAGTGGCTGGCTTGGACTGGGCCATACCTGGTCCCCCGATGAATAATGCCGTGCATAGGCTCAACGACAAGACCCATGGGGCGGTGATTTTCTGCATTATAAGCTCCCGCAAAATTGTTATGTAATATCGTTACACAACTGCATTAGACAGATTGCCACGCTTTTGCAAGTTCTACGGCGCCTGCAAATCATTCGCAGATCATATTTTGACGGCAAAAGCCGATTCACTCATCCCTGAAAGATAAGCAGAGTAAGATCACGGCGATCTGGACGTTTTGTAAGAGGTCAGTTACCGACGAATTCGAAGCGATCCACGTCGACGAGGCCACGATCGGTAATTTTAAGATGCGGGATCACCGGCAAGGCGATGAAAGCCAATTGCAGGAACGGCTCTTCAAGCACCGACCCCAGTTCTTCGGCAGCCTGCCTGAGCTTACGTAGTTCCTCGCGTACTATCTCGAAAGGTTGAGTGCTCATCAGTCCTGCGACCGGCAGCGGCAATTCCGCCAGCACTTGGCCGTCGCGCACAACAACAAAGCCCCCCTCGATCTTGCCAAGCCGGTTCACAGCCACCGCCATATCCTCGTCGGACGCACCAACGGCGCAGATATTGTGACTGTCATGGCTTACCGTCGAAGCAATCGCTCCCGATTTCAGGCCAAATCCATGCACGAAACCGGTGGCGATATTGCCGTTTCTGCCATGGCGCTCGACCACCGCAACCTTGACGACATCGCGTTCAAGATCGGGCTCTGTTCCGTGCGGACCGACTTTCAACTCGAATTCAAGGCTTTGGGTAATGATCTTTCCCGGCACAATGCCGATAGCGCGCGTCTTGCCGCTGTTGGAGTGCGAGCGGAAATTCGCAGCACTAACCTTCGGCGCATTGACGCTGTTGCGCCCCACCAGAGCCACCGGCTTGCGGGCTGCAAACAGTGCATCACAAACCACGCGCCCAGATGAAAGTACCGCCTCAGCATGACAGCCCTCAAGACTGTCGAGGATTGCGATATCAGCGCGTTGTCCCGGCGCGATCAGACCACGGTCGAACAGACCAAAAGCGCGCGCCGCCGATACACTGGCCGCGCGGTAGATGGCAAGCGGTGTCACGCCACCGGCAATCGCGGTGCGGATCAGATAATCGAGATGGCCCTGATCGGCAATGTCGAGCGGATTGCGATCATCGGTGCAAAGCGCGAGAAACTGCGCATGACGCTCTGTGATGATCGGCATCAATGCTTTGAGATCCTTGGAGACAGAGCCTTCGCGGACAAGCACATGCATGCCTTTACGCATTTTTTCGAGCGCTTCTTCGGCGCTGGTTGCCTCATGCTCGGTGCGGATGCCGGCGGCGATATAGCCGTTAAGATCGTAGCCGCGCAAAAGCGGCGCATGGCCGTCGATATGACGGCCCTGAAAAGCTTTGAGCTTGGCCATACATTCAGGGTCTTTTGCCAGAACGCCCGGAAAATTCATAAATTCAGCAAGGCCTATGACCTTTGGGTGATCTGCAAAAGGCAAAAGATCGTCGATCAGCAGTTCCGCTCCCGACGTTTCCATATGGGTGGCAGGCACGCAGCTTGAAAGCTGAACGCGGATATCCATGACGGTTTCAAGGGCGCTGTCGAGAAAGAATTTTATGCCTTCAGCACCCAGCACATTGGCGATCTCGTGCGGGTCGCAGATGACTGTCGTCACACCCTGCGGCAGCACGCAACGGTCAAATTCATGCGGGGTTATATGCGAGGATTCGATATGCAGATGCGTGTCGATGAAGCCCGGAACCGCGATGCGCCCGGAAATATCGATCTCCTGTTTTCCCTGATAGGTTCCAAACGTGCCGACAATACGATCCCCGCAGATCGCAATATCGCTCTCCACCAGTTCGCCGGTTACCAGATCGAAGAAGCGCCCGTTCTTCAGCACGATATCGGCGGGTTCGCGGCCCGCACCCTGATCGATCATCCGTTCCAGCATCGCTTGCTCCAGCATCCTTGAATCAATTTTGCGCAAACTATCACAGCGGACGAAAGGAAGTGAAGGCAGCCTTCCAGACGGCTGGCTCTTTCAAAAACGGGTTTGCAATTATTTGCCTGCGGGTTCACTACGCTTGCAACAAACCACGCAGGAAGGAAGGCTATCCATGACGACACAGCAAGAGGTTGCGGTATTTGACGGCCATAATGACGTCCTGCTTCGCCTGTGGTCTACGGACCGTTCCGACCCTGTAAAGCGCTTTCTCGAAGGCGAGGATATTGGTCATATCGACCTGCCGCGTGCCCGCGCTGGTGGCCTTCAGGGTGGCCTTTGCGCCGTCTATGTGCCCTCCCCGTCGCATAAGCTGGATAGCGACGGCAATCTGCCGACGCCGGCTGAGGCTGATGCTCTCAAGACCACACTTGCCATGGCTGCGATCTTGCGAAAGATCGAGCTGGGATCACAGGGCAACTTTCGCATTTGCCGCACGGCAGCAGACATTCGGGATTGCTTCGACAAGGATATTTTCGCCTCCGTCTTCCATATTGAAGGCGTGGAAGCATTCGGCAGCGATCTCGACCTGCTTTATGTGCTCCATGCGGCGGGCTTGCGCAGTCTCGGCCCGGTCTGGAGCCGCCCAAATATTTTCGCGCACGGCATCCCTTTCCGCTTTCCTTCTTCACCGGATATCGGTCCCGGCCTCACCGATCACGGTAAGGCGCTGATCCGTGCCTGCAACGAATTGAAGATCATGATTGATCTTTCGCACATGAATGAAAAGGGCTTCTGGGATATTGCTGGCCTTTCGGATGCCCCGCTTGTGGCCTCGCATTCCAACGCCCATGCGCTTTGCCAGCAAAGCCGCAACCTCACCGACCGCCAGCTCGACGCGATCCGCGATACGGGCGGGTTGGTCGGGCTTAATTTCGGTGTCGGTTTCCTGCGTGAGGACGGCAGGCGCGATCCCCACACAGCGTTAGATGAACTGGTACGCCATGCCGATTATATCGTCGAACGCATCGGCATCGATCATCTGGCACTCGGCTCGGATTTTGACGGCACCACGATTCCAGCAGCGCTCGAAAGTGCCGCGGATCTTCAGCGCGTGATCGAAACCTTCCGCAACCATGGCTATGACGATGCCTCGCTCGTCAAGCTGGCGCATGGAAACTGGCTCGATGTGCTGGAGCGAAGCTGGGGAAACTGATCTGCCTTTATCGATTGCACGAATAAACAATTCCTGTCCGCTTTTTAATAAGCTACACAAAGATAGAATATTTTTCTTTTTGTCAGGAATAAGCAGTCGATGACCCACCAGCAGATACTGTCCTTCGTGGTGATCGCGCTCATGATGGGGGCATTTATCTGGGGCAGGTTTCGTTACGATATCGTGGCGCTTTGTGCGCTTCTGCTGGCAATCGGCGTTGGTGTTGTTCCGTTCGATCATGCTTTCACCGGTTTCAGCGACGACATTGTCATCATTGTCGGCAGCGCCCTTGTGGTCAGTGCAGGTGTTGCGCGCTCCGGTCTGATGCAGGCAGCGGTGCAACGTTTTTTACCGGAAATGAACAGCGTGCGTTTGCAACTTGCGGTTCTGGTGGCCTTGGTGACAGTCCTTTCGGCCTTCGTCAAGAATGTCGGCGCTCTGGCAATCATGTTGCCGGTCGCATTCCAGTTTGCACGCCGCTCCAACGTCTCGCCGTCCATATTCCTGATGCCTATGGCGTTCGGTGCCTTGCTCGGCGGATTGATGACCCAGGTCGGCACCTCGCCCAACATCGTCGTATCGCGCATTCGCGGTGAAATGGTCGGTGAGCCTTTTACCATGTTCGATTTTACACCGGTCGGGGCCATTCTTGCCGTTGTCGGGCTTATCTATCTGGTGCTGTTTTATTGGCTGGTACCGCAACGCGAGCGCGAGAACCTTTCGCTCGACGAAGCCATCAAGATCAAGAATTATGCTTCCGAGGCGCGGATTACAAAAAATTCCACGATGATCGGCAAGCAGGTGAGCGACCTTATCCGTCCCGCCGAAGGCGAAGCCATGGTTACGTCGATCATCCGTAAGGACGGGCGGATTACACCCTTGCCTGATACGCTGCTCGCAGAAGGTGACGTTGTGATGCTGGAGGGCGACCCCAAGGCGCTCGACACCGTGGTGAGTTCTGGCAAACTGACGCTTTCGGAAAATCGCAACCCGAACGACAAAAGCGGTTCAACCGATATTGAAGTCGTAGAAGCCGTTATTGGAAAAAACTCTCGCCTCGTGGACCTGACCGCACAGCGTCTTGATCTCTATGCCCGCCACGACGTCAATCTCCTGGCTGTCAGCCGACCGGATGAACGCATCACAGATCGTCTCAGCGAAGTCCGTCTGCGTTTTGGCGATGTGGTCGTGTTACAGGGCCGACAAGCGACTCTCTCTGCATTCCTGCCGGAATTCGAGCTTTTGCCGCTGGCGCGGCGCAAACTGATGCTGGGCAGTGTGCGCCGCGGTCTGATACCGCTCGCCATTCTCATTGCGGCAATCGGCGCAACGGCGCTTTCACTGGTTCCCGTGGCAGTCGCCTTCTTTGCCGCAGCCGTTGCCATGCTGTTATTCAAGGTCATCCCGCTCAACGAAGTCTATGATGAGATCGACGGACCGATCCTGATCATGCTTGCGGCATTGATTCCCGTATCGGATGCGCTTCGCACAACCGGCGGCACGGACCTGATCGCCGAAGCGCTTGGCGCCCTCGGGCAGCAATTGCCACCCGCAGGCGCGCTTGCGCTCATTCTGGTGGCCGCGATGATTGTGACGCCGTTTCTCAACAACGCAGCCACCGTTCTTGTCATGGCGCCCATAGCAACCAGTTTTGCCGCCGGGCTAGGCTTTCGACCGGAGGCGTTTTTGATGGCTGTTGCAATTGGTGCTGGCTGCGATTTCCTCACCCCCATTGGACACCAGTGCAATATGCTCGTGATGGGGCCGGGTGGCTATCGTTTCAGCGATTATCCGCGCCTGGGGCTGCCCTTATCGGTCATTATCGCCCTGGTTACTGTGCCAAGCCTGATGTTTTTCTGGCCGCTCAGATAGGCGCTATCAACGTTTTTGCGACCGTATCCAGTCGAGGCTGTCAGCAACGATTTTCTCAACCGGATCAGCTACATCGCTGCGGAAGACAAAAGGCTCGCCAACCGGACTTTCCAATGTCGCAATCTGGCTTTCCAGCATTGAAACAGGCATGAAATGCCCGGAGCGATGGCCCATGTGGTCGTGCAGGACTTCAAAACTGCCATCGAGAAAAATGAAGAGAACCGGCGCATCGGCAGCCGCACGCAGGCGGTCGCGATAGCTCTTCTTCAGCGCCGAACAGGACACTACGATGCCGTCAGGTGCGGTGGCAAGACGTGCGCCGACTTCATCGAGCCATGACCAACGGTCGGCATCTTCCAATGGAATGCCAGCCGACATTTTCTCGACATTGGCTTTGGGATGCAGGCTATCACCTTCCAGAAAAGGCAGATGCAGCGCAGCCGCGATCTTTTCGCCGACGGTGGATTTCCCCGAGCCGGAAACGCCCATAACGATCATTCGCAGCATCAATATCCTCTTAGATTATTCAAGAACGGATGCCGGACACGAATGCCCGGCATCACTTTTGCATGACATGCCTTATTCGGGAAAGAAGGCAAAGCGGATGACGAATAGCGCCGCCACAAGCCAGGTCGCCGGATGAACATCACGAAATTTTCCGGTAAATGTCTTCATAATCACATAGCTAATGAAGCCGAAAGCGAGACCGTTGGCAATGGAATAAGTGAAGGGGATCGCCAGCGCCGTCAATGCAGCAGGAGTCGCCTCAGTCACTTCACTCCATTCGATTTCCGTGAGTTCGCGCATCATCAGGCACGCGACATAGAGGAGCGCAGGTGCCGTTGCATAGGCAGGAACCGAACCAGCAAGCGGCGAGATGAAGAGTGCTGCCACGAACAAAACCGCGACAACCAGTGCCGTCAGGCCGGTACGCCCGCCAGCCTGTACACCGGCTGCACTTTCGACATAGGCGGTGGTCGACGATGTGCCGAGTAGCGAACCACCGAGGATGGCTGTGCTGTCGGCAAAAAGCGCGCGCCCGAGACGGTTCGGCTTTTCAGGCGCTATGAGACCGGCGCGTTTGGCGACACCGATCAACGTGCCAGTGGCGTCAAAGACCTCGACCAGCACGAAGACAAGGATCACATGCAGGATGCCAGTATGCAGCGCGCCCATAATGTCGAGCTGCAAAAAGGTCGGAGCGAGACTTGGTGGCGCCGAGAAGACACCATTGAACTGACTGATGCCAAGCGCGATAGACACGACCGTGACAGCCAGAATGCCGATCAGGATCGCACCGCGAACTTTGAGCGCATCAAGCACGGCGATGAGGAAGAAACCAAAAATAGCAAGCAGTGCTCCCGGCTTGGTCAGATCACCAAGCGCGACCAGCGTTGCCTCATTGCCAACCACGATGCCCGCACTCTTTAGACCGATCAGCGCCAGAAACATACCGATGCCGGCGGCAATGGCGCTTCTAAGAGAATGAGGAATACCATCCACCAGCCAGCGGCGAGCGCCCGTCACAGTCAGGATCAGGAAGATGACGCCCGAAATGAAGACGGCACCCAAAGCCTGCTGCCAGGTGAAGCCCATGGCACCAGCGACCGTGAAGGCGAAAAAGGCGTTAAGCCCCATGCCCGGTGCCATGCCGATCGGCCAGTTGGCGACGAAAGCCATGATGATGGAGCCCAGCGCCGCAGCGAGACAGGTCGCCACGAAAACAGCGTTTCTATCCATTCCCGTCGTCGACAGGATGTCCGGATTGACGAAGATAATGTAGGACATGGTCAGGAAGGTCGTCACACCGGCGATTACTTCCGTTCTGACTGTTGTCCCATGTTCCTTCAGTTTGAACAACTTCTCAAGCATCTTGCCTCCAAGGCAATACCGCCTGTCACCGGATTTCTGCTTCACAGGCAAAATCCGTCTTGCAACGTCCTCGCCACGCATGAACCAGAAGCAGTCCCCAGGGATTGCCAGAATGATATGATTCCCCACGGTTTTCGCAGGTTTCTTTCCATACACCTCATGACAGAAAAAACACAATTGCGCCATGAGAATGCCTGCTTATTAACACATTCTGAAAGGGAATGACTGGTGAGGCTGGATGAAAAAGCGATTTAAACGCTTCGCGCCTGAAGGTAAGATCAAAATAATTATAAAAAAACAAAAGCGTCGGTGGAAAACCGACGCTTTTACTTCACTTCCGTTGCAGTCAATGGGCGATCTATTTTGAGACGCGCCATCTGCATTCAGCGACCGAAAACTGCGCTCTGAATCTGCGACCGCGACACGCCGATATCGGCAAGAAGATGGTCGTCCATTGCACCGAGTTCACGCACTGCGCGGCGACGGGATACATATTGATTGAATTTCTGACGAATGTTCATTTGCTCTCTCCTCGTTGGGATGACTAACAAATAAGCTTTTGGCTAAATTTTCACCAGAGATATGATTGCAAATGAGGCATGCGTTTTCGAGGGGGCTGCAAACTTAAAAAAAGCGCAATTTCGGGGTCTTATCACCCTCTTTTCGTAAAAATGTCTTTTGCCAATGCTTTGGTAATCCACTATTGGACAGGCAGCAGGCGCAAGCTGACGCCAGCGCGCTTACGTTTCTCTTCTCTCACTTTTGTGGTCGCGGCAGCTGTCATGTTTTACGGTATTTTCCTCGCCTTCGTCTCCTATGCCGCTTTTGCGATCAGCGACGCGTGCGTCAAGTTCCTCGACGGCACTCTGTCACCCTATGAAATCGGCTTTTACGGCGCTGTTATGGGACTTCTAGTCGTTCCCTTCACCAAGAAGAAGGGAGACGAATGGCTTGACATGTTCCGCACTACAAACCGCAAGATGTGGCTCCTGCGCACAGCGACGGCAGCAATGGGTGTGATAGGCAGTGTTACCGCCTTCACGCATCTTTCCATGGCCGAAGCTTTTGCGTTGATCTTTCTGCTGCCAGCCTTCGTGACTATCTTGTCCATGTTTTTTCTTAAGGAGCAGGTCGGATGGCGGCGCTGGCTTGCCGTCGCAATCGGCTTTGCAGGCGTCATGGTGGTGTTGCGTCCTGGCTTCCGCGAATTATCGATTGGGCATCTCGGCGCGCTTGCCGGGGGCATGAGCGGAGCTATCAGCATCATCATCTTTCGCCTGATGGGTGAAAATGAAAAACGTATCTCGCTTTATACCAGCGGGCTTGTCGGACCGATTTTCATCTGCGGCACGCTGATGCTACCGTCATATGAAGCGCCTGACACGATGCAATGGGTTTATCTGGCCGGCTACGGTCTTCTTGCCGCGATTGCCAATATACTGCTGATGCTGGCAGCACAGCGTGCTCCTGCCAGCGCCATCGCCTCTCCTCAATATAGCCAGATGATATGGGCCGTGCTGTTTGGCTATTTCATCTTTCACGACCACATCGACCTGCCGATGATGATCGGCATTGTTCTCATTATCATTTCAGGGCTTTTCACCTTTATCCGTGAACGACAGCGCGGCATCGACCATCCACCCGTCGTCGCCACTTCAGAACCAGCACCTGTACTTGTCGAGGAAAACGCAACCCGCTGACCCACATCGTCGGACCTCATGAGAAACCGCTCGAGGCTTGCCATGAAAAATAAATATGATATTTATACTCATATTAAAATTCGAGTCTGGCGAGCGCTTGCCTTTTCCGGCCGACAAACACCTATGATTATCCCGCCAACTGGGGGCAATACCGGCATTGAGCTTTTGGCATACCATGACCTGGCACGCAGAAGGCATCCATGTGGTTGCCCCAGTCAAATGGCGTGTGCTCGACGGGCTTGTGAGCGTTGTCTGGGAAGCCGAAAGCCATTCAGGCGCATTTGGATATTTCGTATCCGATGATCCGCGGATCATGATTTTTTTCAACGACGTATCGAACAATATCCGGATTTCAAACAGTGACGGCGTAATGCCGCAGCGCTATCGCCCAATGATGCGGGCAATCTATATGCCGGCTGGCGTGCCGATGTGGACGAAAACCACGGCTGGACATCGTTTTTCACACCTCAATCTTCATTTTCACAAGGACCGGCTGCTGAAATTCCTCACCCCGTCTCTCGGCACGTCTGCGGCAATGGCAGCGTTGCGCAGCCCGGTTGAAATACAGGACATTGGTGCTGTCGAAACCCTTGCCCGCCTTTTGGCGGACGAAACTTCGAACCCATCCAAACATGCACTTTTCGCCGAAAGTCTTATCGGTAGCATTCTGGCGGGCCTGCTGGATATTTCCGACGATGAAAGCAAACAGGGGTACGGTAGGCTGACACAGGCGCAGATCAACAAGATCACCGCCCGTTTCAACAATTGTGGAAACAGCCGCCTGAGCGTTTCAGAGATGGCGGCGACGGTCGGCCTCTCGGAAAGCTGGTTTTCGAATGTTTTCAAGCAGACGACCGGAAAAACACCGGTACAATGGCAGCAGGCAAAACGCATCGAACTGGTGCAGGATCTGCTTGCCAGCAGCAATATAAGTGTCGCCGAAGTTGCGGCCCAGCTGGGTTTCACCGATCAGGCGCATCTGACCAAAACGTTCCGCCAGATCATCGGCGAGACACCCGCTGCCTGGCGACGCTCACAGAATTTCCGCTGAAAACCCCGTCCAAAACATTGAACGGGGTCTTTTTTCTTGACCCAATATGACTTTACAGCTGTTGCCTTACCAAGTCTGGCGAAGCGTTGCCGTAATCTCACGGCCCGGGTTGTAGAATAATGCACCTGCCCCGCCATTGGCGACATGCTTCTCGTTGAACAGATTGCTCACATTCACCTGAAGTGCGGTGTTTTCCTTGATGTTGTAGGTGTAGGCTGCATCGAAAACGACGCTAGATTCACCTTTGCCGGTCTTCGGCTGCGGATTGTTGTTATTACCGAGATAATAGGAACTGACATAGCGCGCACCCAGGCCAAAAGTCATATCACCACGAGCGCCGCTTCCCTCCCAGGTATAGGTGCCCCAGATCGATGCCATGTGCTTGGGCACCATCGACAGGCGGTTGCCGTCATAGATACCGCCGGGCTCCTCAATCTTGGAGTCAATGTAGCTATAGGCGGCGATGACGTTGATATCTTTTGTCACTTCCGCTTTCGCTTCGAGGTCGACACCGCGATGGCGAACCTTTTCGACGCTGGCAGGCAGATAGGTAACACTGTCATAGACCGTAAAGTTTTCCATCGTTAGATCGTAGATGGAAGCGGTAAAGAGTGCGGGGAACGCATTGGGCTGATACTTGATACCGATTTCGTATTGCTTGCCTGTTGTGGGATCGACACCAACGCCAGCCGGAGCAACGGTTTCGGCATAGCTCACATAAGGCGCTATCTCGTCGGTAACCTTGTAGGTGACACCGAAGCGCTTGGTGAACTCGCTGTGGTCACCGGTTTCGGTGACATCCGTCAGCCTGTTTTTCGCTGTGAGATCAAGCCAGTCGTTACGCAGGCCGATAGAGACGATAACCTTGTCATAGAAGGTCGTATCCTGCTGAAGATAGAGGCCGGTCGTTTTCTGCTTGTTCTGCGTGCTGGTGTAAGGAGCCGTTGAAGCAGGCCCGCCTGAATAAAACGGGTTTTCCCAGTCTATGCTGGGCGCCGGTCCCCATGACGTGGCGCTCTTTTCCTTGAAATTATTATAATCGATCCCGACCAGCGTGCGGCTTTCGATATTGTCGAAGCTCGCTTCATAAAGGAAATGCGAGTCGATGATGAATTGTTCTGTCGTGTTTTCGTTGCCGAAGAAAGAACGCGTGGCAAGGGTCGGGCCGGACGGATCGATACCATCGATATAGGCATAACCGAATGTGCTGTTCGTCTTGCTGTAGCGCGCATTGGTGCTGAAGCTTAAGCCATTGCCGAAGTCATGATCGAACATGGCAGTGAGCGAATTTCGCTTCGTGCCACGATAATTGAAATCAGGCTCGCCGAAGAAGCGACTTCGGCTGAAATCAGTACCGATAGGCTGGCCGCCACTGCCGGGCGTACCGTTACGATAGAGATGATCATAGACGAGACTGAGGCTTGTGGCGGCATCGGGACGCCAGGTCAGGCCGCCCATGAAGAACTTTTCGTCATTACGCGAATAATCATATTCGGCATCGGAAGCCTGGAGTTTACCAGTAAGACGGTAGGAAAGCTCATCATCCTTGGTGATGTTATCGCCGAAATCTAACCCGACTTCCTTATGCTTAAAGGAGCCGCCGGTGATATAGGCTTCACCGAAACGTTCACTTTTCGGCCGCTTTGTAACATAATTTACCGCACCGCCCGGCTGGGAGGTGCCGAAGCCCGCGGAGTTCGATCCTTTGAGCACTTCGATGCGCTCATAGGCGAAGGGATCTTCGCGAACACCACCGAAAGGCCGACCGATCACCAGTCCGTCGCGATAGGTAAATGCATCGAAGCCGCGGATCTTGAAATAGTCGTAACGATCGTCGGAACCGTAGTAATCCGTATTGATGCCAGCCGTATATTGAAGCACCTGCTCCACGGTCTGGGCGTTGCGCTCCTTAATTTCCTTGGCAGTGATCACTGAAACAGAAGCGGGGGTGTCGATAATTTCCGCAGGCATTTTACCAGCAACCGTCGTCTTCGTCGCAACGATCGACCGGGAATCATCGTCACCTCCATTTCCGTCCACCGTAATGGTTTGAAGCACGGTTTCGGCACCAGTACCCGTTTCTTGTGCCAAGGCGATCCCCGGAAGCAGCGCCAGCGCCGTACATCCCAGAAGCATCGCATGGCGATAACGTAGGCGCGTCGCTCTCGTTTGATCAAAGGTGTTTTCAATATGCATGGTGATGTTCCGGAAGCTGAATAAATGCGATTGCCCAAATTTCGCGACAGAGCCTGCCTCGAAATAGCCATGATCGCTTTAACTTGATAGCAGTTATCCAGTATTGTAAGAATCTGCTTTTTTGTAAAAAGTCACGGATATTTCGTTCGGTGCCCATCAAGGTTCTCGCATCGCACTTGACGGCGTTTCTTTAACCTGAGACTGAGAGCCAACTTTTATCAGCAGGGAGAGTTACCCCATGCTCCGGTTCTTGCGTTTGTTATCAACGCCCGCCCTTTTATTCGTTGCCGTGATCGTTTCCATGATCGTGGCCGGTCAAGCGTCGGCGGGCGAAAAAACATCCTATCCAGTTGTCATAAAACACGCGTTCGGCACCACAACCATCCAGCAAAAGCCGAAGCGTATCGCTACGGTGGCTTGGGCCAACCATGAAGTGCCCCTGGCCCTCGGTATCGTTCCGGTGGGTTTTGCGGCTGCCAATTTCGGCGATGATGATGGCGACGGATTGTTGCCATGGGTTGCCGAAAAGCTGAAAGAGCTGGGCGCGGAAAAGCCGATTCTGTTCGATGAAGGCGACGGGATTGATTTTGAAGCTGTCGCCGAAACAAAGCCGGATGTGATCCTTGCCTCTTATTCAGGCTTGAGCCAATCAGACTATGATACGCTAAGCCAGATTGCCCCCGTGGTCGCCTATCCGCAGTCGGCATGGTCGACTGACTGGCGCGACATGATCCGCCTCAACAGCGCTGGTATGGGAATGGCCGCTGAAGGTGACGCGCTCATCCAGAAAATCGAGGCGGAAATCGCCGCCACTATTGCCGGTTACCCTCATCTCAAGGGCAAGTCGGCAATGTTCGTAACCCATCTCGATCCGACCAACCTCAGCATGGTCAATTTTTACACCACCAACGATACGCGGGTGAAATTCTTCAATGATCTTGGTCTGGAATCGCCAAAAAGCGTTGTCGAAGCGTCGAAACCCGGCCAGTTTTCCGGTTCGATCAGCGCTGAATATGTCGATGCCTTTGACGATGTGGATATTGTTGTAACCTATGGCGGGCCGGAATTGCTTGCGGCCCTTAAAGCCAACCCGTTGCTTACCAAAATGCCGGTTGTTGCCAATAACGCCATTGTCATGCTTGGCCGCAATCCTCTTGGCACGGCATCGAACCCGACCCCACTTTCAATCTCATGGGTATTGAAAGACTACGTAGCGCTTCTTGCCGATGCAGCTGAAAAATCGGCAAAACCTTCCGACGGCGCTGCCGATCATTCAAAATGACCGTTTCCACCCGTTCCGCCAAGCCCATACAGCGTATCGGTCGCCGTTCGCAGACTATATGGTTGGCCGTAGTGGTGTGCTGCCTTCTCCTTTTATGCTTCCTTTCGGTTTCACTGGGCACGCGCAATGTAAGCTGGACGGATATTCTCGCGGCCCTTGACGGCTACGTCGATTCCATCGGTCAGGCGGCAGTCGCAATGCGTATCCCGCGCACGCTCCTTGCAGTCGTTGCTGGTAGCGCACTTGGGCTTGCGGGTGCCGTCATGCAGGGCGTCACACGCAATCCACTTGCCGACCCTGGCATTCTCGGCGTTAATATGGGTGCTTCGCTGGCGGTGGTACTTGGTGTCGCATGGTTTGGCATAGCCTCCTCTCAGGCCTATATCTGGACGGCGATCCTCGGCGCGGGTCTGGCAGCCGTCTTCGTCTACACCATCGGTTCGCTTGGCCGTGGTGGCGCGACGCCGCTCAAGCTGGCGCTTGCCGGTGCCGCCACCTCCGTCGCCTTCTCTTCCATGGTCATTGCTGTGGTTCTGCCGCGCAACGACATTGCCGGCGGCATTCGCTCGTGGCAGATCGGCGGCGTCGGCGGGGCCACTTTCGAGCGCATCCATTATGTGATGCCATTCCTTGCCGCAGGTTTTCTCATCAGCCTGTTTTCAGCACGAAAACTCAATTCTCTCGCACTCGGCGACGAACTGGCTGCAGGTCTTGGCGAGCATGTGGCGACGGCGCGCGCTATCGCCTCTTTCGGCGCAATCCTGCTTTGCGGTGCAACCACCGCCATTTGCGGTCCAATCGGCTTTGTGGGGTTGATTGTTCCGCATCTCTGCCGCCTGCTCATTGGCGTCGACCATCGCTGGCTTCTGCCCTTCTCGGCGCTGACGGGCGCCTGCCTGCTGGTCAGTGCTGATATTGTCGGGCGCATCATCGCGCGGCCCGCCGAACTCGATGTCGGTATCGTCACCGCCTTTGTCGGCGCACCGTTCTTCATCTGGATCGTCCGGCGCCAAAGGGTGCGCGACCTATGACCGTCGCTTCATCCCCGATAGTGATCACCGCTGAGACCATTACGCAGACAAGAAAGCTTCGCGCCCGCAAGCGCTTTCTGGTGATCGCGTTTCTTGTAATTCTCCTTGTGCTGTTCTTTGCGCTGACGTTGATGCTCGGCCAATCCTTCACGCCAGCGCACGATGTGCTGCGCGTGCTCTTAGGCGAAGCGGTGCCGGGCGCAAGCTTCACCGTCGGGCAATTGCGACTGCCGCGCGCCCTCCTCTCGGTTCTCGCCGGACTATGCTTCGGGCTTGGCGGCGTCGCCTTTCAGACCATGTTGCGCAATCCGCTGGCCAGCCCCGACATTATCGGCATCAGTTCGGGTGCCAGTGCCGCCGCAGTGTTTGCCATCGTCGTCTTATCGATGAGTGGCCCGATGGTTTCCATCGTGGCGGTCATTGCCGGTCTTGGCGTGGCCCTTGTGGTTTACGGACTTTCGTTTCGCAATGGCGTCGCAGGCACGCGACTGATCCTTGTCGGCATTGGCGTTTCAGCAATGCTCGAAAGCTTCATCGCGTATATTCTTTCCAACGCACCGGCATGGAACCTGCAGGAAGCCATGCGTTGGCTCACCGGCAGCGTCAACGGCGCGCGGCTTGATCAGGCATGGCCGTTGCTTTTGGCACTTGTCGTCTTCGGCGGATTGCTTTTGAGCCGCACACGCGATCTGGAGGCGCTGCGGCTTGGCGACGATACGGCGGCAGCGCTTGGCACGGATGTTGCGCGCACGCGTATCCTGGTGATCATTGCCGCCGTCGGCATGATCGCCTTTGCCACCGCCGTTTCCGGCCCCATTGCCTTCGTGGCCTTTCTTTCGGGGCCGATCGCGGCACGGGTTGTCCGCAACAATGGATCATTGCTGATCCCCTCGGCACTTATAGGTGCGGCGCTGGTACTTGTCGGCGACTATTGCGGCCAGTTCCTGCTTCCCAGCCGCTATCCGGTCGGTGTCGTTACCGGTGCGCTTGGCGCTCCCTATCTGATTTTCCTCATCGTGCGGGTTAACCGCAGCGGAGGCTCCCTATGACCACGCATTCCCTAACCGTAAAAGCGCTTTCGTCGGGCTATGATGATACGTTGATCCTCGACGGCCTCGACCTTAACGTGCCGACCGGGAAAATCACGGTCATCGTCGGTGCCAATGCCTGCGGAAAATCCACGCTTTTGCGCACCATGTCTCGGCTTTTGACGCCACGCCAAGGTCATGTGCTGCTCGACGGAAAATCGATCCATAAGATGCCATCGCGCAAACTCGCCCAGACATTGGGACTGCTGCCGCAATCGCCCGTGGCACCCGAAGGCATAGCCGTTGCCGATCTTGTGAGCCGGGGGCGCAACCCGCACCAGAAAATCTTTGCGCGCTGGACGCGCGAGGACGATGAGGCAGTCGCAGCTGCCCTGACCGTCACGCAGACTGCGGAACTCGCCGAGCGGCCGATGGATGAGCTTTCAGGCGGGCAGCGCCAGCGCGTGTGGATCGCCATGGCACTCGCCCAGCAGACCGATATATTGCTGCTTGATGAGCCCACCACATTTCTCGACATCAGCCATCAGGTGGAAATCCTCGACCTTCTGACCGATCTCAACCGGTCACGCGGAACCACCATCGTCGTGGTGCTTCACGATCTTAATCTCGCTGCGCGTTATGCGGATTTTCTGGTCGCCATGTCCGACGGCAAGCTGCAAATATCCGGCGCACCGGATGAGGTTTTGACCGAACACAATGTGGCAAAAGTGTTCGGCCTTAAAAGCAGGGTTATCATTGATCCCACCTCCGGCCGACCGATCATGCTTCCAATTGGCCGCCACCGGATGAAAGAGAGTTTTGACAATTAAAATGATTCCAGACTTGCCGGGAGCGTCAAGACGGCTTAAACTTGAGTTAAGTATTCAAAATAACTGTCGAGAACGATGAGCTTGGAATCCGTAAGGGCATTTTTCGCCGACAAGGCACCAGAGATCGAGGTCATCGAGCTGCCGACGAGCACCGCTACCGTCGCGTTGGCTGCTGAGGCACACGGCGTTGCGCCGGGACAGATCGCAAAGACGCTCTCGCTTGCTGCAAAAGAACAAACCATCCTTGTCGTTACGCGCGGAGATGCGCGCATCGACAACCGCAAGTTCAAGGACCTTTTCGGAACCAAGCCGCGTATGCTCGATGCAGAAGCGGTCCTCGCAAAGACCAGTCACCCGGTAGGCGGCGTCTGCCCCTTCGGATTGCCGGAAGCGCTGCCGGTCTATTGCGACATATCGCTAAAACACTTTGCCGAAGTGGTTCCGGCAGCAGGCGCCATCAACAGCGCTGTGCGCATCGCGCCCGACAGGATGGCGACACTGGTTGACGCGCAATGGATCGATGTCTGTCAATAAAGGCTGGGGCACGGGAGGGCCCTTCTCATGGAAACCAAGATAACGAAAAAACTACCGGTTTGTCACTTTAAAGCTGAGAAAAGACTTCATATATATTAAGAATGATTCTAAACTGGCATGCAGAAGAAGCGCTTGCCGCAACCTTGATTCTATCTGGCGCGAAATCGCCGCGATACAATCATGTGTAAATAGAGATCGAAAGTTTTTCCGTCCTGACAGCCGATGTGGAAATGGTCAGGGTCGTGCTGAAAGGAATAGCCATGCGTCTTACCCGTCAGACGAATTATGCCGTTCGCATGCTCATGTATTGTGCCGCCAATGACGGCAAGTTGAGCCGCATCCCCGAGATTGCCCGCGCTTACAGCGTTTCGGAGCTTTTTCTGTTCAAGATTTTGCAGCCGCTTGTGGAACACGGGTTGGTTGAAACGGTGCGCGGTCGCAATGGCGGCGTTCGCCTTGGTCGTCCAGCCGACGAGATTACGCTCTTCGACGTGGTACGCGTTACGGAAGAAAGCTTCTCCATGGCCGAATGCTTTGACAATGACGCAACCGAATGTCCGCTCGTCGATAGCTGTGCGCTGAATTCGGCGCTACGTGAAGCGCTCAACGCCTTCTTCGGCGTGCTGATGAAGTATCATATTTCGGATCTGGTCAAGGCGCGCCCACATGTGCGATCCCTGCTTGGCCTTGACGAAATGGAAGAGCAGCGCGTCGCAAGCTGACAAATCTGCGATGACAACTTTGTAGCCCGGCCTTGACCGGGCTATTTTATTATTCGGCCGCTGCACGATAGGCTGATTGCGGTAGAACGAACGGAACGCCTTGATGCGGCGGAACGCCGACCCGCAAACTGCATTCATAGACGCGCTCCAGACGCTCGTCGGTGAGTGCTTCCTGCGGCGTCGCAATCACATCAAGACGGCCGCGATGCATCACTGCAATACGATCAGCAAACATCGCCGTCAGATTGAGATCATGCAGGATGGCAATCACCCCGCCGCCTGCGGTCGCAAAATCGCGGGCGATTTCCATCACCACGATCTGATGGCGGATATCGAGGCTCGAAACCGGCTCATCCAGAAACAGATAGCGCGGCACACCATCGACAACCGGTTTCCAGACCTGACACAGCACGCGGGCAAGTTGCACACGCTGTTGTTCGCCCCCCGACAGTTCCTGATAGAGCCTGCCGCCAAAACCACCAAGATCGACTTTCTGCAAAGCGAGATCCGGCAACGCCTGTTCTTGCTCCCGTGAAACACCGCTATAGCCACCGGTGAGGCCAAGGCCGACAATCTCGCGCACGGTGAAAGGAAAGGACAGCGCACTTGCCTGCGGTAGCACCGCACGGCGCGCAGCCATTTCCCATGGCTTTATCGCGCTAAAAGGACGCTCTTCCAGAAGAGCTTCGCCGGAAAAGGGAATATCGCCGGAAAGCGCGCGCAAAAGTGTGGTCTTACCCGAGCCATTGGGACCAACGATCGCCGTCACCTCGCCTGCGCGTGCGGCAAAATCAATATTCTCGACAATTGTCTTGCCGGAAAGTTCGACACTCAAGGCTCTTGTTTCAATCATTGCAGCCTCACAGGTCGATCAGGCCGCGCTGGCGCAGCAATATCCACAGGAAGAACGGCGCGCCGCAAATGGCGGTGATGATACCGATGGGCAATTCCGCAGGTGCAACAATGGTACGGCTTACGGCATCGGCGAGCAAGAGCAGGATTGCCCCCAGAAGTGCGGATGCGGGCAGAAGATAACGATGATCCGGCCCGATGGCGAGGCGCAGCATATGCGGCACGACAATACCGATGAAGCCGATGCCGCCGGACACCGCAACGGTAGCGCCCGTTGCCGCCGCAACCGTGACGATCGCAACGTTCTTGATGCGCTGCACCTGAATGCCGAGATGGCCAGCAGCCGCTTCTCCAAGCGCCAGAGCGTTAAGTCCGCGCGCGAGAACCGGCGAGACGATAAGAACGACGGCGATAACCGGCCCGGCGGCACCGATCTTGCTCCAGGTTGCCCCGGCAAGCGATCCCATGCTCCAGAATGTCAGGTCACGCAATTGCCTGTCGTCGGCTATATAGATCAATGCACCGGTGGCGGCCCCGGCCAGTGCACCAAGCGCAATACCTGCCAGAAGCATGGTTGCGACTGAGGTGCGCCCTCTCCTTGTTGCGACACGGTAAAGCAAAAGCGTGGTCGCAAGACCGCCCAGAAAAGCAGCGAGCGGCAGAGCATACATACCCAGTGCAGCGACGAGAGGAGCAAGCACACCCGTTCCAAGAACAATGATCGAGACGGCCCCCAGACCGGCACCGGCTGAAACGCCGACCAATCCTGGATCGGCCAGCGGATTGCGAAACAGCCCTTGCATGACTGCGCCTGAAACCGCAAGCCCTGCCCCAATCAATATCCCAAGAGCGATGCGCGGTAGGCGGATTTCCATTATGATGAGATGATCGCGTCGCACGGCTTCAAGCCCCTCGCCGAACATCAGGCCGTTGAGCAGCGTCATAACAGACGCGTCCGATGCACCCGCCGTCAGGCTGAACATTGCCGTAATGCAAAGCGCCAGTGCCAGAAGAGCAATGGCAAGTCGCGCGCGGGGCGCGCGATCGCCGGCTTGAACCTCTTTATCGGGCTTCGTCATTCCATAATATGCAGCAAACCGCTGCCGGCCTGCGGCCCCCAACTCAATGGACATTCGGGGTTTCCTTATTGCCCACCCTGTTTATCGGGTGCTGTATCATAGATTTTTTCCGCCAGTTCACGAACGGCAGCACCGGTGCGCGGACCAAAACCGAGCAGATAAAGCGCATCCATCCTGACGAGGTTTCGCTCACGTCCCGCAGGCGTCGCAGCGATCATCGGATTGTTGAGAATGTCATCATTTGCAGAATGATCGCCGCCGCCCTGCATCATCAGGATAACATCGGGTGCCGCTTTCTCGATCGCTTCGTCGGTCAGTTGCTTGTAGCCTGCATATTCGGTGATGACGTTTTCAGCGCCCGCAAGCCTGATTGCGCCGTCAGCCGCCGTACCGGTGCCAGAAGCCGTAAGACGGCCGCCGGTCACGGATAATACGAACAAAACGCGCTTGCGATGCTTTCTGCCCGCGGCAAGCTTTTCAGCTTCATCGAGATCGCGCGCAACATCAGAGGCAAGCGCCTTAGCCCTGTCTTCAAGGCCGAGCGCCTTACCCACTGCATCGATCTTCGCAATCACGCCGTTGCGGTCAAACTTTTCCGGAATGATAACCATCGGAACGGTGGCTTTCTTAAGAACCTCCAGCGTGTCGGGAGGACCGCTACCCTCAACCAGCAGAATGCCGCTAGGATTGACCGAAAGAACCCCTTCCGGCGCAAGCCGACGCATGTAACCGACGTCCGGCAATGCCTGGACTTCTTTCGGATAAAGGCTGGTCTGGTCGCGTGCGACCAGCATTTTTTCTGCACCCAGCGCGTAGACAATCTCCGTCACAGCACCGCCAACCGAAACGACGCGCGATGTATCCGGTAATTTTTCCACCGTCTCAGCCCACGCAACCCCTATCCCGAAAGATAGGGCAACAGCGGTGAGTGCGGCAAAGCGCATAAAACCGTTCGAAATGACCGACATGGTAATGATCCTATGCGGCCGACGACTGCGGCAGGCGCGGCAGGTTTTCAGCGATCATGCGCCAGTCCGCGAGTTCCGCTTCGCCTTCATGGCGTTCGCCAAAGAACTGCACGATCAGTTCGCCCTTCGTGTCATAGGCCTCGAGCGAGGTGACATGGCCATCCTTGGTCGGCTTGCGCACAACCCATGCGTCGGCAATATGATCAACGCGCAGATGCATGTGGAACGTCGGATCCAGGACGTTGAGCCACGGTCCCAGCATCTTGATCTCATGGATGGGGCCAGTGTGGATCTGGATGCAGCCGCGACTGCCCACAAAGCACATGATCGGCAATTGCTGCTGCACAGCATGGTTCATCATTGCCTCGACGGCGGAGAGATCGACGCGCCAGGCAAAATCCTGTCCAGCCAGATGCACTGCCTGATGCCGGTCGACGCCGAAATCTTTCAGAAGCCCGACAAACTGGTGCACATCGGTCAAAGAACCCCACCGCTCGCGGAACGCAACGATATCGACCTTCGTCGCATCGGACTTCTCGCCCTTTACGGGAAGTTTGGTTTCAATCGAGGCGGATTGGTCATCCAGCAGCAACTCGGCGACGAGTGCTTCATAGGCATCAACATTGGAAGCCGGTCGCAGGTGAATCTTGTGTACGGCCTCGCCGGCCGCATCAAAGAATTGCAGGCTGCGGCGCACATCGCCACCTTCATTCTTGCGCACGGCAAATCCATGCACCCAATGCTTGGGGAAAATACGCAGATCGATCTGCTGACCGAGAACCAGCGACGCATGCGGGCCCCATATCGCCTTTTCGAACGGACCAATCTTCTCGTGAACCACGCTCTCGTTGCGCGTCAGCGCCATCACTTCCCCCAGCGAGGATACGCGCTGAAGAAGCTTTTCCACATTGGCGTCTATGTGGCGGGCAGAAATAGCGGCGTCTTCACCCAGTCCGCAATGAGCAGCGATGAAATCGGCCTCGGAAATATTGAGGCTCTGTGCAAATTCGCGCTCTCGCGTTTTGGGATTATCCGCCCGTGCCTGGAGAATCTGTTCTGGGGAGGGCTTAGATTGGATCGTCATGGATATGATTGCCTATTTGTTCAGAATGAGCTTGCCTTGGCGGGTAATTTTCAAGCGATAGAGCGATCCGCCATGCTCTATGCCCACTTCACGCGAACCGTCGAAAAGCTCGCGGCTGCCATAAGTCTTGAGATGCGATTCCTTCAAGGTCGCGCAGAGACGCTGTGTTTCGCCAGTGCGCGCATCTGCTTTTTCAGCGCCGCCAATCCTGCCTTGATTGTCATGCAAGCGATGTGGAGAGCGGTCAGCGGTGTGGCCGCGGGGCAAACGTACCTGCATGTCGATATCTATACGCCTGTTCATTGTCCTGCCCTGTTTTGATCGGCCCTGTGTTGATCGGCTGTTAATTGTCCGGGCTGAGCGGTGTTTTCACAAATCAAAAACAGACTGCCGCACCTGAATTGATTTATTGACATCGCCAGTCATGTTTAATAATCACTGCATTACTGGATTAATCGAGTCAAGTTTAAATCTTGCTTTTCCAGTGCAAGCCACGAAGATTTTCCTCTTCGCCAGCCAGCGCCGACGCTTTCATAGGGAAGCATCCTAACTATCTGGATTTTATCGAGCTTCCCGGCTGTCAGCGCCGCGGAAAAGCTGAGGTGTAAAGGAAATTGGAATGCGGGCGACTGGTGGGCAATACAAACGGTCATTTCTGGCAAGCAGCGGCCTTGCGATCATCCTCGTGGCAATGACATCACAGTCATTCGCACAGGAACAGAAGGCTTCCGAATCGGAAGATGGCGTCAATCTCAAGACAGTTGTCATCAAAGGGGTTCGCACGAGCAAGGGCTCGGTCACCGACACGCCGCTTGCCAGCACCACCACTGCCGATCAAATCAGCAAGCAGGATATCAATACACTTAAAGATATCGGCAACACGACGGAACCGGGTGTAGCCGTTAACTCCACCACCGGCAGCGTCAACATTCGCGGCCTTGAAGGCAATCGCGTGCTGACAACAATCGATGGTATCGCCATTCCTTATCTCGAAGCCTATGTGCGCTCAGCCGTGTCAGGCGGCTCCGACGCCTATGATCTGTCGTCGCTTTCGACCTTTGATGTTCTTTATGGAGCAGACGCCAGCCGGGTTGGTGGTGGCGCAATGGGTGGCGCACTCGCACTCAAGACGCTCGAACCGGCAGATCTGCTTGCTCCCGGCAAAGCCTTTGGCGGCATTGCAAAGCTCACCTATGACGGGTCTGACAAATCGTTTATCGGCTCCGCCGCTGTTGCCCAGAAAATCCAGAATACGTCTGTGCTGTTTCAGGGCTCCTACAAGCGCGGTCATGAAGTTCAGAATACCGGTGATGTCGGTGGTTACGGCAGCGCGCGAACCGAAGCCAATCCACGCGATTATGATCGCAGCAATCTCATGTTCAAGCTGCGCCAGGAACTGGAAGGCGGACATACGGTCGGCCTGACTGCGGAACGCAACCGGCTCGACGCGGATACCGACAAATATTCGGACGCCGGCACCACCTATGACAACAAGACGCTGCGCGATAACCAGCAAAACAAGCGCGACCGGATCTCGCTGGACTACCGTTATGAAGCACAAAGCGAAGATGCCCTCGTCAACAATGCATTTGCGACCTTGTACTGGCAGCGTATCGAACGGTCCTATGAAACCAACGGAACGCGTATCAGCAGCCTGCGCGGCCCCTATTCCCGCAAGTACAATCTTGAAGAAGAACGCTACGGCGCGACCGGTTATACCAATCTCGACTTTGATACGGGTACGCTCTCGCACTCCTTGACAATTGGCGGCGATGTCAGCTTTTCGAAATACAAACAACAACTGACCGGGGCCGATAATTGTACGCGCGGCACTGCGACGCCGATGGAACAGATGTTCGTGTGCCCATACCTACATATCAACCAGAAGGATACGCCTGACGTGGATGCGACGCGCTTCGGCATGTTCGTAGAAGATCGGATCGAGATTGGTGATACGCCTTTCGCGATCACACCCGGTATCCGCTATGACTGGTACAAGTTCAAACCGGATTCCGAAAGCGGTTATGCCGACAGCACGGGCAATCGCTTCTCGCCGAAGATCCGCGCTTCCTGGCAGGCAATGCCTGAACTGGAATTATTCGCGCAGTTCTCCACAACCTATAAATCACCTGAAATCGATCAGCTATACGTCACATATCTCTCGGCGACTTATGGCACGATCGGCAATCCTGATCTCGACCCGGAAACCGGCTATGGCTTCGACATCGGTGCCAATTTCGGCAATCAGAACACCGGCGGACGCATCACTGCCTTCGTCAACCGCTACAGCAGCTTCATCGATACCATCACCACGCGCACTGATGACTATCCGGATGGCCTGACGACCTTCCGCAACCTCAACAAGGCCCGCATTGCCGGTATCGAACTGAAAGCCCATCACTACTTCAACAACGGCATCAATATTCATGGCGCGGTCAGCTATGCCAAAGCCATGAACCTTGACGACAATATACCCCTCTCCTCCTCTCAGCCGCTCAAGGGTGTGGTAGGCGTCGGTTATGACACTGAGAACTGGGGTGCTGACGCCAGCGTGGTCATGGCTGGTTATCTCAACCAGACCATATCGACACGGTCGGGCATGTCGTCGCGCCGTTTGCCGGGCTATGGCATTGTCAATCTGACCGGATGGTGGGAACCCGAACAGATCAAGGGCATGCGCTTGCAGGCCGGTGTCTATAATCTCTTCGACAAGCAATATTACAACGCGATGGAGGTCAACAGTGTGAGCAATGTGACCGAGTTCTATTCCGAAGCGGGACGTAACTTTAAAATATCGCTGACGCAAAAATTCTAGGGTCTGTGCAAGCGTCATCGCTCCATCCGGAAATCATCGCATCCGTGAAGACCGGCCATCCTGACCGCGGCAGTGGTCTTCGATCCCAAGATGCGATGCGGCGCGTGCGGGCCTACCACCGCACGCGCCGGAATTAAATTGAAAAACGCGCTATATAAATTAGCCAATCCAACCGAAAGGATAAGCCATGTTTATTGCAATGAACCGCTTCAAGGTTCGCATCGGGTCTGAGGCCGATTTTGAGGCCGTATGGAAAAACCGCGATTCCACGCTTTCTGAACTCCCGGGCTTTGAAAGCTTTCACCTCCTTCGCGGCGCGACCAATGAGGAAGAAGGCTTTACGCTTTATTCCTCGCACACAGTTTGGCGCAGTCAGGAGGATTTTACTTTCTGGACAAAGTCGGAACAGTTCCGCGATGCGCATCGCAACGCTGGAAACAACAAGTCTCTCTATCTCGGATCGCCGCGATTCGAAGGCTTCACAGCCATAAAAGGTGCTTGAGAAGCGTGAAATACACGATTTTCCGCACCATGCGGCGAAATGGCACAGAACAGCCCGGCGATCCAAAATAACGGTCGCCGATATGGGTTTGAAACGCTAATTAACGTTTAAACATGGCGAGTTAACTCATATTTAGAATAATTCTAAGTTGTTGTTTTTTAGAACATTTCAAAAACATAAAATTTGACGGCGGCCCGCTCTCCCGTCATAACCTGACTGAATTCGACGAGTTTTAAAGTTCGTCGAAATAAACCTTTAATGTTCGGGCCTTTAACCCTTGCAATTGGAGGAACCCTTGTCCGGTTCTACTTGGCCATGTGCCGCACTCAGAATAAAAATGCCGCACATTGGTGCCGCATTTGAAGCAATGCGCAGAAATGGACAGGTAAACCCTTCTCTTTCGGTCGATAGTGCATCTGTTTTTTACTGCAACAATAGCTTGGGAGACGGTCTTTCATGTTAGTTTGCAGCTGCAATGTTATCACCGACAAGGATATCGAAGCCGTCATTATTGAAATCCTCGATCAGGATTGCTGGCAGCTAATTGTGCCTGGCACCGTGTTCAACGCCATGTCTAAGCGCGGTCGCTGCTGCGGCTGCTTCCCAAACGTCGTAGAAACGATCATAAGGGTGACCGAAGAATACCATCTTCGGCACGACCAGACGGACGAAAACGTCGTTCAGTTTATTGATCGTGTCCGTTCTCTACGCGATAAATTCGGGAGTTCTTGGAATGAAAGGCGAACCAAAAGTCATCGAGCGGCTTAACGAGGCTCTGTTTCTGGAGCTTGGTGCTGTCAATCAATACTGGCTGCACTACCGTCTGCTCAACGACTGGGGTTTCACGCGTCTTGCGAAAAAAGAGCGTGAAGAATCCATTGAAGAAATGCAGCACGCCGATAAGCTGATCGACCGTATCATCTTCCTTGAAGGTCATCCGAACCTGCAGACAGTTGCGCCTTTGCGCATTGGTCAGAACGTCAAGGAAGTTCTGGAAGCCGATCTCGCAGGCGAATATGACGCCCGTACCTCTTACAAGAAGTCGCGCGAAATTTGCGACGAACTGGGCGATTACGTCACCAAACAGCTTTTTGATGAGCTTCTGGCCGACGAAGAAGGTCATATCGATTTTCTGGAAACCCAGCTCGACCTGCTTGGCAAGATCGGTGAAGAACGCTACGGCCAGCTCAACGCAGCACCTGCCGACGCCGCTGAATAAGCTTAGAGCGCCGATCTGATTTTATCAGATCGGCGCTCTAAGTCTTTGATTTGACGCGCGTCTTACCCAAAAACTGTTACAAACCGTTCGGGATGCGCTTGAATGATGTGAATTGTAAAGACCGGGGCGCAAGCTCCGGTTTTTATTTTATATTTACGTGCGTTACGGAAGTAAAATGGTCGTGCCCGTCGTCTTACGAGCCTCAAGATCTTCATGTGCCGTGCGCACATCTTTCAGCGCATAGCTCTGATTCACCTCGATCTTCACAGCGCCGCTGCTCACCACGTCGAAAAGCCCGTTTGCCGCCGCTTCAAGCTCGGGGCGCGTGGCGATGTAATGAAACAATGTCGGGCGGGTTACGAACAGAGAGCCCTTCTGCGACAGCGTACCCAGATCGAATGGCGGGATAAGCCCGGAAGACTGCCCGAAACAGGCGAGAAGCCCGCGCGGCTTCAAGACATCAAGCGACCCCATATAGGTGTCGCGGCCAACCGAGTCATAGACGACATCGACGCCTTTGCCGTCTGTCAGTTCCCTGACCTTATCGACAAAATTTTCGCTGCGATAATTGATGACGTGGTCGTAGCCATGCTGTTTTGCCAAGGCGATTTTTTCGGGCGACCCGGCAGTACCGATCACGGTGGCGCCAAGATGTCTGGCCCACTGCCCGGCAATGAGTCCGACACCACCGGCTGCGGCATGAAACAGAATGGTCTGCCCTGGCTTGACGTCAAAAGTGCTGCGCAAAAGATACTGCGCCGTCATGCCCTTCAGCATCATTCCCGCAGCGGTTTTGAGATCGATAGCGTCCGGCACCTTGACCAGACGCTCAGCCGGTACAATGCGCTCATCAGCATAGGAGCCGGGCGTTACGACATAGGCGACCCGGTCGCCAACGCTGACATTTTCCACGCCGGAGCCTACGGCAATGACCGTTCCAGCGCCCTCATTCCCGGGGGTGAAGGGCAACTGCTCGGCCTTGTAAAGACCGGTGCGGAAATAGACATCAATGAAATTGAGGCCAATAGCTTCGTGGCGCACCTTCGCTTGTCCCGGCCCCGGTTCTCCGATTTCCACCTGCTCATAGCTTAGAACTTCCGGACCGCCGGTCTGATGGACACGAATGGCGTTGATCATGACGTAACTCCGTTTTTCTTTGCAGTTGCAGCCTGTTCACTCGCAACGACCGCAGCCGTGCGACCAAGCCCTGGGAACAACTGCATGATGGCACCAATGAAATAAATATAGATCCCTGTTACAGAAATGCAGACACGCACCCACAGTGGCGCATCCAGCGTATAATAGAGTGCTATCGCGCCACAAGCGCACCAGAGCAGAAACACCGTCAGATTGAGCGGACGAAGCCGTACCACGCGCACCGGATGCAAAAAATTGATCGGAAGGAAAGAAAGGATGGCCGATATGACCACGGTCGCAAAGGCCACCCACTCGCCCGGCTTCACGATGAACAGAGTGAAGACCACCATGTTCCAGACGACGGGAAAGCCCTTGAAGAAGTTTTCCTTCGTTTTAATGCCGGTGTCGGCATAATAGATCGCACTCGATACCACGATGATTGCGCCGGATATGAAGGAAAGATAAGTCCCCATAAACCCGCTTTGATAAAGCGCAAAGGCCGGGATCAAAACATAGGTGACATAATCGATGATGTTATCGAGCATCTCGCCCGACCAGTTGGGCAGGACGTATTTCACCTCGAGCTTGCGGGCAATCGGCCCGTCGATTCCGTCAACGAACAGCGCCAGCCCCAGCCACCACCACATGGCCGTGTAGCGGCCATCGCTTGCAGCAACGATAGACAGGAACGCCAGAAAAGAACCGGACGCCGTTAAGAGATGCACAGAGAAGGCCCTGGCCTGCGGCGCGGTGACTTTCCTGGCTTTAATTCTCTGGGTCAGTTTGGTTTTCACGCCATCCGCCATTTCATTCTTCTCGCTGATCGCCCACGGACCTATCTCGCAATAGCCGTAATCTTGTAGAAAGCTTTCCCCGAATAAGTGCAAAAGCGCAAGACGTGACGGACAAATCGCCCTTAATTCCACGGAAGAATGGCCTTTGCTGGCAATTCGGTCTAGATAATGGTGATGATTTGAGCCTTTCAAAGCGTAATAACCGGCTCCAACCGGCAAGGATGAAGCAAATGAATGATCTGGTTGCCACCAAGCCCATGACCGACATTCTGATCAGCGGCGGCGGTCCGGCAGGCATGATGGCGGCGCTGGCGCTTGGTGCTAAGGGTTTCCGCACTGTCCTGCTTGGCCCTGAAACCGACAAGGGTGACCGTCGCACCACCGCCTTGATGATGCCGGCTATCCGCTTTCTGGATGGGCTCGGCGTCTGGCATGTGATTGAGCCGGAAGCCACAGCCCTCGCATCCATGCGCATCATCGACGCAACCAGCCGTCTGGTACGCAGTCCAACGGTAACATTTCGCGCCGGCGAAATCGATGAACAGGCCTTTGGCTATAACATTCCAAACGCCATTCTCAATGAAAACCTTGCAGATGCCGTGGCCCGCGACCCCAATATCAGGCGGATTACCGCTTCGGCCATCGAATATCGTCCCAACGGCGATCATGCAACTGTTACGATTGCCGGAGGAGAAACGCTGCATGCGCGCCTGCTGATCGCTGCCGACGGGCGCAATTCGAGCGCGCGGGAGGCTGCGGGAATCCGCGTGCGGCGCTGGAAATATCCGCAAACTGCCGTCGTTCTCTCCTTTGCCCATACGGTCAGCCACGACAACGTCTCGACCGAGTTCCACACAGAGGAAGGTCCCTTCACGCAGGTACCGCTGAAAGGCAAGCGCTCCAGTCTTGTATGGGTGGTCAATCCTGAACGCGCCGAAAGCTTGCTTGCACTCGACGATACGGCACTGGCCGCACGCATCGAGGAGATGATGCAATCCATGCTGGGTGAGATCAGCATTGAGGTGCGACCGCAGGCGTGGCCACTTTCCGGCCTTGTGCCGAGCGCCTTCGCCGCCAAGCGCACTATTCTTATTGGTGAAGCTGCGCATGTTTTTCCACCCATCGGCGCGCAAGGTTTGAACCTTGGCACACGCGATGTGGAAACACTCGTCAAGGCGATCGAGAAAGACCCTATCGATCCGGGTTCGGACCGTGTCATCCACGCTTATGATCGCGGACGCAGGCCGGATATTCTGGCGCGCACCGGTTCGGTCGATGCGCTCAACCGCTCGCTGCTATCGTCGCTTCTTCCGGCACAGATTGCGCGCGGAGTCGGGTTGGAAATGCTGCGTTCCTTCGCACCGTTGCGCGCATTTTTCATGCGCGAAGGACTTCGGCCCGGCAGCGGCTTTTCGCATTTTCTGCCAAAACTGCCCGAACGCAACAACGACCGGCATAGAGAAACACGGGAGAGAGGACGGCCGCTTTAATTTACCGCGCGGCGACCTACATATTCTCCCATGGGCATGACACAGATAAAACACGCAAAATTCCAGATCGGGCAGGTGGTGAAACACCGTCTCTTTCCTTTCCGTGGCGTCATTTTTGACGTTGATCCGGAATTTGCCAATACCGAGGAATGGTATCAATCTATTCCCGAAGAAGCGCGTCCGCATCGCGACCAGCCTTTTTATCATCTCCTGGCCGAGAATACGGATTCAGAATATGTGGCTTATGTTTCCGAACAAAACCTTGTACCCGATTCCAGCGGTGAACCGCTGCGCCACTCGCAGATCGATGAGATATTCGAACGCCTGGACAACGGCGGTTACCGCGTGAAATCACAGCACGCTAATTGATAAGTTAGAGCGCAACTTTCAGGCCACCACCAAGCGTAAAAATTCGTAATCCTACACCGAAACTGTCTGCAGAAAGCTCTGGTTTCCCTTTGTGAATAGGGGTCAACTCAGAATTTTCAGACGATCCGGGCCTGTGTGGACGGGTCAAAGAAAACGGCCTTGTCGAGGTTGAAGGCAAGACGTGATGATTGTCCCGCGACGATCCGCGCATCGGCGCGCAGGCGGGCGACCGCATGTTTTCCACCAACACGTGTCACGGCAAAGGTGTCTGAACCGGCCGGTTCCACAACGTCGATCAGGCAATCCCCCTCGACAATGGCGCTCGCGTTACGATCCGCTCCGTCCGGATCGGTTAACGCTTCAGGACGGATACCGAACACGATCTGCTTTCCTGTATATTTGCCAAGGTCTTGCGGGGCATTCTTGATCACAATTTTCAAAGGATCTTCCTCACCGCGCTCCAGAGATATCGCTTGATCGGTGCCATTTTTTTCGACCGTCGCCGTCAAAAGGTTCATCGCAGGAGAACCCATGAAATCGGCAACAAACATGTTGGCGGGGTTGTTGTAGATTTCCGCTGGTGTGCCGAACTGTTGCAGCACACCGTCTTTCAGAACGGCAATCTTGGTTGCCAGCGTCATTGCCTCGATCTGGTCGTGCGTCACATAGACGATGGTCGTCTTCATACGGCTATGCAGGCGCTTGATCTCGGTTCGCATATCCACACGCAGTTTGGCGTCGAGGTTCGAGAGCGGCTCATCGAACAGAAACACCTGCGGGTTGCGCACCAGTGCACGTCCCATGGCAACACGCTGACGCTGACCACCGGAAAGCTGACTCGGTTTGCGGTCGAGGAGATGACCGATCTGAAGGATTTCCGCCACTTCCTGAATAGCCTTTTCGCGCTCGGCTTTGGGGACTTTTCGGATTTCCATGCCGAAGGCGATGTTTCCGGCCACCGTCATGTTCGGATAAAGCGCGTAAGACTGGAACACCATGGCGATGTCGCGCTGCGAGGGGTGCAGACCGGCAATCGACTTTCCGTTGATGGAAATGTCGCCGGAGGTGATCGGCTCCAGTCCGGCAATGGTGTTCAACAGCGTGGACTTGCCACAGCCAGATGGCCCAACCAGCACCAGAAAACCGCCCTCGTCGATTTCGAGATTGATATTCTTCAATATCTCTACGTTGCCGTAGGATTTATAGAGATCGGTGATTTTCAGAAATGACATGAATTGATCCTACTCTAGCCTTTGACGGCGCCGGACATAAGACCGCGCACGAAATAACGGCCGGAAACGATATAGACGATCAGCGTCGGCAGGGCAGCCAGAATGGCAGCCGCAAAATGCACGTTATATTCCTTGACGCCGGTGGACGACGAAACGAGATTATTGAGCGCCACCGTCATCGGCATGGAGTTCGCCCCGGAAAACGATGCGCCAAACAGAAAATCGTTCCAGATATTGGTGAACTGCCAGATCACCGACACAACGATGATCGGCCCTGAAGATGGCAGCAGAATGCGCCGGAAAATCTGAAAGAAACCGGCTCCGTCGATCTGTGCGGCACGCACCAGCTCTGTCGGGAAGGCCTCATAATAATTGCGGAAATAAAGCGTGGTGAAGCCCAGACCATAAATTACATGCACCAGAACAAGGCCCCACACCGTGCCTGCAATGCCCAAAAAACCCAAAACACGCGCCATCGGGATCAGCACGATTTGGAACGGAATGAAGCATGAAAGCAGCAGCAGACCGAAAAAAACGTTGGAGCCGCGAAACTTCCATTTGGTCAGCACATAGCCATTCAATGCGCCAACAATGGTTGAGATTGCGACCGCTGGAACGACCATCATGATCGAATTGATGAAGAAGGGTTTTAGCCCCGTCGGCTGTACGCCGATCTGCGCGGTTGACCATGCTGAAAGCCATGGTGCAATAGTCCATTGCTGCGGCAGGTTGAGCATCCCGCCCTGCCGGATTTCTTCGAGCGGTTTGAAGGAATTGACCAGCATCACATAGAGCGGCAACAAATAATAAAAGGCGAAGAACAACAGCGCTGTATAAATGAGCGCGCGTGTGAGCTTGCCGCTGCTGACGGCATTTTCCTGCGTGTGGACGCTCATGACCGCGATCCTCCGCGAAGTTCTGAATAGAGATAAGGGATGATGATCGAAAAAATCATGACCAGCATGATGATGGCAGACGATGCACCGATACCCATCTGATTGCGGGCAAACGTATAGGAATACATGAAGGTTGCAGGCAGTTCTGTTGCCTGCCCCGGCCCGCCACCGGTCAAGGCCACCACAAGATCATAGGCCTTGATGGCAAGATGTGCCAGCACCACGAAAGCCGAGAGAAACACGGGCCGCATCAGCGGAATGATGATACGGCGATAGATGGTTCCGGTCGAAGCTCCGTCAATCTGTGCCGCCTTTATGATCTCGTTATCGACGCCGCGAAGACCGGCGAGAAACATAGCCATGACAAAACCCGACGACTGCCAGACTGCGGCAATCACCAGACAATAAATCGCCATGGTGTTGCTCTTGATCCATGTAAATGAAAAGCTTTCCCATCCCCACAGATGCATGGTGTTTTGAAGCCCTATACCCGGATCAAGAAACCATTTCCATGCGGTTCCCGTCACGATAAAGGACAGCGCCATCGGATAGAGATAGATCGGGCGCAAAAAGCCTTCACCGCGAATCTTCTGGTCGAGCAGAATCGCCAGAAACAGCCCTATCACTGAGCAGATGACGATATAGAGCGAGGCGAAGATCGCAAGATTGCTCACCGCCCGCCACCAATGTGGCAATGCCCAAAGTTTTTGGTAATTCGTGAGGCCTACAAAGCCATAGGATGGCAGCATGCGGCTGTTTGAGAGCGACAGCACACCGGTGTAAAGAATGAACCCGTAGACGAAGACGAGAACGATCAGGAAACTTGGCGCCATGACAAGCTTTGGAATGAATTCTTGTAATCGGCTGTTACGCTTCATAATGCGCCACCCTGTACTATCGCCAGACTACGAATGATCATTCGCACCGGACGATTCAATTTCTCGATATGTGAATCACAGGTATGGAAAAGACGCCCGCTCATGTGAACGAACGGGCGCCTTTCAGCCAATCCTTACTTCGCGGCATCCACTGCGGGAGCCAGTTCCTTCACGGCATCTTCCGAAGACAGTTCACCGTTGAACTGGCGCGTGATGACGTCAAAGAAAGCATTTTTCACAGCCGTTGGTGCGGCATAGCCATGCGCGAGAGAACCGGCCATGGTGTTCTTCTCGTTGGCTTCCTTCACGTCAGCAATGGCCTTCTTACCGCAGTCGTCGAAATCAGTGTCCGGCACATCGGTGCGCGCCGGTGCTGAACCCTTGACCACGTTGAAAGCTGCCTGGAAGGTCGGGCTTTCAATAGCGGAGGCCATTTCCAGCTGCGCAGGCACCTTGTCCTCAGCGACCTTGAACATTGCGAACACGTCGGAATTGAAGGTCACATTGCCCTGCGTGCCGGGGAAGCGCATGCAGACGAAATCCTCGCCCGGCTTCTTGTCGGCCTTGATGAATTCACCCTTGGCCCAGTCACCCATGAACTGCAACCCGGCCTTGTTTTCGATAACCATGGCCGAGGCGAGGTTCCAGTCACGACCAGAGAAATTGTCGTCGACATAAGTCCGCAGCTTGGTCATGCGATCGAAGGCTTCTTTCATCTGGTCGCCGCCAAGCGCTTCCGGATCGTTTTCGATGAAGACCTTCTTGTAGAAATCGAGACCGAAGGAAAGCACCACGGCTTCAAACAGGGTTGCATCCTGCCATGGC